>JAFDWD010000040.1 GCA_018268695.1 Actinomycetota bacterium
CACAACGTGCGCGCCCCGGGCTCGATCGGCGCCAGCGCCTTCCCCGCCCGCGTCTTCAAAGGGATGCGGATGCCGGGCCAGATGGGCAACAAGCGGCGCACCCAGCGCGGCCTGGAAATCGCCCAGATCGACGCCGACCGCAACCTGCTGCTGATCAAAGGCTCCGTCCCCGGCGCCAAGAACTCGATCGTCGAGGTTCGTACCGATGCCTAGCAAAGCCCCCGTGCTCGGCGGCTCCTCGAAAGCCGACCTGCCCGACGCGCTCTTCGCCGAGCCGTTCCATCACTCGCTGGTGTACGAGGCCGCGCGTGCCGATATGGCCTCGCGCCGTCGTGGTACCGCGTCGACCCTGACCCGCGGCGAGGTTGCCTTCACCACCGCCAAGGCCTGGCGCCAGAAGGGAACCGGCCGCGCTCGCGTCGGCGCCCTCGGCGTCTCGAGCCGCTTCGGCGGTGGCGTCACCTTCGGCCCGAAGCCCCGCCACTACACGGTGAAGGTGAACCGCAAAGCCCGCCGTAAGGCGATGCGCTCGGCCCTCTCGGTTCACGCCGAGCGCGACTCGGTCGCGGTGCTGGACGCCTCCAAGTTCGATACCCCGTCGACCAAGTCGGCAGCCGCGGCGCTCGCCAAATGGGCGGCCAAGAGCCCGACGGTCCTGATCGTCACGGCGGAGGAGACCGGCGCGATGAAGAGCTTCCGCAACCTGCAGCGCATCACGGTGCTCGAGGTCGGGGCGACCGGCGTCGCCGATGTGATCGGCGCCGCGTCGATCGTCATCTCCGAGACCGCACTGAAGTCGCTCGAAGAGCGTCTGGCGCCGAGTGCGAAGAAAGAGGAGGCGGCTGCCTGATGGACGCGCGCACGATCCTCATCCGCCCGGTGATCTCGGAGAAGTCCTACGCGCTGATCGCCGAGGGCAAGTACACCTTCCGCGTCGATGACCGCGCCCATAAGACCCAGATCGCGCAGGCGGTCGAAGAGGTCTTCGGGGTCGGGGTCGCCGAGGTCCGTACCGCCAAGGTGCGGTCGAAGCCGAAGCGTCGCGGTCTCACCAAAGGCCGCACCCGTGCCTGGAAGAAGGCCATCGTCCAGGTGCGCCCGGGCGAGTGGATCGAGTTGTTCGAAGGCGGACAGACCGCCTAGGGATGGAGTTCTAGAGATGCCGAACCGCAAAACCAAACCGACCAGCCCGGGCCGCCGTTTCGCGACCTATCCCCTGCGTGAGCAGGTGACCGCGAAGGAGCCGGAACGGAAGCTGACCGAAGGGCTGAAAAAGTCCGGCGGCCGCAACTCGAACGGCCGGATCACCGCCCGCCATCGTGGTGGGGGTGCCAAGCGCCGCTACCGCAAAATCGACTTCAAGCGTCTAAAGGACGGGATCCCCGCCAAGGTCGCGACGATCGAGTACGACCCGAATCGCTCCTGCTACATCGCCCTGCTCCACTACGCCGACGGGCACAAGGACTACATCCTCGCCCCGGCGGCGCTGAAAGTGGGGGACACGGTGAAATCCGGTCCCGAGGCCGACATCAAACCGGGCCACGCGATGGC
>JAFDWD010000410.1 GCA_018268695.1 Actinomycetota bacterium
GAAGCCCTCAGGCGTCGCGAAGCCCCCCCGACTGTCGGCTATGAACAGCCAGAAGAGGGGTTGGATCTTGACTACGTCGAAGGGTCAGCTAAACCGATAGTCAACGGAGATGGTCCGGTCGTCGCGATCTCCAACTCGTTCGGCTTCGGCGGCCACAACGCCGTCCTCGTCCTCTCCTCAGTCAACTAGCCCCCGGACCCACACACACCTATGGCAACTGCCGTCAAAGCCCCGCCTCCCGCTCCTACCGACACGCCCCTCGGGCAGCTACAGATGCTCTGCGACCCGGGCACGTTCCGGCCGATCCGTTCCGGCGTCTCGAGCATGCGCCTGGGCGAGCGGGCGACCCCCGGCGACGGCGTCGCCGCCGGCGCCGGTGAGGTCGACGGGCGGCCGGTCTTCTGTTACGCCCAGGACCCGGCCTTCCTCGGCGGCAGCCTCGGCGAGGTCCACGCCGACACGATCGTCCGCACGATGCGGATGGCAGGCGACGCGGGCGCCCCGGTGGTCGGCTTCGTCCGCTCCGGCGGGGCGCGCCTGCAGGAGGGCCACGCCGCCCTCGCGGGTTACGGCCGCATCTTCCGCGCCAGCGTCGAGCTGTCGCGCAAGGTGCCGCAGATCTCGATCCTCTCCGGCGTCTCCGCGGGCGGCGGCGCCTACTCGCCGGCGCTCACCGACTACGTGGTGATGACCAAGGAGTCGCGGATGTTCCTCACCGGCCCGAAAGTGGTCGCCGAGGCGATGGGCGAAGAGATCTCGATGGAGGACCTCGGTGGGCCGAAGGTGCACGGCCGCAACGGGGTCGCCGACCTGATCGCCGACGACGCCGCCGACGCGGTGATGAAGACCCGCCACCTGCTCAGCCTGCTGCCGCAGACGATCGGCGGCAACCCGCATCCGCACCTGGTCATCGACCCGGACCTCGGCGACCCCGGCGCGATCGTCCCGCTCGAGCAGCGCAAGGTCTACGACGTCCGTGACGTCGCCCACGCGGTGCTGGACGGTGGCTCGCTGCTGGAGATGTCGCCGCGCTGGGCGCCGAACATGGTCACCGCCTTCGCCCGCCTCGAGGGTCGCCCGGTCGGCCTGATCGCCAACCAGCCGCGCCAGCTCGGCGGCGTGATCGACGCCGCC
>JAFDWD010000411.1 GCA_018268695.1 Actinomycetota bacterium
AGCCGATCCAAATGAGCGTGTTTATCTGGCCGGTGCCAGGCGAGTGCGGCGTCAAGGCGCGGCCATTCTAATCACGGCGAGCGGCGCTGATGCGCTGCGGTCGGTGGGCACCGCGCGGGCTCGACCTATACTCGCCGACGCATGAGGAGGCGCTCACGGCCACCCAAAGCGGTACGGCTGGCCGTCAGGGCGGGCGCGACCACCGTCGTCGGCAGCGCGATCGCCCTCCCGTTGGTGCGCAAGCGACTGAAGATCCCGGGCCCCGTGACCCTCGCCGTGGCCGCCTCGGGACCGCTCGCCGTCGCCGTCCTCGCCCCCCGTTCGCGCAAGCGCGACGTCGCCCTCTTCGCGATGCAGATGTGGGCGTTCACGGTCGTCCACGAGATGCCCTACGACAACCCCGAGGCCCTGCGCCGCCGCCTCTACACCCACTATCCGATCAAGGTCGACTCGGCGCTCGGCGCCGGCCGCCTGCCCGGGGCGCGCCTGCAGACCTTTCTCGCCGGGCGCCGCCCCGTCCGGGCCCTCGACCGCTTCCTCACGGTCACCCACTGGCTCTGGTTCTTCGAGCCCTACGCGGTGCTCTTCTGGATCCTCTTCCGCCATCCGGACCGCTTCCCCCGGGCCGCCCGCCAGATGGCCGCCGTCTTCGACGCCGGCGCCTTCGGCTACTGGGCGCTGCCGACCGCGCCGCCCTGGTGGTCCTCGGAGCAGGGCCACACCAACGAGCCGATGCGCCGGATCATGGTCGAGGTCGGCGAACCGCTCTGGGGGCGCTACTGGGGCCCGCTCTACAAGGCGCTCGGCGGCAATCCCTGGGCGGCGATGCCCTCGCTGCATTTCGCCACCTCGATGCAGGGGGCGATCTCCCTCTCCGAAGGGAGTAAGCGCGAGGGCGCGGTCGGCTGGGCCTACGCGCTGGTGCTCGGCTACGGCCTCGTCTACCTCGGCGAGCACTACGTGACCGATCTGCTCGCCGGCGCCGGCCTGGTCGGCGCGGTCCGCGTCTCCGACCCGATCTTCGCCCCCGCGGTCGGCCAGGTCAGCGCGGTGATCCAACGGCTGGAGCGGCTCGCGGAGGGTTAGACGGGGCTGGCGGCGGCGCCTCTCGGTAGCGTCCCCGGGTAGGTGCCCGACGACGAGAGGCCAGACGAGGGGAATGGCGGCGGTGGAATCGCCGAACTTCCGGTCTTCACCACCAAGCGCATGCTGCAGACCGGCGCCGTGGTGCTCATCCTGCTGGTCGGGATCTACTTCTTGTTCCCCAAGCTGGTCGGGCTGGGGGACGCGCTGGGCAAGCTCGACGAAGCCGACCCGCTCTGGATCGGCATCGCGATCGTCTTCTCGATCGCCTCTTACGCGACCTACATCGCCCTCTTCAAAGCGGTGGTCGGCGGCGAGGCCCTGCGCCTGACCTGGGGCGAGACCTACCAGATCAACATGGCGGGGGTGGCGGCGACGCTGCTCTTCTCGGCGGGCGGCGCGGGCGGGGTGGCGCTGACCTACTGGGCGCTGCGGAAAGCCGGGATGAGGCGGCGCGAGGTCGCCCGCCGGATGATCGCCTTCGTCACCCTGCATTACGCCTTCTATCCGCTGGCGCTGATCGTCTTCGGCCTGCTGCTGCGGACCGGAGTGCTGAACGGCGAGAACTCGGTCGAGCTGACGATCATCCCGGCGGCGGTCGCGGGCATCCTGCTGGTCTTGGGCGTGTTGATCACGCTGATCCCCGCCGACGTCGAAGGCAAGCTGATGCCGCACGCCCACGGCGCCCACACGCGCAGCTTCGTCGAATGGGCCTCGCGGGTGCCGGAGACGCTCGGGGACGGCTTCCGCTTCGCGCTCGGCCTCTTCGCGCACCCTCGCAAGGGCGGGCTCGCGGTCCTCGGCGCGGCCGGCTTCTGGGCGTTCAGCATCGGCGTGCTCTGGGCCTCTTTCCACTCGCTCGGCATCCACGTGCCGCTGGCGGTCGTCGTCCAGGGCTTCTTCCTCGGCATGGTCGCCAACCTCTTCCCGCTGGCGCCGGCGGGCGTGGGGGCCGTCGACGCGGGGATGATCGGCGCCTTCGTCCTCTTCGGCCTGCCCGAGGAGACGGTCTTCCCGGCCATCCTGATCTTCCGCCTGGTCTCCTTCTGGATGCCGATCCCGCCCGGCGTCGTCGCCTTCTTCCAACTGCGCAACACTGTCCGCCGCTGGGAAACGGACGGGCTGCCGATCGACCGCGACGGTGGTACTATAAAAAGTAAAGTAATGGCCTAGGAGAAGCGAGAGATGAGCGAGGACACGACCGGCACCACCAACATGAGCAAAGTCGAGAACGTGATCATCGTCGGCGGCGGTCCGGCCGGCTACACGGCGGCGCTCTACACCGCTCGCGCGAACCTCGAGCCGCTCGTCTTCGAGGGCTTCCAGTGGGGCGGCCAGCTGCAGAACACGACCGACGTCGAGAACTACCCCGGCTACCCCGAGGGGATCATGGGCCCGGAGAT
>JAFDWD010000412.1 GCA_018268695.1 Actinomycetota bacterium
CTTCGTCTGGATCGGCGACCGGACCAAGGTGCGCTGCCACGAGGGGCTGGGCGAGGTCGTCCCTAAGACGGTTATGGTCCAGGAATGCACGATCACCGCCTTCCAGCACATCCGGATCGGCGAGCAGTGCGTGATCGCCGACAAAGCGATGTTCATCGACTTCGACCACGGCGTCGTCGAGGTCGAGCGGCCGATCCGCACGCAGGGTATCTACAAGCGCGACGTCGAGGTCGGCTCCAACGTCTGGATCGGCTACGGCGCCTGTGTGCTGCGCGGCGTGCGGGTCGGCGACAACTCGGTGATCGGGACGAACTCGGTCGTCACCAAGGACGTGCCCGCGAACGCCGTCGTCGGGGGCATCCCGGCGCGGATCCTGCGGATGCGCGAGGCTCCCGAACAGCTGCGCTGGGAGCGCCCGGTCGAACCGGACCCCGACGCCTCCACGACCCTCCAGCCACCCGAGGTGGAGGAGCCGGTCGAGCCGGGAACCGCCGCCTGACCCTGCCGCCGTCGGCGGTGAGGGATCCGTGGGAAGAGGCCCCTACTTCCCTTCCCGCTCCTCGATCAGCTCGGCCACCCGGCGCTCGATCATGTCGGTCCCCAAGCGCAGGAAGCGGACGACGGTTTCCAGCTCGGCGTTGGAGAACTTGTCGAGCCAGGCGAGCGAGCGCTCGGCGAGCGGGCCGTAGAAGCGCTTGGAGGCCTCGTCCAGCTTCTCCGTCTTCTCGATCAGGACGCGGCGGCGGTCGGTCGGGTCGGCCACGCGGCGCACGTAGCCCTTCTCGACCAGGCGGTCGATCACGGCGGTGACCGTGCCGCTGGTGAGGCCCGCGTCGAGCGAGAGCTTGCCCGCGGTGACCGGCCCGAGGCGCTCGACGATGTCAAGCGCTCGCGCGTCGGTCCGGTTTACCCCCATCCCCCTCGCGGCGTTGTCGTCCATCTTGTCGGTCGCAACTTGGTTGGCCCGCACCGCGTCGAACAGCTGACCGATCAGTTCTGCCTTCTTCATCCGTCTCGTCTCATGTGTCAGGTAAAGCTGTTATCTTGATTTTCAAGATACTTGAGAATCAAGGGAATTCTACAGGAGGATCGAGTGGGAGATACGAACGCGATCGAAGCGGTTGATCTACGGAAGTCATACGGGGACGACGTGCAGGCGCTCGACGGCCTCACCTTCTCGGTGCCGGCGGGGACGGTCTTCGGCCTGCTCGGCCCGAACGGGGCGGGCAAGTCGACGACGGTGAAGATCCTCACCACCCTCGCCCACCCTGACGGCGGCTCGGCGAAGGTCGCGGGCCACGACATCCTGAGCGAAGCGCCCCGGGTCCGCGAGTCGATCGGCGTCGTCTCCCAGGCGGGCGGCCTCGACCGCGAGGCGACCGGGCGCGAGAACCTGCGTCTGCAAGGCCAGGTCTTCGGCATGGGCGGGCGCGAGCTGGAGCGGCGGATCGACGAGTTGCTGGAGCAGTTCCGGCTCGCCGACGCCGGCAACCGCCTGGTGCGCGAGTACTCGGGCGGGATGCAGCGGCGCCTCGACGTCGCCCAGGGGCTGGTGCACCGGCCGCAGGTCCTCTTCCTCGACGAGCCGACGACCGGCCTCGACCCCGAGGTGCGGGCGGAGATGTGGGACGAGATCGGCAGGCTCGCCGACGCGGGGCTGACCGTCCTGCTCACCACGCACTACCTCGAGGAGGCCGACCAGCTGGCGGCACAGCTGGCGATCGTCGACAAGGGCAAGGTCGTCGCCGAGGGCTCCCCCGACGCGCTGAAGCGCGAGCTGCGCGGCGACGCGATCCACATCGAGCTCGGCACCGAGACCGCTCCGGAGACGGCCGTGCGCGAGGCATTGGCCCGGGTCGACGGCCTCGACGAGATCATCTTCGACGACCGCGTCCTCCACGCCCGCGCCGAGGACGGCGC
>JAFDWD010000413.1 GCA_018268695.1 Actinomycetota bacterium
CCCTCGCCGAAGCAAGCGCGGTACCGGGCACCGGGCCGGACGCGCTCGGCGAAGCGACGCCGGTCACCGGCCCCTCCCCCACCACGGCGACGCTCGCCACCACGGCCGCGACCGAACCGACCTCGCTCGCCGGCAACGGCACCGTCCCCTTCCAGTCCCTGATCGAAGAATCGTGCGCGCGCTATGGCGTCGACCCGGCCCTGCTGGCGGGGCTGATCGAACAGGAGTCCCACTTCGACCCGACCGTCGGCAGCTCCGCCGGCGCCCAGGGCCTGACCGAGCTGATGCCGGAAACGGCGGCGAGCCTCGGGGTCACCGACCCCCACGATCCGGCCCAGTCGATCGACGCCGGCGCCCGTCTGCTGAGCGAAAAGCTCGCCGAATTCGGCGGCAACACCGAACTGGCCCTGGCGGCCTACAACGCCGGCTCGGGCGCGGTGCAGCAGTACAACGGCATCCCGCCCTATCCGGAAACCCAGGAATACGTGAAGAAGGTGCTCGGCTACGCCGCGGGCTACGCGAACGCCTTCGGGGGAGCGGTGTGAGCCAGGTGACCTACCAACGCCCGCTGCCGCTGAGCGCGGCCTTCCCACCGTCGGCGCCACCGGGCGCCCCACCGCCCGAACCTGGGCCACCAGGCACGGCACCACCCTTCGCGGGGTTGCTGGCAGAACAATCCACCGCCCGGACCGCACCAGCGGAAGGCGACAAGAAGAAAGGGCCGCAGGCGACTCCCGCGGCTCCCGCCGAAGGAATCGCGGCGCCCGCGACGACGAGCGAAGCGCCGGCGGCAGGGAGCGCCACCGGCGAAGGAGCGTGCGGCGAAATAGCGGCTGGCGAATCGACGGCGACGACGGCCACGGGCGAAGCCGCGGCCGTCGCGGCGATGCCGGTCCCGGTCGCTCCGAACAGTCCCGCGACCGCGCCGGAGTCGACCGCCGCCGGCACCTCGGCCACCGCGAATCTGACGCCCCCGGCCGTGGTGGCCGCAGCGTCCGACTCGGCTACGACGAGCCCCGCGCCTGCCGCCGGGGAACCGGAGATCGGGGCCCCGGCGGAGGAAGCGTCCCCGGGCCCCGGGGCCACGGCCCCGACGACCCCGAGCGTGACTCCCGAAACGCAGGCCTCCCCCACGCCGCTCCCGGGCAGGCCGATCGCCTTGCCGGCGTCGGCCGAACCGGTCGCGGACGCCGAAGCCGCGCCGCCGACCGTCGCGCCCGCGGCCGAAGCTTCACTCCCCGCCGCCCCGAAGGCAGCGCCTACCGAAGGCCCCGCTCCGACCACGACGACGCCGGGCGGATCGAAGACGGAGGCCGCGACGGCGGAAGCAGGTGCGCGCGAATCGCACGACGAGGGATCACCCGCGGGAGGCGAGCGCTCGCCGGAAGCTCCCATCCCGGCCCGCCCCGCTGCCGCCCCCCCTCCGACCGTGCCCGCCGCCGCCCCCGCGACCGCGACGCCGACGGCTCCGAGCTCGGCACCGAGCGCCAACGTCGCCTTCTCCTCCCCCGCCGCCCCCGCGCCGGCGCCGGCCGCGGCACTCGAAGCGACGCTGCGGATGGCGGGCCAGGGCGGCTTCACGCGAGCCCGCGTGACGCTGCGCCCGGCGGAGCTCGGCGGGGTCGAAGTCTTCCTCCGCGAGGGCAGCGCCGGGCTGACCGCGACGGTCGTCGCCGACACCCCGCGCGCGGCACAGCTGCTGCAGAGCAGCGCCACCGAGCTGCAACGGCGGCTCGCCGCGCAGGGGCTCGAACTGGCCTCGCTGCAGATCTCGGTCGGCGGCGAATCGGCGGGCGCCGCACACGGCCGCGGCGACGGCCAGGCGGCGGCGCAGGCCCCCGGGGCCGGGATCGCGCGCGACGCCGCGGGCGATCCGGAGATCGCGACGGAGAAGACCCAGACCATCGACCTTGGGGGCGGCGTCCTCGTCGACGTCCTCGCCTGAGCGCAACGAGAAAGGAAGCATGAGATGAGCGGTGCATTGGGCGGGGTCGGGGCCACCGGGGCGACCGGCGGGCAGGCGACCAAGGTGAAGGAACAGGCGGAAGCCAACGGGCTGAACAAGGACCAGTTCCTGCAGCTCCTGGTCGCGCAGCTGAAAAATCAGGACCCGATGGCGCCGGTCGGCAGCCAGGAATTCATGAGCCAGATGGCGGCGTTCTCGACCCTCGAGCAGGTCACCAACATGGCCGTCGCCAACGAAGAACAGAGCCACATGCTGGCGGTGAACCAGTCGCTCTCGCTGGTCGGCCACAACGTCACCTACATGAAGGAAGACGAAACCCTCGCCGAAGGGAAAGTCGAATCGGTCGACTTCGGCGAAGAAGGCTTCGCGCTGACGATCAATGGCGAATCGGGCATCCCCGCCGGGGCGGTGACGAAGGTCTCATGAGCGGAATCGGCGGCATCGGCGGCGCGGGGCAGATCGGCTACACGCCGGCACCCCGCCCCACGCAGCAACCGGCGGCCCCCGCCGGCGGCCCGGCCTTCGCCGACGAGCTGAAGTTCTCCAAGCACGCCGCCGAACGGGTCCAGCGACGGGGCCTCGGGGCGAACGACCCGGCGACCGCCGCACGCCTCGAAAAGGGCGTCGAACTGGCGGCGAAAAAGGGGTCCCGCGCCGCCGTCGTCCTGGTCGACTCGACCGCCTACGTGGTCGCGCCGCAGAACCGCACGGTGATCACGGCGGTCGACCAGTCGCAGATGAAGGAGCAGGTCTTCACCAACATCGACACCGCGGTAATCGCATGAGAAAGGACACGAGAAAACCATGATGCGCGCGATGTACGCCGCAGTCAGCGGCCTCAAGAACCACCAGACGTTGCTCGACGTCACGGCGAACAACATCGCCAACGTCAACACCGTCGGCTACAAGGCGAGCCGGGTCAACTTCGCCGACTCGCTCTCCCAGCTGGAGATCGGAGCGACCGCGCCGGGCAACGGCCAGGCCGGCCGCAACCCGGCGCAGGTCGGCCTCGGCGTGCAGCTCGGCTCGATCGACAACCTGATGGGCGAAGGCTCACAGCAGTCGACCGGGGAAACGACCGACCTCTCGATCGAGGGCGAAGGCATGTTCATCATCGGCGACGGCACCCCGCCGGCGACGCTGCCGAAAGCGGTCGAATACACCCGCGCGGGCAACTTCACCTTCAACCAGGAAGGCTATCTCTGCACCCAGGGCGGCGAGTTCGTGCTCGGCAAGAAAGCCCCCGGCGGCGGCGCCCCCGACACCTACATCAACGTGCCGAAAGGCGCGACGGACGTCTCGATCGGCCAGGACGGCTCGGTCTCCTACGTGCCGGAAGGCGGCGGCGAACGCGTCACCGCGGGCTACATCTCGATCGCCAAATTCCAGAACGAGGCCGGCCTGCAGCGCACCACCGGCTCCAACTGGATCGAAAGCGCCGCCTCCGGCAAAGCCCAGGACGGCACGCCGGGCGAAGGCTTCGGCCTGACGATCAGCGGCACGCTGGAGATGTCGAAC
>JAFDWD010000414.1 GCA_018268695.1 Actinomycetota bacterium
CGAGCGCGCTCGGGTCGTCGATGTTGGCGACGGCGAGCTGCAGCTCCTCCGGCAGGTAGGGGATCTGCTCGACGATCTCCGAGAAGGTGCGCTGGACGTTACGGCTGAGCGCCTCGAGCTCGGGGCTGCGCTCGACCTCGTCGGGCATCTCGGTGATGCGGGCGATCAGGTAAGGGCGGTCGGTGACGAATTTGTCGAGCCGGACGCGCTGCGTCGCCTGCACCAGGATCCGCAGGCTGCCGTCCGGCACTTTCACCATCCGCTCGACCACGCCGACGACGCCGACGTCGTAGAGGTCCGACGGGGTCGGCTCCTCCAGGTCGGGGTTGCGCGAGGCGACCATCACCAGCATCCGGTTGCCGCCGAGGACGTCGTCGATCAGCTTGATCGAGCGCGGCTGGCCGACCGCGAGCGGGGTGATCGTGTCCGGGAAGGCGACCGAGTCGCGCAGCGGCAGGACCGGGAGCGCCTCCGGGAGCGGCAGCGGGCCGTCACCCAGGGACCCCTCGCTGTCGAGCGGCGCTTCGACGACCTCCAGGGTCGGGCCGGATCCCTCCATCAGGTCCGTCAAGTCCGCTCGATCGGGACTTGGTGGGTGGTCTCCCGCGGGTCGCGCAGCGGCAGTTCGACGGTGAGGATGCCGTCTTCGTAGCTGGCGACCGAGCGGTTGCCGTCGACCTCGACCTGCAGCTCGACCACGCGGCGGAAGGGGCCTGAGGGGATCTCGATCTGCTGGTAGACACGGCCCTCGGTCTCCTGCAGGGCGCGCCGGCCGACGATCGCCAGCTGGCGACCGGAGACCTCGATCCCGATCTCGGTGAGGTCGATCCCGGCGAGGTCGACCTTGACCACGGCCCGCTGCGGATCGTCCACGTAATAGACGTCGACGTTCGGCGAGAAGCCGGAGGCGCGGCGGCTCACGTAGCGGGTGCGGCTCCAGGGATCGCCCATCAGCTGGTCCATCTCCCGGCGCATCCGCGCGAAGTCGGCGAAAAGGTCGCGCTGCGGCATCG
>JAFDWD010000415.1 GCA_018268695.1 Actinomycetota bacterium
ACGCGCCACTGGGGAGCCCCGGGGACGGTCGGCGCGGCGGTGCGGGCGCTGGCTCGGGTCAGCGGCCCCGACGAGACGCTGCCCTACCTCGAAGAGGCGGTGGCCGTGCTCGACGGCGGCACCGCGCGCCTCGAGTGGGCCAAGGCGCTGACCGCCCTGGGCCGTGCCCTGCGCGCCGCGCGCCGCCCGACCGACGCCCGCGAGCCTCTGCAGCGCGCGATCGAGCTGGCGGAAGCCTGCGGCTCCGAGCGGGTCCGCGACATCGCCCGCGCCGAACTCGCCGCGACCGGCGCCCGCCCCCGCCGCACCGCCCTCTCCGGCGTCGCCTCCCTGACCCCGAGCGAGGAACGCGTCGCCCGCCTCGCCGCCGACGGGATGACCAACCGCGAGGTGGCCCAGAAACTCTTCGTCACCCCGAAGACGGTCGAGGTCCACCTCTCCAACGCCTACCGGAAGCTTGAGATCCGCTCGAGAAGGCAGCTGACGGGAGCGCTGGAGACGGGGTAGGGACGGGGGTCGGCGGGGCCCGAGGCAAGGGACGCAAGTCGGTGGCGGCGAGCACGGCCGTCTCGGCCACGGCCCTGGCTGGCTGTGGCCGTGGCCGAGACGGCCGGGGTATGAAAGCGGTGGAGAAAGTGCGACGCCGTCGCGAGAGACGTGCGTGAGACGTCAAGAACTCCACACTTCCGCGCACATCCCGTCACGTTCGTGCGCATTCCGTCGGGGGCCCCATGTTGATGTGGAACCGTGACGGGGGTGTGGAGTTCCGGGCGGAAGCGTCACGAACCCTCGGAGTTAGTCACGGAACCGTCACGTCCTGGGCGTCTCATGGAGGTCACAGCATGCCAGGACCTCCATGAGACGCCCAGGGCACCGCCTCTAGGACTGCCACCCCCGTCGGCACAACACCCCACCCCCTAAGGGTCCCCCCTAGGCCAAAACTTTGGGGTTCCGGTTTGGGGTTCGCCCCGATGTGCGGATCGCTCTCCCGGCGGAAGCTGGTGCCATCGACCACTTCGAATCCGAGGAGAACCCGATGAGCACCAATGACATCCTGCAGACCCGACGCTCTCCGGCCGCGTTGCGCGCCGAGGTGGGCGGTGAGGTCCACTGCCCGGGCGAGCCGGGCTATGACGCCGCCCGCGGCGGCTTCAATCTGGCCGTCGACCAGCGGCCGGCGGCGATCGTCGTCCCCCGCTCGCCGAAGGAAGTCGCCGCGGTGATGCGCTTCGCCCGTCGCGAAGGGCTCCGCGTGGCGCCGCAGCGCACCGGCCACAACATGGGCCCGCTGGGACGGCTGGAAGACTCGATCCTGCTGAAGACCAACGCGATGGACCGGGTCTCGATCGACGCTCCGTCCCGGCGGGCGCGGGTCGGCGCCGGGGCCCGCTGGGAGGACGTCGTCCCCGCCGCCTCCGAGCTCGGCCTCGTCGCCCTGCACGGCTCCACCCCCGACGTCAGCATCACCGGCTACACGCTCGGCGGCGGCATGGGCTGGTACGCCCGCAAGCACGGGCTCGCCGCCAACCACGTGACCGCGATCGAGGTCGTCACCCCCGACGGCGAGATCCGTTGCGCGACGCCGGAGCGCGACGCCGAGCTGTTCTGGGCGCTGCGCGGCGGCGGCGGCAACTTCGGCGTGGTGACCGCGATGGAGTTCGAGCTGTTCCCGGTCGAGGAGATCTACGCCGGGGTGCTCTTCTTCCCGATCGACCGCGCCCGTGAGGTGCTGCACGCCTGGCACGAGTGGACGGCGACCGCGCCCGAGGAGGTCACCTCGGTCGGCCGCGTCCTCCAGTTCCCGCCGGTGCCCGAGGTCCCCGAGCCGATGCGCGGCAAATCGTTCGCCCTGATCGAGGCGGTCTTCCTCGGCGACGTGACGGAGGCGGCCCGCCTGCTGGAGCCGCTGCGGGCACTCGGCCCGGCGATGGACACCTTCGCCGTCCAGCCGCCGGCCGGGATCGCCGAGCTCCACATGGACCCGCGCGACCCCGTCCCCTACGACTCCGCCCACGCGATGCTGGGCGAGCTCGATGCGGCGGCGATCGACGCCTTCGTCGACGCGACCGGGCCCGGGTCCGGGTCGGCGCTGGTCTCGGTCGAGCTCCGTCACGCCGGCGGCGCGCTCTCACGGGCCGCGGAGGGCTCCGGCGCGGTCGCCACCCTGCCGGGCTCCTACACCTACTTCGCGATCGGGATCGCCGACCCGATGCTGGCGGAGAAGACCGACGCCGACCTCGCCCGGGTGGAGGCCGCGATGGGCCCCTACGAGGCGGGCCGCTACCTCAACTTCGTCGAGGAGAAGGCCGACGCGGCCGGGTTCTTCCCGCCTGCGGTGGCGACGCGGCTGGAGGCGGCGCGGGACACCTACGACCCCGAGCGCCTGATGCACGCCAACCACGAGATCGGCGCCCGCTGAGCGCGACGCCGACAGAGAGGAACGACACGATGACGATGAAGAGGAGCGACAAGATCGTCGCGATCGCGCTGGCCTTCGGCCTCGCGATCGCGCTCGTCGCCGCCTTCGCCGGGCGGGCCGACGCGGCCACTTCCGGCAACGGATTCCAGGTCGCCAAATTCAAGATCGAGATCGAAGGGATCCAGAACACCACCTGGCATCGCGCCGTCGAAGCGGCCGACGAATGCGGCACCAGCGACCACTCGTTCGGCCGCGAGAAGGTCAGCTTCCACACGACCAAGCCGATCTACGTCGACGCCACCCACATGCCAGGTGAATTCAACCCGCAGATGTTCGCCACCGGGCAGCTCGGCATCCCCGCCACCGCCAAGGTCCAGCGCAACTTCACGCCGGTGATCACCGGGCCGGCGCGGACCTGCGAAGAAAACGGCGGCGGCGCGGAAGCCTCCAAACCGGATTGCGGGACCAGGACCGTGAAGAAGTGGAAGCTCGACCTGCAGTACGCGACGGACAAGAAGAACGCCCTCCTGCTCAGCAGCAGCGGCAGCAGCGAAGACCCCTACGTCAACTGCCCCGGTAACGGCATCGACGGCTTTCCGTGGCTCCTGGTCGAAGGCTCCGGTCACCAGGGCGAATACATCTACGCCGAGGTGAGCCAGGACGAGCTGTTCGACCCGAAGTTCCAGAAGTGGATCGCGATCGGTCACGGCTCCGCCAAAGACAGCGGCTCGGGCTGGTGGTCGAAGACCGAAATCACCTACTCGGTCTCGTTCACCCGACTAGGGAAATAGCCCGGTTCGCGAGTGACAGGGGCGTCGATTGCCTCTAGCCTCTCCGGCGGTCTCGTTCACCTAGTCCGGGAGTAGCTGGATGGCAATCGACGTCTTGTCGCGCGGCAGCGACACCTACGATGCAAATCGCGGCGCGTTCAACGTACTGCTGAGCCAGGAGCCTGCCGGGATCGTGACGCCGGCCGGCTCCGCCGACGTGATCGACGCGGTCGAGTACGCGAAGGCCGAGGGTCTGCGGATCGGCGCCCAGCGGACCGGGCACGGGGCCGAACCGCTCCTCGACCTCTCCGACACCCTGCTGGTCCGCACCGCGGCGATGAGCACGGTGTCGATCGACGCCGAGCGGCGGATCGCCAGGGTCGGTTCCGGGGCACTCTGGGGCGACCTCGTGCCCCGCGCCTCCGACCTCGGCCTGGCCGCCTGCCACGGCTCCTCGCCGACGGTCGGCATCGTCGGCTACAGCCTCGGCGGCGGCGTCGGCTGGTACGCGCGCAAGCACGGGCTGCAGGCCAACCGCGTCACCGCGGTCGAGCTGGTCGACGCGACCGGCAGCGAACGACGGGTGGACGCCGCGAACGACCCCGAGCTCTTCTGGGCGCTCCGCGGTGGGGGCGGCGACTTCGGCATCGTCACCGCGCTCGAGTTCGAGCTGCTGCCGATCTCGGAGGTCTTCGCCGGAGCGCTCTTCTTCGGAGTCGAGCGCGCGAGCGAGGTGCTCCACGCCTGGCACGAGTGGACGGCGGGGGCGCCGGAGGAGATCACCTCGGTCGGCCGCCTCCTCTCCTTCCCGCCGCTGCCGCAGATCCCGGAGCCGATGCGGGGCCAGGACTTCGCCGTGATCGAGGCCGCCGCGCTCCTGCCGGAGGCCACGGCGGCCGAGCTGCTGGCGCCGCTCCGCGGCCTCGGCCCGGCGATGGACACCTTCGCGACCCAGCCGCCCGCCGGGCTCGCGGGCCTGCACATGGACCCGCCCGAGCCGGCGCCGTACGCCAGCTACGGGATGGTTCTCGGCGAGGTTCCGAGCGAGGGTCTCGACGCCCTGCTCGCCGCGGTCGGGCCCGACTCACCGTCGAAACTGCTCTCGGTCGAGCTCCGCCACGACGGCGGCGCCCTGGCGAAAAGCGACCCGTCCCACGGCGCGATGGACCGCCTCCCCGGCGAGTTCCTCATGTACGGCGTCGGGATCGTGCCGGAGCCGGCCGCGATGGCGCCCACCAAGGAGTGGCTGGCGGCGATGACCGAGGCGATGAAGCCCTGGGACATCGGCCGCTACCTCAACTTCTCCGACGAGCCCGAGGACATCGGCGCGGCCTTCCCACCGGAGACGTGCGAGCGCCTACGCGCCGCGAAGGCCAAGTACGACCCGGAGAACCTCTTCCACGCCAACCACCCCGTGGCCTAGCGGCGGCGTGGGGGCGCCTCGCGGTGTCCTCGGTCGCTCGCCTTCGGGTCACGCACTTGAGTGCGCTCCCCTCGTCTCGCTCCCTGCGTCCTTGCGAGGCTGGCCCACGCCGCCGCTAGGCGGCTAGGCCTGCTTAAGGGGAGCGCCGACTGCATGCGCCCCGCCGTCTACGTGGAGTATTTCGCCGGTCGTCGCACGCGAGAGGTCGCTGAGGAGGAACAAGGCCGCGTCGGCGACCTGGGTCGCGTCGTGGGGGTCCCAGCCGAGCGGGGCGGCGTCGCCCCAGAGGGCCTCGAGGTCCGAGAAGCCGGAGATGCCGGAGGCGGCGGCGGTGTGGACCGGGCCCGCGGAGATCAGGTTGGCGCGGATGCCCTGCGGGCCGAGGTCGCGGGCGAGGTAACGGTTCACCGACTCGAGCGCGGCCTTGGCGACGCCCATCCAATCGTAGGAGGGCCAGGCGACGGTGGCGTCGAAATCGAGGCCGACGAGGGCGCCGCCCTCGGTCATCAAGGGCGCGGTCGCCTCGGCGAGGGCCTTGTAGGAGTAGGCGCTGGTCTCGAAGGCGACCTTGGCGCTCTCGCGCGGCGTCGCCATGAAGTCGCCGCCGATCGCGTCGCCGGGGGCGAAGGCGATCGCGTGGACGGCACCGTCGACGGTGCCCCAGCGCTGCTTCAGCTCCTCGCGCAGGGCCGCGATGTCCTCGTCGGAGTTGACGTCCAGCTCCAGCACGTCCGGCGCCGGGTCGAGCCGCGCCGCCGAGCGCTCGGTCATCCGCTTCACCCGGCCGAAGCTGGTGAGGAGCACCTCCGCCCCCTCCGCCTGCGCCCGCTCGGCGATCGAGAAGGCGATGCTGTGGCGGTTGACGATGCCGGTGATCAGGATCTTCTTGCCCTCGAGGATCACGCTTGCGTCCCTTCCATGTCGAAGTCGATGCCGAGCTCGTGGCTCAGGTATTTGGACGATTCGCGGGCGACGAGCTGGTGGCCCTCGCTCGACGGATGCAGCCCGTCGTGGGAGAACGTAGCCGGATCGCGCAGCGCCGGGTGTCCGGCCACCGGCAGGCACAGGACGCCGTAGCGCTCCGCCGCCTCCCGGGTGATGTCGTTCAGTTCCACCGTCGCCTCGGTCAGCCGCGCTTCGGTGCGCGGGCGCAGGTCCATGAAGTGCCAGCCCTCCGGCGCGGTCGCGGTGACCAGCATCGCCTCCGGGGCGCCCTCGCGCAGGCGGCGCAGGATCGCGTCGAAGTTCTTCGCGTACCCCTCGACGTCGGGCCGCGTCGCCAGCAGCACGTCGTTGGCGCCGCAGATGACGGTGACGAAGTCGGGCTCCAGGGCCAGCGCCGGCTCGACCTGGCCCTCGAGCACTTCGGCGCTGGTGGCACCGTCGACGGCGAGGTTCTCGTAGCGCAGCTCCGGGTGCAGCCGGCGGATCCCGGCGGCGAGCAGGTCCGTCCAGCGCTCGGCGTCGATCGAGTCGCGCCCCGCGGTGAAGCTGTCGCCGAGCGCCGCGTAGGCGCGGACGGCGCGACCGCTCAACGGCCCCTCAGGGACCGCAGCGCCCAGGCGAGGCTCTCGCGGCTGGCGTCGGGGTCGATCACCTCGTCGACCCAGCCGGACGCGGCCGCCGCGGGCGCGGTGAGGTGCTCGGCCGCGTAGGCGTCGGCGAGGTCGTCGCGGGAGAGCGACTCGTCTTCGCGCAGGCGCCGCCCGTGGACGATGCCGACGGCCTGGCGCGCGGCCATGATCCCGATCTGGGCGTTCGGCCAGGAGAAGACGACGTCGGCGCCGAGGTCTTTGGAGTTCATCGTGATCGCGGCGCCGCCGAAGGCCTTGCGCAGGACCAGCGTCACCTTCGGCACC
>JAFDWD010000416.1 GCA_018268695.1 Actinomycetota bacterium
AGCCGAAACTGCTCTTCCTCGAGGCCGACGAGGCGACCTTGCTCGATCGCTACAAGGAGACCCGCCGTCGCCACCCGCTGGCGCCGGAAGGGCGGATCGTCGACGGCATCCGGGCCGAGCGGGAGATGCTGGCGCCGCTGCGCGAGCGCGCCGACATCGTCATCGACACCACCGACCTCACCGGCCATGAACTGCGCCGCCGCATCGCCGAAGAGCTGCTCGGCACCGAGCGCGACGAAAAACTGGCGCTGACCCTCCTCACCTTCGGCTTCAAGAACGGCCCGCCGCGCGACGCGGACCTCACGCTCGACGTCCGCTTCCTGCCCAATCCCCACTACGACCTCGAGCTGCGGCCGCTGACCGGCCAGGACGAGGTCGTCCGCCAGTACGTCGAGTCGGGCACCCAGGCGGGCGAGTTCTACGGTCGCCTGATGCCCCTGCTCGAGTTCCTCGTCCCCGCCTACGTGGCGGAGGGCAAGAGCCATCTGACGATCGCGGTCGGCTGTACCGGCGGCCGCCACCGCTCGGTGACCGTGGCCGACCGCATCCGGCGGGACCTGGAGCAGCGCGACGACGTGGTGGTGCGGGTGAAGCACCGGGACGTGGAGATCGAGGGGTAGGGCGGCGCCCCGAGAGGCAGGTTGACCCCCTCACAGGGGGTGGATCTGACTTGCGCGTTCCGGGTGCCACGGGCGCCGCGAACCACGTCACTTCCAAATCTTATTGGCTTTTAAGATAATCTCTTAGCCGATGGTGACCAAGCGCGAGACCAGGGCGACTAGCGAGCAGCCGATCCATCAGGTCAAGGCGGACTTCTTTCGGACGCTCGGGCATCCGATCCGGGTGCGGGTGGTCGGTCTCCTGCGCGACGGGGAGATGACGGTAGGCCAGTTGCAGGCCGAGCTCGGCATCGACTCCAGCGGCGCATCGCAGCATCTCGCGGCGATGCGGAGGGCCGGGATCCTCGAGGCACGCAAGGAAGGGACCAGCGTCCATTACAGCGTCCGGGACCCGCGGATCTTCCAATTGATGGAGAGCGCGCGGCAGGTCATCGGGTCGCATCTGGAAGAAGCGAACGCGCTCCTGGGGGAGCTGGGGGAGGAGGCGCCTAGGGAAGGCGCCTCGTCGACGAAGACCCGGTCGCGTTAGGTCTGGCGACTTGGGTCCGGCCGAATTGGCGGCGGTCCTCGGGGCCGCTCTACTCCTCGTGGGGACGGTCGCGCCGCTCGTGCGCCTGTCGGGCGGGGTGGCCCTGGCCCTGCAGGCCATCGGCATCGGCCTGGCCGGCGCCGCCGGGGTGGCAGTGCTCTGTGGCGCGGCGCCGCTCGGCTCCGGCTTCCACGGCGATCTGACGCCCGCGCTCGGCGTCGACGGCCTCAGCGGCTTCTTCCTCGCGACGATCGCGATCGTCGCTCTGCCGGCGCTCGCCTACGGACGCGAATACCTGCACGGCGCCCCCCGTGAACGCCTGCTGGTCGCCCTCGGCGGCCTCTTCCTCGTCTCCCTCGGCGGCGTCGTCACCGCCCGCGACCCGACCACCTTCCTCGCCGCCTGGGAGCTGATGACGCTGGCGCCGGCGGCGGCGATCCTCGCCCGTCGCACCGACCCCGAGGCCCGCCACGTCGTCTTCGTCTACCTCGCCGTCACGCACCTCGGCGGCACCGGCGTGTGGATCTGCGTCCTGACCCTCGCCCACTACGGCGCGCTCGCCCACCCGGGGGCGATGGCGGAAGCAGGGGTGGCGGCACAGACCGTCGTGATCGTCGGCGCCCTCGTCGGCTTCGGCACCAAGGCGGGGCTGATGCCGCTCCACGCCTGGCTGCCCCGCGCCCACCCGGTCGCCCCGAGCCACTTCTCGGCGCTGATGTCGGGGGTGATGGTGAAGGTTGCGATCTACGGTCTCGTCCGGGTGCTCTTCGAGTGGGCCGCGCCGGGCCCCCTCTGGGTCGGCCTCACGCTCCT
>JAFDWD010000417.1 GCA_018268695.1 Actinomycetota bacterium
ATTCACCCGGGCCCGAACCGGCGCGTGCTGATCGGGTACCGACACGATTCCTTTCAGGTCGGCCGGTCGATCCGGTACTACTCGCATGTCAGGCCGACGATCAAGTTGTCCGCGGGCAAACTCCACAACGGCGATGTTTTGAGAATCAAGGGGAAGCTGCCAGGAGGTCATCGAGCCGGCGGACGGGTTGTCGTACTGCAGGCCGGCGCCCTGCACTCGAAGAAGTGGTATCCGTTTGGCGAAACTACGACTAACTCAGAAGGGCGCTACCACTACGACTACCGCTTCGTCAACACGACGACCAAGACGACCTATGGGATTCGCGCTTCCGTACCGCGCCAAGACGATTACTTCTACCGGGGCGGACACTCGAAGACCGCCTTGGTTGAGGTGCGGAGGTGAATCGGAGCGTTGTTATCTAGCCGGAGAACCAGAGGCCAAATAGATGGCGCCGCGGCCGTCAGCCCGGCAACTGACCGAGGAGGACCGAGAGAATGAGCGATTTGAACATCGGAACACGGGCCAGCATCGGGGCGGTCACCGGTCCGGCAGCGCTGCTCGTGGCGTTGATCGCGATGGTGTCCTCGCTGTCGGGCGGCGCCGCTGCCACCCCGAACAGCCACAAGATCACGGCGAGGCAGCTCGCGAAGGGAGCGGTAACGGCTCGGGCGCTTGCGCCGGGAGCCGTGAACTCGAAGGCGCTAGCGGACAACGCGGTCAACAAACGGATCATCGCCCCTGGGGCGGTCATTGCACGCGGGATCTCTGCCGATGCGGTCACGCGCGATGCGATCGCGCCCGGGTCGGTGTACGGCGGCGCCCTGACCACCGAGTCGATTCACGTCGCGCCGATCGCTGATCGTGACGTGATCGCCGCCAATCCGGAATGGACGGCGAGCAATACGGAGACGACGCTCTGCGGACCCGGCGAAGCACTCCTCGGGACCGGCTTCATCGTTAATGAACCTGGGAACCGCGAAGTCACCTTCCTGCGGGCTGCTCCCTTCCTCAGCGGAACCGGCAACGGCGTCACGGGGGAAATTGCCAGCAACTCCGGGGGCGTTGCGAAAGCGCAGATCATGGCGATCTGCCTAGGGGGCTGAGCCAGACCGGGAACCGAACAGAGAGCGAGGTGGGTTCGAAGAGCTCTAGGCCAGGTCGGCGAGCGAGAGGGCGATCCACTCCCACTCGCCGTTTACTACCGGCATGAGGTCGGGCCGTAGCGCGGCCGCAGTCGAAAGCTCTTGCTTCGTGTACGTCCGCGACCTGTACGCGGCCGCGCGCTCCTCCAGCGAGCTGCTGGCGAGGGCGACGGCGATGTTTTCGCACCGCCTCCAAAACGCCAAGCGTTGCTGCTGGCGATCGACACGGTAGGCGGCATCGTCGTCGCCGACGACGCGCAGACCCACAACGTGGTGGTCGGCCTGCTCCTCTTTCTGCGGCAGCGGCTCCGAGCTAACTGCGATCTGATTCATGGAAGCCTCCGGGCTCGTGGCCTCCGCCCGCTGCGGAAGCCGATAATCGGCATCCGCACGCCGAAGGCGTGCCACACTCGGGATCTCTTTCGGCTTCCGCAGCGGGCGGAGGCGAGCCTCTGCGCTTCGGTGTTGACGGTCATCACCGTGACTGTCAAATCGCCGGCCCTCCCGTAGGGCCTCAATCGACCAAAGCCTCGGGCCGAGCGAGTCGCCCATCTTCGTTAACGCAAACCGGGGCGGGAAAGAATCTCTACGAGGGCGCGGTGAGCGTCATGGGTGGAGACGACGTAGTCGTAGCTGTGGCATACATCGTGAGCGTCAGCCGCTTCGACCACGGCGATCCGTGCTTCTTCATCAGGGAGGATCAGGCGGCGCTGGTCGAATCCGATCAGGAGCCGCTCGTACATTCGCGTCCGACGCAACGTCGCCGACGGATCGCGCAGGCGGTCGAGGGTACGAAGGTCTTCGCGATCGCCGGCGAGCCAGGTCGTAACGTCACCCCGTAGGAGCTCGATGTGATGGTCTGGCAAGTCCAACGGGACCACGAGCCTGCCTGAACTGCCTCCCGGTGGAGTCATCGATCGCTCTCGTCCCCGGCGTCGCTGGAGTCGACAGCCTGGATGGCGACCAGCGGGCCGATCGGCCGGTGGAACTCGAGCCACGCTTCGGTGCCGATGTCGACCCAGTACGCCTGACAGTTGTCGGGGTCGAGAAAGAATCCGGCGCCGCCGGAGACGAACGCGCTGATCCCGAGGCCCTTTGGCTCGGTATCGACTTTCTCTAGCTTCCCTTCAAAGCCACCGCCGAAGAAGGTTCCGTAGTCGTTGAATTCGACTTTGACGTGATGTCCGAGCATGGCTTGGAGCCGAATCAGGGCGTCGAGAAAGACGATGGGGCGCTGCGTCTCCATGCCGCCTAACGAATCTCGGTTCACGATCTCTCCCCCCCTTTGCCGCGGAGAACTTTCCGGGCACGCGCCCGTCCCTCGGCGAGGCATCGATTGATCTTCGTGTAGCTCCAGCCCTGCATCTCTTCGATCTCGCGGTAGCTGTAGCCAAGCCCGACCAGGACCATCGCCGTTCGCTCGTCCGACTTCAGGTCGCGCATGACACCGGCTACCTGCTCTACGTCCTCACGCCGCTCGTAGAGGGCGTCGGGACCATCCGCGGCGTCGGGGATCTCGATCTCAAGGAGCTCGCCGCTCTCGGGCGCAACAAAGGCACCGATCTCCCGCGACGCACGGCGATTCGCGCGCTTGGAAAGGCTCCACGCGCAGCGCTTTACGACCACCATCATCCACCGCAGGGCGTCGACGCCAGGTTGTCCGTCGTAGTTTCGAAGGAACAGGATGCACGCCTCGCTCAGCGCATCGTCGGCATCGCAGGCACGAGCCGAGTTGCGGTGTGCTTGGTGGGCGAGTTTGCTTCCGTGGGAGCGCAGCAGTTCCTCGAGAATCTGCGTGCGGCCTGACTTCGGCGTATCCGGCTGAGGGACCATGCGGCCGGCCCCGCACGCGCAGCGTGCGAAAATCGTTAGGCCGCGTGGTCCCTCAGCCAGTGCGCCTCGCCCCTACCTCTCCATCAGCGGATTGCTTCGGCGACGATCTCCTTCGAGCGCACCTGATCACGGTGGATGGCTCGTTGGACAGCGCGGAGCTTGTCCTCCGCTTCTCGGCGTGCTCGGCGCTGCTGGGCATCGACGGCCGGCGGTCCGAGAGGATGGCGATCGTTGTTGATCCCGTAGAGCTGGCGATAGCCGACGATCGTGTCGACACCTTCGTTCCACATCGCCGCCCGCATCGCATCTTTGGGCCTCGGACCGAGAGCGTCGACGATGAGTTGGGAGGGTTCGATGCGCTCTGCGCGGACGCGGGCACGGCGGAGAAACAAGAGGCGGTCCTCGACCAGCGCCAGCTCTGCGCGCTCGGCTGCCGAAAGCGTCGAATGAGCAGGGGTCGCCGGGGCCTCGGCCTGCGACTTCAAAGATCGTCGCTCGACTTCGAGGCGCGCCAGCTGGACGCGGGTCCTTCGCTCCGCGGAGTCCGCGATCGTTTTCGGTGGTCGATTCCGGGCTTGAGAATCGTCAGTGGTAAATACCTCAAGCCGCGCGACGGCTTCTTCGATTCGCCTTTCAATCGCCGCCATACGCTCGTTGCGGCCGGCGTCGTCCAGCGACTTGATGCCGGACGTGGATTTCGCCCGAAGTTCGACACAGCGGGCAGCAAGCTCGTGCTCAGGAGTCGCGGCGATACGGTTGCGGTCAGGCACCTCGTCGGCGCTGAACTCGGCGGCGACTCGCTCGGCGCCGATGCGCACGTCGTGTGCCTCGTCGTCGAGCTCTCGCCTCGCGGGCCCGAGATCGGGATCGAGAAGCTCGCTGGCGGCGACGGCGTAGGCAGTCGTCGGTCCGCGAGCTCTTGACACCGCGACCACGAAGTCCTCACGTGAGATGTTGGCGTCGAGGAGCGCGAACGCCGAGTCAAAGGTCTTCGACTCCGTTGCGTACGTCGTCAGAGCGTAGGCATGTTGAATCGCAGGCTCGTTGCTGTCGGTGCGGCGTTGCAGGTACCGGGGACTGGCGACAACGGTGCGCTTGTCGCCGCCGATGCGACGCAGCATGAGGTGAGTCTCGGTGCGGTCCACGCCGATCACCTCCCAGCGCTCGCGGTTTGAGACCTCCCGGTTGTTGATTCGGGTGATGACGCGATCGCCGACTGCGAACTCTCGGCCGCCAACTTCCACCCGTGGTCCGGCGAGCCGACCATCGGCCCGCAGCAGCTCGCGGGCGCGGACATTAAGGTCCTCGACGTCGCGAATCCGGCGGGCGATCATGACGGCATCGTCACCGTCGACCAACGCTCGATGCCAGTCGAGCGACAGAGCGTCGAGCGCGGCATCGAGCGTGTCGGCGATCAGAAGGCGCTCGCGGGCTCGTAGGAGATCGAGTGCGTCCGAGCCACGTCCCTCGTGAGCCATTTCAACGATGCGCCGATCGTGTGGGTCGCGCTGTCGCCGAATCTCAGTGAGGCGAACGGGCTCGGTGACGCTCGCGAGCCGACCGTAAAGACCGCCGGCGCCAACCGAGCCGATTTGCCGCTCATCGCCGATGAGGACTAGCTTGCCGTCGCAGAGCTCCACGAGCTCGACAAGCGCCGCCATGTCTTCCGTGGACGTCGTCGAGGACTCGTCAACGAGGATCACGATTCCGGTGGGTAGGGGCCGGCGGCCCCTGTAGCGAGCTTCATCGCAGCGGATACGAAGCGCCGCGATCGACATCGACGGAACGCCGGCATCGGCCAGCTCGCCGGAGGCGCTGCGAGCCGTCGCGACTCCGATGCCACGGATATTCGCCTCACCCCACGCCTCGCGGGCGGCCCTCAAGGCGGTCGTCTTTCCCGTCCCCGGACGTGCGGCAACGACGACGATTCGCTCACCGCCCGTCGTGATCCTCCGGACCATCTGGACCTGCTCGGCGCTGAGATAGGCGTGGTTGGAGAGGACCGAGGACAGCGTTTGCTCGTCAACGATCGCGACGCCGGCGTTGGCGCCGCTTCGCGCGGATCGGAGAACCACCGTCTCCAGCTCGAGCAAACGAGGCGTCGTGAAGTAGCTGGTCCCGAGCGGTCCGTCGTCGTGGTGAATCTCGACGACCCGTGGGCTCTTGAGAACGTCGTCGACCGTCCGCGTCAGGTGGTCTACGTCGGCGCCGTCGCGCATCTGTTCTGCCAGCGCACACAGAAGATCGCGACGGTCGAAATGCGAGTGCGTCGTCTCGAGGATTCCGATCGCGGCGTCGATGTGGGTGGGCGATAGTGCCTCCGGCTCGCGGGCTCGCCGCCGCTGGGTGATCCGCGTGATGGCGGTCTCGCCCAGACCGAACTCCGCCGCTCGGGAGCGCCAGTCCTGGCGTTGACGATCGGGGTCGACGCCGTAGTCCTTTCCCTCTCTGGTTCTGTAGGCGGCGGCGACAGCGGCGGCCGGCGAACTGGTGCCACGCTCGGCGAGCTCGGCGACGATCTCACCACGCCGCCGGCTGAAGTGATCGATCGCGGCCCTGGGGATACCGGCGACATCCGAGTAGCCGTTGGTGATCGGCTCCCACTCTGCACCGAGGCGGCGCGTGATGCCGGCGCGTAGCGCTGCTTGGAAGATGTAGCCGCTGGCTTTCCCCTCGGTGAAGAGCGGCGATTGACGCCGGGGATTCGCGATGGAGAGCCAGCGGCCGTCGGACGCCGCGCGCGTCATGTTGGCGCTGACGACGTGGAAGTGGAGGGATGGGTCACCGGCCCGCGAGGAGCGGTGCAGGAAGCCCATCGAGATCAGGCCCGAGCCATCCTCGATGACCGCTCCGCCCTTGCCCCGCTGGACGTAGACCGCATTTCTCTCAAGGTAAGAAAGTGATTGGCGAACGGCATCCTCGAGCGCTTCCTCCACGGCGGCCTGCACCTCCGGCGAGCCGATCGCCCACAGCAGCGAGACGGACTTCGGTGCTGCGATTCGGATGTCGTAGCCGAGAATCGGCTCCTTTCGGCGAGTCCGGCCCGATGCGTCGACGAAGACTCGCGGAGCCGGTCGCCGGACCAGCGTCTCGCCAGATATGGGGTGCTGGCCGGCGAGCAGGGCGAAGTAGGCGTCGCGGTCGACCTCACCGTCGAGACCGAGCTCTGCGGCGAGTCGGCCCATCCAAATGCCAGGGCGCTCGCCGGGCCGCGTGTAGTAGTCCTCGCCGCCTTCGGCGACGGCTTCGATCCAGTACTTCGCGTTGCCTCGTCCGATTTTCGTAACGCCGACCATCGCCCCCTCTGTCCGAAGAGGCGGCCTGCTGTATGGGACGAACCGGCGGGTTCGTAATGTGTCGGCTGTTGAGGTTTGGGCTCCGAATTGGCTCTAGGACTGCCTCGTCGATTCCGAGTAACTGGCCTTCGAGCCCTTGCCCCTTGGGCTCTTGCCTGGATGCAACGGCTCTGCTGTGGGTGGCGGATGCTTTCGATTCGCCTAGAAGGACTTATGGATTCCGTCCTTTCGCCTGGGCAGATTCGGGTGCCGGCTTCTGGCCTGGATCGAGGCCGTCGCGGGCGCCGTAGGCAAAAAAAATGCGCAGCACTCGAAAGCACCGCGCTAACGCCGTTGTGCCCGGCGAGGAGCGCCGCGATCAGGGCACGGCGATGCCGCGCCGGGAGGAAGCGCTGCAGTCGGGCACTCCGATGCGGCGCTCCTCGCCGGGCAGCTCGCTAGAGGCGATCCAGCCGCTCGTAGCGGACGATCGGCCGTGTCGGGCGGACCGTCTTCCCGGCACGGTGGAGGAGACCATCGGCAACGAGGTCAGCGACCGCGGATTCGATGTCCGAGGGCTGGCTGATCCATTGCCCCTCCTCGCCCTCGCTGAAGTAGCGGACCAGCTCGGGGATCGTGAAGTTGTAGGGCTGCTCGCTGACGATCCGGACGATGACCAACGCCTGAATCCGGTCGTGGTAGTCGGCCGTGATCTCGTCGGCTCGCGTACTTTGGTCTGGCATGGGAGAGCTCCGTTCTCCTGTGAAGCCGTCCCGGACAAGGGGTCGACGTTGCCGCGTCGGCTCCCCGGGGCGCACTTCGGTTTCTATTGGCGGAGTTCCTTAAGGAGGGCGGCGAGCGAATCTCGCCCCCCCCGCGGCCAAAAATCAGCCGCCCGAATGGAAGTTGCCGCTGCAGAGCTCCCAAACTCCGCGGCTGGCGCTGCGGGCGGCGGCTTCGGCTTCGCGAAAGCTAGCCAGGCCGTCGAAGCTCTGCCCCTCGAAGCTATAGACCTCCGCCCAGCCACGCCGGAGCTGGGCAAGTTCGAGCTGGTGACCGTCGACGAAGGCATGCGCCAGGAGCCGGCCGTAGCGGTCGTATTCGTCAGCGACGGAATCCAGGCGAAGGCGGACGAAGGCTCCCTCCGGCGCGAGGCGGTCCATCGAAGCTGCGGCAGCGCGGCCGCCGCACTCGACTGGCGCTTCAGGGCGCACGTCCTCGGGCGTATCGATGCCTTATCTCGACATTCGCTGAAAACACCGTTACCTCCTTCGGTCAGGTTCAGCCCAACCCCTCGTCTCCCGGTCGTGGCCCAGGGGTGAAGGAGCGGCCGGTCGGCCGTGGAACGAGGCGGCGG
>JAFDWD010000418.1 GCA_018268695.1 Actinomycetota bacterium
CGGCGCCGACGCCCTCCTCCTCCGCGTCTCCGGCGTCCCCACCCGCGTCGTCGTCGGCTTCGCCACCGGGGAACCGATCGGCCACGACACCTACGCCGTCCGCGACGAGGACGCCCACGCCTGGATCGAGGTCTACTTCCCCACCATCGGCTGGGTCCCCTTCAACCCGACCCCGCACGCCGCCGCGGCCGACGTCTCCCCCGGCCTCGACGTCCTCCAGCCCGCCACCGCCTCCGCGGCGGGGACCGGCGGCGGCATCGTCGCCCTCGCGGGCGGCGCGGCCATCCTCCTCGCGGCCGCCCTCCTCGTCACCCACCTGGCCCAGCGCCGGCGCGGCCCCCGCACCCAGCTCGCCGACCTCCTGGTCCGCCTCGCACCCGAGCCCTCCGGCCCCCGCACCACCCTGCGCAGCCTTCACCCCACCCTTACCGAGATCGGCCCCGCCACCGCCGACCTCGCCCTCGTCGCCGAGCACGCCCGCTTCGCCCCCACCGCCGAGCGAGAACCGAGCCACCCCAACCTCACCGTCTGGCGCGCCCTGATCGCCGACGTCGGCCTCTGGCGCTCCCTCGGTCTGATGCTGAGGGCGGCGGCGGGGCGGTGACGCCTAGACCGTGCCGAGGTCGGCGTCGCCGAAGTTGGCCTGCTGGAGGACGGTCACCTTCGGGGCGCCGGACAGCGTGCCGCTCGCCCCGAGTGCCTTGATGTGGTCGGAGGCGCCGTGCTCGCCGAGCAGCTCCGCCGACTCCCACTTCTCGATCATGAAGACGTGGCTCTCGTCGGCCGGGTCGAGCTGCAGCGAGTAGAGCAGGCAGCCCTCGTCCTTCGCGTGGGTCTCCTCGCAGAGCGTCCGCAGCGCCGCGAGCGCCTCGTCACGCTTGCCCTCCGCGATCCCGATCTCCGCCACCACCACTACCTCGCTCATCGCCGCTCCTCCGTCGTTGGTCCGCGCGATCGTATAGATGGGCCGCCGACGTCCCCGGGTCGGCACAATCGAGGGATGAGCCTGCTTGCCTGCATCGGCCTGTTCGCCGCGGTGGTGGCGACCTGGATCGCCGTCTCCGGGCCCGGCGAGGCTGCGCTGGTCGGCGCGGGGACGATCGCCGCGCGCGGCGACGAAGCGATCGCCGCCGTCCTCGCCATCGCCTTCTTCGGCACCTTCGCGGGCAGCCTCGCCGCCTACTGGATCGGGCGCGCGGGTGGCCGTCGCCTCCTCCTCCACCGCGGGCCGCTCCTCGCCTGGCGGACCCGGGTCCTCGCCCGCAGCGAAGGCCTGATCCAGCGCCGCGCCTTCCTCGCCTCGCTCCTCGGCCCGGGCTGGCTGGCCGGCATCAACGAGGTCCCGCCCCGCCCCTTCATCGCCGGCAGCGCCCTCTCCGGCCTCCTCTGGACGCTGACGATCGGCCTCGGCGCCTTCTTCGTCGGCCCCTCCCTGATCCACCTCTACGACGACGTCGGCAGATGGACCTCGATCGCCGCCCTCACCGCCGGAGCCACGGTCGCCGCCGTCCTGCTGCTCCGTCGCTCTAGGTCAGGCTCCGCCGCAGCCGCGCCGCGGGACCGAAGCGCGTCATGACCGGCTCGCCGACGACGAAGCCAAGGCCTTCGTAGAAGCCGAAGGTGCGGGCGGCGGCGATCACGACCATCTCCCTGAACCCCGCGGCACGGTGACCGGCGACGACCTCCTCGACCAGCGCGGTGCCGATGCCCTGGTGCATCACGCCAGGGTCGACGAAGAGATCCAGAAGCTCGCAGACCCCCCGCCCGACATCGCCGACGACCGCGAAGCCGAGCAGCTCCCCGCCCGCGCCGACCGCGACGCGCACCCTTCGCTCGGCGATCGCGACGGCGGATACGCCGAACACCTCGGGATGCGCCTCGAGCTGCTCCCGGTCCTCCTCCCAGACCATCGAGGAGCGACGGTGAAGTTCCCCGAGCGCGTCCCGCTCCTCGAGCATCGCGAAGCGGATCGCGGCGAGGTCCGTCATCGCCTCCAACGTATCGGGTGGCCACTCCGCCGGCGGGCGCTGCTAGCCTCGCGGGTGTTCAAGTCGGAGATATCCGACAAAGAGTTGTGCCCGCGCCCGTAGATCGTTTGCTTAACCGCATCCTCCGCGTTCGCAGCACGAAAAAATGGAGGTAAGCAAATGGCAACTGGAACCGTGAAGTGGTTCAACGACGACAAGGGCTACGGCTTCGTCACCCCCGACGACGCCGGCAAGGACCTGTTCGTCCACCACAGCGACATCGCCGGATCGGGCTTCA
>JAFDWD010000419.1 GCA_018268695.1 Actinomycetota bacterium
ACCTCGGGCGGCCGGGCGGCAAGCGCGACCCGGAGCTCTCGCTGGCTCCGGTGAGCAAGCGGCTGGGTGAGCTGCTCGGGGGGAACGTGACCCAGGCTCCGGGCGTGATCGGCGCCGAGGTCGATCTCGCCGCGGGCTGCCTCGGGCCCGGCGAAGTGCTGCTGCTGGAGAACACCCGCTTCGAGCCGGGGGAGACGAAGAACGACCCGATGCTGGCGGGCTCGCTCGCCTCGCTGGCTCAGGTCTACGTCAACGACGCCTTCGGGGCGGCGCACCGGGCGCACGCCTCGACCGAGGGCGTGGCGCGTCATCTGCCCGGCTACGCGGGGCTGCTGCTGGAGCGCGAGGTCACCGAACTGAGCAAGGTCGTCGAGGACCCGGCGCGGCCGCTGGTCGTCGTGCTCGGTGGGGCAAAGGTCTCCGACAAGGTTGGGGTCATCGACCGCTTCCTCGAGGTCGCCGACCAGATCCTGATCGGCGGCGCGATGTGCTTCAGCTTCTTCAAGGCGCAGGGCAAGGAGATCGGGAACTCGCTGTACGACGACGACAGCGTCAAGGCTGCCGAAGAGGCGCTGGCGAAAGCCGCCGACTCCGATTGCGAGCTGACCCTGCCGGTGGACCTGGTGCTGGGGCGCGAGTTCGCCGCTGACACCGAGCGCCAGGAGCTCGACGGGGTGGACGTGCCCGACGGCTGGATGGGGCTCGACATCGGTCCGAAGAGCGGCGCCCTCTACGCCGAGGCCGTCGCCAAGGCCGGGACGGTGCTCTGGAACGGCCCGATGGGCGCCTTCGAGATGGAGCCGTTCGCGGCCGGGACGCGTGCCGTCGCCGACGCGGTGGCCGCGGCGCCCGGGAAGACCGTCGTCGGCGGTGGCGATTCCGTCGCCGCGATGGTGCAGTTCGGCCTCCAGGATCAGGTCGATTGGCTCTCGACCGGCGGCGGCGCGTCGCTGGAGCTGCTCGAGGGCAAGAAGCTGCCGGGCGTCGAGGCCCTGATCGACGCCAAGCCCACCGACGACTCCGCCGACGGAGAGGAGAGCTGATGTCCCGCACGCCCTACATCGCCGCCAACTGGAAGATGAACAAGACCGTCGCCGAGGCGGCCGAGTTCATCGACGCGCTGCTGCCGCGGATCGCCGCGACCCA
>JAFDWD010000041.1 GCA_018268695.1 Actinomycetota bacterium
GATCACCACGCGCTGGATCTCCTGGGTCCCCTCGTAGATCTGGGTGATCTTCGCGTCGCGCATCATCCGCTCGACCGGGTACTCGTTGACGTAGCCGTAGCCGCCGAGCACCTGGACCGCCTCGACCGTCACCTTCATCGCGTTGTCGCCGGCGATCAGCTTCGCCATCGAGGTGTACTTGGGCAGCTCGGCCGGGCGGGGGCTCTTGTCGGCGAGGGCGCAGGCCTTGTAGAGGAGCTCCCGCGCGGCGGCCGTCCCGGCCTCCATGTCGGCGAGCTTGAACTGGATCCCCTGCAGGGCGTTGATCGGCTTGCCGAAGGCGATCCGCTCTTTGGCGTAGGAGTTGGCGAAGTCGGTCGCCCCCTGGGCGATGCCGACCGCCTGGGCGGCGGCGCCGAGCCGGGTGCGCTCCAGCGTGGCGAGGGCGATCGGCAGGCCCTTGCCGATCTCGCCGATCACGTTCTCCTCCGGCACGCGCACGTCGGTGAAGGACGGCGAGCCGGTCGGCGAGCCCTTGATCCCGAGCTTGTGCTCGAGCGCGCCGGGGTCGAAGCCCTCGCGGTCTTTCTCGACCACGAAGGCCGAGGTGCGCCGGTTCTCCCGGTCGGTCGAGGCGAAGACGCAGTAGAAGTCGGCCTGCCCGGCGTTGGTGATCCAGGCCTTCTGGCCGTTGATCACCCACTCGTCGCCGTCCTTGACCGCGGTGGTGCGCATCGCGGCCGGGTCGGAGCCGGCCTCGGGCTCAGAGAGCGCGAAGGCCGGTGACCACTCGCCGGTGGCGCATTTCGGCAGGAAGCGCTGTTTCAGCTCGTCGGAACCGAAGAGCTGGATCGGCAGCGTGCCGAGCTCCTGGATCATCAGGATCAGCGCGCTCGACGCGCACGCCTTGGCGATCTCCTCGACCCCGATCTGCAGCATCAGCGTGCCGGTCCCGGTCCCGCCGTACTCCTCGTCGAAGGGCAATCCGAGGATGTCCTGCTCGCCGAGGATCTTGCGGATGTCGTGCGGGTATTCGGCGTTGCGGTCGATGTCACCGGCCCGCGGCGCGATCTTCTCGGTCGCGATCTGGCGGATCGTTTCCCGGAAGTCGATCATCTCCTGCGGGATGTCGTACAGCCCTGTTCCCACCTCTACGTCACTCATTCAGCGTCCCCCATGGATATTCGCGACCTTCAGATAGTAGGAACACAACCTATCGCGCCGGCCACCTGCTGAGGAGGCGCGAGGCGCCCCTACGCCGCCTCAGGGGCGCTTCGGGAACTTGCTGAAGTCCGGGCGGCGCTTTTCCTTGTAGGCCTCGCGGCCCTCCTTCGCCTCGTCGGCGCCGTAGAAGAGGAGGTTCGCGTCGTGGGCGAGCTGCTGGATCCCGGCGTAGCCGTCCTCGTGCGCGTTGAAGCTGGCCTTCACCAGGCGCAGGGCGAACGGCGACAGCGCCAGCATCTCCCGGCACCACCCGACCGTCTCGACCTCGAGGTCGGCGAGCGGCACGACGGTGTTGATCAGCCCCATGTCGAGCGCTTCGGTGGCGTCGTACTGGCGGGTCAGCATCCAGAACTCCTTCGCCTTCTTCGGCCCGACCAGGTCGCGCAGGATCGAGGCGCCGAAGCCGCCGTCCCAGGACCCCACCCGCGGGCCGGTCTGGCCGAAGCGGGCGTTGTCGGCGGCGATCGTCAGGTCGCAGCAGACGTGCAGCACGTGGCCGCCGCCGACCGCGTACCCGGCGACCATCGCGATGATCGGCTTCGGCAGGCGCCGCATCTGCACCTGTAGGTCGGTGACGTGGAAGCGGCCCACCCCGCCCGCCTCGGACTGGTAACCGGTGTCCCCGCGGACGTTCTGGTCCCCGCCCGAGCAGAACGCGAGGTCGCCCTCGCCGGTGAAGATGATGACGCCGACCTCGAGGTCCTCGCGGGCCATCTCGAACGCCTTCATCAACTCGATGATCGTCTGCGGGCGGAAGGCGTTGCGGACCTGTGGCCGGGCGATCGTGATCTTGGCGATCCC
>JAFDWD010000420.1 GCA_018268695.1 Actinomycetota bacterium
CCCTGCCCCGACTTGAGGCCCGGCGTCGTGGTCTTCTTCTTCGGGCGCTTGCGGCCCTTCCTGACAAGCTGATTCGTATTAGGCACGGCCGGGCATAGTAGAGCACTCCGCCCAAAACCACACCTCCGGCGGCTGCAAGCTCCGCCGCGAACCCCTTTTCGAGGACCGCCGAGGCCCCTTCGAAGCGGGTCGAGAGGACGCCGACGTCGAGGCCACTGGGGAGATCGACGAGCAGTATGACCGCCAGCGAGGCGGCACCGGCGACGATCGCGCCGAGGGCGGCCAGCCGTCCGGCGCGGCCGCCGCGCAAGATCATCGTCAGCCCCAGGGCGACGACGATCACGCCGACCCCGACCAGGACGTAGGCGTGGGCGCTCCCGGCGGTCTGTATGTCGACGGTCGGCGGCGGCGCGGACTGGACCCCGTCGAGCAGTTCCACCTGTTCGCCGATCTGCACCCCGCGGTAGTCCATGAACTGGGAGACGACGAGCAGCCCGCCCGCCGCGGCGATCGTCAGGCCGATCGCCCGCCGCGGGGTGAGCACGCCGGCGACCGAGGTCGCCGCCCTCGCCGCGCCGCGGCCGAGCGCCCGCAGGGTCGCCTCGATCGTCGCCAGGGCGAGGAAGAACCAGCGCAGCGCCGGACGGAGCAGGCTCCAGGCGGATGCCGCCGCCCGGACGAGGACCGGGTGGGCACGTTCGAGACCTCGATTTGCAACCCTGTCTATACGCCGGTTGAAGCGCATGACGCGAGGCCCGAGCGCTGCTATCATCGCGCGTCGCTCAGGTCGTTTTGCCGTAGTTTGCTTCGCCGGGCCCGCTGGGGCCTTTTTTTGCGCCGATCCCCGAGCAGCGGATTTGGGTCGTCGTCGTTTCACCCTGAGCGCCCCCGCATCACACGCACGACCAAGACTTCACAAGAACCCAAGACCTCAACTCCCACCGAACGGAACCATGGCACGCAGCTTTCCACTGGAGAAGACCCGCAACATCGGGATCATGGCGCACATCGACGCCGGTAAGACGACGACGACGGAGCGCATCCTCTACTACACGGGCCGCACGCACAAAATCGGCGAGGTCCACGAGGGCGCCGCGGTCATGGACTGGATGGAGCAGGAGCAGGAGCGCGGGATCACGATCACCTCG
>JAFDWD010000421.1 GCA_018268695.1 Actinomycetota bacterium
GCCGCGGCCGGTGGCGCGGCAAGCGGCATCGGCGCGGCGCTCGGCGGCGGTGGCGCGGCCGGCGGGCTCGGTGGCCTGGGCGGCGCGATCGGTGGGGCGATCGGGACCAAGGCGGTCGCCGGCGTCGTCACCGCGGCGGTGATCACCGCGGGTGCCGCGGTCGAGCTGCCGAAGGAACAGCACGCTTCCACCCCGGTGCTGCCGGCCGCGAGGGAAGCGGCCGCGACGATGCCCGCGTCGCACATCGTCGAAACGCCGCCGAGCGGCGGGCTCGAAGCGGCGATCACGCCCGCGGCCGAGGTCGAAAGCTCCAAGCCGGCGATCGCAAGCAACATCGTCGCGGTCGCGCCGGGCGAAGCCGAAGAACTCCAGACGTCGACGGAAGCCGCGCCGACCGAAGAAACGTCCGCGGCGGCAGCCGAAGAAGAAGCCGCCGCGCCCGAAGGCCTCGAAGAAGCCAAAGTTGCCGACGAACCGACGGCGGGCGCCTCGGAGGTCGAAGGAGCCGCCAACCTCACCGGCGGCGTCGAAGTCGAATCCGGCGTGGCGACCGGCCCGACCACGACCCCCGGCGCGCATGGCGGCAAAGGGACCGTGACCGTCACGGTCACCCCGGAAACGCCGCCCGCGACCACGACTCCCCCGCCGACGACCGCCACGCCGCCGCCGGCCACCGAAGCACCGGTCGAAGCGGCCCCGCCGCCGGCCGAAGCGCCCGCGACCGAACCCCCGGTCGAAGCGCCGCCGACGACCGAAGTCACTCCGTAGCCTCCGCGCCCGGCCTCGCCGGGCGCTTTCATTTCCGGCTCAGCCGAGGCCGATGACTTTCAGCCGCCGCATCAGGCAGGTCGCGGCGAACTGGCGGGTTTCGCCGAGCGAGTAGCCGAACAGCTCGAAGTCGTCACCGCCCTCGGCCCATGGCGGGGAGAAGACCCCGTCGGCGATCGGCAGCGCCTCTTCCAGCGTCCGCTGGATCGCCACCTTGTAGCGCTCGTCCTCGTGTGCCTTCTCGCGCAGGAAGACCGAGCCGAAGGCGACGTGCCGATGCTCGTCGCGGGCGACGTTGCCGAACCCCTCGACGAACCCCGGCAGCGTGTTTTCCCGTTCGTTGAACTCCATGATGAAGTGCTGCCCGGTGAGGGCCAGCATCCCCTCGATGACCATGTGGTAGAGCGTCACCGCCTCGACCAGCGCCTCGGTGTCCTCGGGCTCATGGGACAGCCGCTCGGTCCGCGCGCCGAGCATCCCGTCGAACAGTTCGCCGAAGTTCTGGTTCAGATGCGAGGACGTCTCGGTCAGCATCTGCGAGAGGCCGTCGGCCTCGAGCACCCCGACTTCGCGGTAGAAGCGCTCGAAGAAGCGGACGTGCCGTGCCTCGTCGGCGATCTGCGTGCAGAGGAAGACTTTCTGCTCCTCGGTCGGCGCCGCCCTCATGATCGGCCCGAGCTCCTCCGCCACCTTCTGCTCGCCGATGAAGAACGACGACAGCCCGTACATCCGCTGGAAGCGCTCCTCCTCCGGGATCCGCTCGTGCCAGTCCTCCCGGTCCTGGCTGAAGTCGAGCTCCTGCGTCTGCCACTGCTGCCGCTCCCACAGGTCATACAGCTCCCCATAGCCGAGCAGCTTGATGTCGGCGGTCCGATCCGCTGCCTCGTTCAGCGCCGGGTCGGCGGTCGCCTGATAGTCCGCGCGCTGCGTCCGGGAACGAATCCCCGCCGCCTCCTGAGCCTCCATCGTCCCTCCTCGATTCGTGGCCGAGAGACGAAGGTAACACTCGACTGGCCAGCTGGCCAGTTTTTTGGGAAGTCGGTGCCCAGGGAAGGGACGCAAGGGTTTGCGGCGAGTGCGGCCGTCTCGGCCACGGCCCTGGCTGGCTGTGGCCGTGGCCGAGACGGCCGGGTATGAAAGCTGTGGCGAAACTGCGACGCCGTCCCGGGAGGACGTGCGTGAGACGTCAAGAACTCCACACTTCCGCGCAGGTCCCTCCCCGTTCGTGCGCCTTCCGTCGGAGGCGAAATGTTGATGGGCCGAAAAGTACTGCTATAGGGCTACTTTTCGGCCCATCAACATTGGGGTGCTGGGGAACCGTGACGAGACCGTGGACTTCCCGGCGGAAGCGTCACGTCTCCCGGGAGTTCTTCACGGAACCGGCACGTCCTGAACTACGCGCTGTACGTCTCCCCCGGCTCGAGCACCACCACGGCCCCGGCCCCCGCCGCCTCGACGTCGGCCTTGAACGCGCCCGCGTCGGTCTCGATCGGGGGGAAGGTGTTGAAGTGCATCGGGATCACGGTGTCGGCGCCGACGAACTGGGCGGCGACCACGGCGTCTTGGCGGTCCATCGTGTAGTGGCCGCCGATCGGCAGGAGGAGGATGTCGACGGGGTTGCGTTCGGCGATCAGCTTCATGTCGCCGAAGAGGCAGGTGTCGCCGGCGTGGTAGATCGTCTTGCCGCCGATGTTGATCAGCATCCCCGCCGGGTTGCCGACCAC
>JAFDWD010000422.1 GCA_018268695.1 Actinomycetota bacterium
CGGCCTTCGGGGCGGCCGACGAAGCCCCAATAGCGGGTGTACTGACCCGGTTCGAAGGCCGCGTAGGAGCCGTGCGTCCAAGGGTCCGACGTCCAGTGGTCGAGCCAGGCATCGCCGTTGAAGCCGGCGGGCAGGGAGGGGACGCCGATCGCCAGCTCTCCCAGCACCTCCTTGACGCGACCGCGCGGGGCGGGGGCGTGGGGCCCGTTGCCGCGCAGGCCGGCGCCGTAGCTGCCGCCGGAGTAGACGGTCAGGAGGCCTGGGCGCCCCGCCTCGCCGATCGAGCTGTCCCAGGTATCGAAGTCCTCGTTGAAGTAGGAGCCGCCGAACCCTTCGTAGTGGGCGAGGTGCCGGCGGAACTGGAGCAGCAGCTTGGCGTTGGTGCCCATCCCGAGCTCCTCGATGCAGCGGCGCTTGCGCGCGCCGAGGCCCGCCCGCCCGAGATCGGTCCGGCGCAGGGCGGTGAAGGGGAGGCAGAGGATGACGATGTCGGCCTGGGCCGGCGGGTTCCCGGCGAAGTGCAGTTCGTAGCCGGAGCCGCGGCGCGCCAACCCGGTGAGCGGGGAGTCGAGTTGCAGGGTGCCCGCAGGGAGGCGTTCGGCGAGGCCCCAGGCGATCTGGTCGTTGCCGCCGTGGACGTGGAACCGTTCGTCCGATTCGACGCCGAAGGAGCCGAACTGGACCAACATCGAGATCGCGCTGAGGCGGCTCGCGTCGAGTCCGTACTCCTCCGCCATCAGCTGTTCGACGGCGCTTCGCGCGAGGCGTTGCGAGGGTTCGGGGAGGGTGTCGGCGAGCCACTGGGCGGCGCTCATCTCGTCGAGCCGGCGCGCCGCGGGGGTCGCCCGGTCCCAGGTGAAGTGGCGGATGCGTCGCGAATCGGCGACGGCACGTTCGGTCACGAGGCGTTGCGCCGCGAAGACCTCGGCGGGTCTGCGGACCCGGTCGCCGAAGACGAGCCGGGTGCCCCCGCCGGCTTCGCGCCGCTGTCCGGCCAGCACGTCGTCGAGGGTCAGCCCCA
>JAFDWD010000423.1 GCA_018268695.1 Actinomycetota bacterium
CCCCGCCTCCTCGTAGGCCGAGCGCGCTGCGGTCCGCGACATCTCCGAGCCGACGATCGTCATGCAGTCGGCGTTCTCGTCGAAGGTCGAGCTAAGGTCGGTGACCATCGACTGCCCGGCGATCTCGACCGCCTTGTCCCAGAGGCCGTGCGAGTCGACATAACGCTCGGAGGCGACGATCGCGCAGGCCGCCCCGTCGGAGGTCGGCGAGCACTGCAACTTGGTCAGCGGGTCGTGGATCATCTTCGCCGCCTTGATGTCCTCGAGCGAGTACTCGTCCTGGAACTGGGCGTAGGGGTTGTTGACCGAGTGCTTGTGGTTCTTCCAGCCGATCCAGGCGAAGTGGTCGGGCGTCGAGCCGTACTTCTGCATGTGATCGCGGCCGGCGTTGCCGAACATCTGCGGCGCGGGCGGCGACTGCTCCGGGTCGCGGATCTCGAACATCCGCATCGCGTGTTTGTCGAGCGCGTTGGTGCGATCGGTGTACTTGACCCCGAGGCTGCCCGGCTCCATCTTCTCGAAGCCGACCGCGAGCGCGCAGTCGACGAGGCCGCCCTTGACCGCCTGGCGCGCCAGGAAGAGCGCCGAGGATCCGGTCGAGCAGTTGTTGTTGACGTTGACCACCGGGATCCCGGTGAGGCCGAGCCCGTAGAGGGCGCGCTGCCCGTAGGTCGAGTCGCCGTAGCAGTAGCCGGCGTAGGCCTGCTCGACGTCCTCATAAGGGATGCCCGCGTCGGCGAGCGCCTTCTCCCCTGCCTCGACCGCCCAGTCCGGGTAGTCGCCCTCCTTGGTGCCGGGCTTCTCGAACTTGGTCATCCCGACCCCGATCACGAACGTACGGTTGCTCACCGCTCCCCTCCCTCTCCCGTTTGGCTGGCTGGCCAGAAAGTTAGCGCAGGCGGCGCCTTTCCCCCGGGCCCGGGTAGACGCGGAAGGCGACGTAGGCGATCGCGATCCCCACCACGGTGCCGATCACGCGCTGGCCCGCGGCGTCGAAGCGCGCCTCCCCGAGGGTGTCGGAAAGCAGCACCACGTAGGTCGTGATCGCCGCGGTGAAGGCGGCGTACTGCACCGTGATCAGGCCGAAGGAGAGCGCCGCGGAGATGCTGAGGACGATCGCGATCGGAGCCTCGGCGCCGTTGAACGCGGACGCCATCGCGGTGGCGAGTGCCAGCCCGACCAGCGTCCCGACCGCGCGCAGGATCAGGCGGCGGTCGGTCTCGTCGCGTTCGGGCCGCAGGACGAAGAGGATCGTCAGCGGGATCCAGTAGCCGTGCTCGCGCATCCCGGCGACGCGGTAGATCGCGACCCCGAGCGCCAGCGCCACGCCGAACCGCAGCGAGTGGCGGGCGATCGGCGACTCGAGCGTGAAGTTCTCGCGCAGGCGCGCCTTGGTGCGGGACCAGTTCCAGCCGCTCTCGTTGTCTGAGTCGCGGTCGTAGACGAGCCAGACGCACGCCGCCCAGGCGGCCTGGAGCACGCCGCCGGAGGCTCCGTAGAGGAGGGCGGGAACGGCGCTGTGGGCGGGCAGGAAGAGGCCCTCGGCGATCATCAGCGCGACCGCACAGGAGAAGCCGGCGAAGGCAAGCCTCAGGGTGTCGGCGAAGCAGTAGCCCGCGACCGCGGCGATCAGCCCCATCGCGAGCACCGCGGCGGGCGCCCACTGGCTCGCCAGGACGCCGATCGCGGCCGCGGCGCCGACGAACGGGGCCACCGACAGCTGCCACAGCGCCCGCGGCCCGGCCGGCGCGTCGAGGCCGGTGAACCCACAGATCAGCGCCGCGGTGGCGATCGCCCCGCGCGATGGCCAGTCGAAGGAGAACTCGAAGATCAGGGCGAGGGCGATCGGGACCGTCACCAGCGCGCCGCGCCGCAGCGCCGGCCCGGGCGCCGCCGGCCCGATCGCGAAGAGCGGCGCGGCGCGCAGCTGCCGCTCCTCGCCGGAGGCGTCATAGAGACGGGACGAGGGCTGGCCGGGCATGGCCGAGAAGTATCCTTGGGGGTCGTGATCCTTGCCGACATAGGCGGTAATCCCGCGGCCGGGGTGGGCATCCTCGCGGCCCTGGCGGCCGGAATCGTCTCCTTCCTCTCCCCTTGCGTGCTGCCGCTGGTCCCGGGCTACCTCTCGGCCGTTACGGGTGTTTCCGCCGCCGAGCTGGACGACGCCGACTGGCGCCGCGTCCTCGGTCCCAGCCTGATCTTCGTCGCCAGCTTCTCGACCATCTTCATCCTGCTCGGGCTGACCGCCACCGGCCTCGGCTCGTTCCTCTTCGACAACAAGCCGCTCCTGACGAAGATCTCCGGCTGGCTGATCATCGCGATGGGCGTCCTCTTCGTCGGCTCGCTCTTCATCACCCGGCTGAACAAAGAGTGGCACGTGGACGCGCTGCTCTCCCGGGCCGGCAGGGGCGGCCCGATCGTCGCCGGCGCCGCCTTCGCGATCGCCTGGACCCCCTGCATCGGCCCGACCCTCGGCGCGATCCTCTCCGCCGCCGCCGCCTCGGGCTCCGCCGGTCGCGGCGCCTTCCTCCTGGCGGTCTACTCGGCCGGCCTGGCGATCCCCTTCCTCGCCACCGCCCTCGCCTTCTCCCGGATGACCACCGCGTTCACCGTGGTCAAGCGCCATTACCAGGCGATCGTCGCCGTCGGTGGCCTCATCCTGATCGTGATGGGGATCCTGATCGTCACCGGCGAATTCAAGCAACTGAACATCGAAGCCCAGAACTGGCTCTCGAGCCTCGGGCTCGACTTCTGGAACCAGGTCTGAGCGGACCCTCTGCATTTCGGGCCGCATAGCGACCCCAAATGCAACCGGTCAGTTCTGGACCGGGGTGACGGTCTCCAGCTCGCGGCCAACCGCCTCGGTGATCTCGAGGCCATCGTCCTCGAGGTCGCGCGAGCAGACGATGCGGAAGCGGCCGGTGCCGATCTCGCCGTCGGGGACGACCGGCAGGCCGCGGATCGTGTCCCAGCCGAGGCGCTCGACCTCGAACGGGTTCATCCGCACCTCCGCCGCCGGGAAGGGGCAGTTGGCGTTGTGCTGGTCGATCGCCTTGGAGATCGCCTCGAGGTTCTTCGCCTCCGGGGAAGCCATGCCTCAAGGATAAAGAGCGGGCTCAGCGAGCGGCGAGCAGGTCGTCTGCCCCGATTCCGCGCCAGCTGCCCCGCGCCGCCTCGATCGCGAAGCGGGCGAACCACGATTCGCTGAACCAGCCGCCGTCGCGCTGGGCTTTGACGGCGTCCTGGTGGATGCCGGGACCGTAGGCGAAGGCGGTCGCGGAGGCGGTGTCGCGCCAGAGGGAGAGCGTGCCGCTGTCGAGGCGTGCGAGGTCGTCGAAGAAGCCGTCGGACCAGAGGCGCCCCTCGGCACCGTCCAGCGCCCGCACCACCGGGCCGTCGGCGACGAAGAAGCGCGCCGCCTTGGTCGGGCGGGTGCGCGAGTGGGTGATCAGGGCGACGGGGCCGGGGCGCGGCTCGGAGCGCTCGCCGCCGAGTGGGTCGGATCCTCCCCAGGTCCCGAAGCTCTGCACGGGGCGCAGCGTCAGCGCGAGGCGCTCGCCGCCGTCGTCCCACCGGCGAAGCGGGCCCGCGCGGAAGCGCTCTAGCGTCGCCTCGTCCCGCCACAGGGCGAAGTAGTAGGCGACAGTCATCTGTGGGACCGGGACCGGCATCGAGCGCAGCCGCATCCCGAGGAGCAGGCGGGCGAAGAGGGCATCGCTCCGGCGCCCGGCGCGCCGGGCCGCCAGCGCCTCGTACTCCGCCACCCCGAGCGGGAACCGGGCGAGGTCGAGCGAGGCGATCACCGGCGGAACGCTAGAGGACCCAAAGCCCTCCCGCCGAAACCCACGAGGTGAGCACCAACCGCCTCGAGGCCTTCTCGGACGGCGTCTTCGCGATCGCGATCACGCTGTTGGTCCTCGACATCCACGTTCCGAAGCCAGGTTCGGGGAGCCTCGGTCACGAGCTGCTCGCCCAGTGGCCCAGCTACGCCGCCTACGTCATCTCCTTCATCACCATCGGGATCATCTGGATCAACCACCACGCGGCTTTCAGTCGCCTGCGAGCGGTCGACCACTCGATCCTGATCTGGAACCTGCTGCTGCTGATGAGCGTCGGGATCCTTCCCTTCACCACGTCGCTGATGGCCGACTACCTGAAGGAGGACAGCGGCGAGAACCTCGCGGCCGCGATCTACGGCGCGTCCTACCTGATGATGGGCCTGGTCTTCGTGATGACCAACCGCCAGATCCTCCTCAAGCGCCCGCAGCTCTGCCGGGAGCGGATCGCTCCGGAGGAAGTCCGCAACATCCTCCACTTCGCGGCGCTCGGGCAGATTCCCTACGCCCTGGCGGTCGTCCTCGCCTTCGTCTCCCCCTACGTCACGCTGGGGATCTGCGCCGCGTGTGCCGTCTACTACGCACTGCCGGTGGCCTCGCGCGGGCTCGGCGGCGGCCAGTCAGACGCCAGCATCGCGTAGAGCACCGCGTCCTCGTAGCGGCCGCGGATCAGCTTCGCCTCGCGCAGCAGGGCCTCTTCGCGGAAGCCGAGCCGCTCCGGGATCGCGCGGCTGCGGGCATTGTCGACGACGACTTCGATGATCACCCGGTGGAGCTCCCACGCGCCGAAAGCGTGGTCGAGGAGGGCCCGCACAGCGCCGCTCATCAGGCCACGGCCGACGGCGTCGGCGGCGAGCCAGTAGCCGATCGAGCTCGACCGGTTGAGCCAGTCGACCGCGTGGAAGCCCGCTCCACCGACGATCCGCCCGTCGAGCACGATCGCCCCCTCGAACCCGTCGTTGGCCTCGATCTGGGCGCGTTTGCGCTCCAGATAGGTGACGCTGTCCTCGAAGCCGTGCATTTCCGCCCACGGCAGCCAGCGCGCCAGGTGCTCGCGGTTCGCCGCGATCGCCTCGGTCAGCTCGCCGGCGTCGGAGGCCTTGAACGGGCGCAGAACGGCGCCGGGGGCGATCGGCAGCGGCTCGATCTTCTCCATGGAGGGATTCTGGCCGATCGGCCGGCAAGCTTGGTGGATGTCGACGCTTCCCGATCAACTCCGCCTCGAAAGCGACCGCGTCGTGCTGCGGGACTGGTGCGACGGGGACGCCCTGGCGCTGGAGCCGGCCTGCGGCGAGTGGGACGTCTGCGCCTTCACCTCGGTGCCGTGGTCCTACTCAGAGGCAGGGGCGCTGGAGTGGATCGAGAGGCAGCGCCGCAAGCGCGCCGCCGGGACCGTGCTGGCGCTGGCGATTCAGGGCCGGGAGGACCCCCACGCCCTCGGCAACGTCAACCTCGCCGGGCTCGGCGACGGCGGCCGCGAGGCGGAGATCGGATATTGGTTGGTGCCCGAGGCGCGCGGGCGCGGCCTCGCCGCGGCAGCGGTCTCCCTGCTTGCCGAGTGGGGGTTCGAAGAGCTCGGCCTGGAGCGGATCGAGTTCGCGATCCTGCCCGAGAACATCGCCTCCCAGCGAGTGGCCGAACGCCTCGGGGCAAGCCCCGAGGGCATCCGCGAGCGCAGCCACCAGGCCGAAGGCCGCGCCTGGGACATGACCATCTGGTCCCTCACCCGCTGACGATGTTGACGGGCCGAAAACCGCTGATATAGAGCGGTTTTCGGCCCGTCAACCGGAGAGAGCGGCGCGGACCGAGTCGGCGGCCCAGGCCATGGCGGTGGGGTCCGGCGCTTCGTCGGCGTCGAACATCGCTCCCTGGAGGTGCGGGCCGCGTCGCGAGGGGTCGGCCTAGGCATCCACCGGCTGCACGACCCAGTGGATGTGGCCGGGCACACCATCCGCGTGAGACCAGAGGCAGACGTAGACCTGCTCGGGATCGAAGGCCTCGGTGACCGCCGCGGCGACGCGCCGGAGGAGGGGCCCGAGCTCGGTGGCCTCCTCGGCATCCAGATCGGCGACGTGGACGACGTGCCGCTTCGGCTTCACGATCAGCGTCCCCACTCCCAGCGGGCCGACGCAGTGCTCGACGACCCATCCTCGCGTCTCCTCGATCCTCCCACCGGGACACGGCTGGCGGCCGGCGGTCAGATCGCAGGCGAGGCAGCCGGGTTGGTCCTTGACGCCGGTCACGTCACGAAGCGGTCGGCCAGCCAGGACTCGAAGTCCTCGTTGGCGGCGCGGGCCATCTCGATCGGGAAGCTGAGGAAGCCGTGGCCGCACTCGGGGTAGACGCGCAGGTCGACCTGTCCCCCGGCAGCCGAGAGGCGCATCGCCATCAGCAAGGAGTCCTCGAGGACCGGATCCAGGGTCCCGATCGTCAGCAGGGCCGGCGGCAGGTCATGGAGGTCGCCGTAGAGCGGCGAGATGTCCGGG
>JAFDWD010000424.1 GCA_018268695.1 Actinomycetota bacterium
CGGTTTCGACCACCGCGATCGTCCCCGCCTCTTCGAGCTCTGGACCGAGATCCTCGACTCCGAGCAGTGGTCCGAGGGCGCCAAGCTGGCCGCCTTCGAGGAGCGGTGGTCCGAGTGGAACAAGCTCCCGAGCGTCGGTCTGTCGAGCTGGGCCGGCGGCGCGCTGGCCGCCCTCGAGTTCGCCGGCGTCAAAGGCGAGACGGTGCTGTGCCCGTCGAACACCTTCATGGCGACGCCGCTCGCCGCCGTCGGCGCGGGCGCGAGCGTGGAGTTCGTCGACTGCCGCAAAGACGACCTCTGCATGTCCTTCGAGGACTTCGAGCGCAAGGCCGAGAAGCACAAGCCGCGCGCCGCGATCCTCGTCCACGTCGGCGGCCACCTCTCATTTGACTCCAAGGAGATCGCCGCATACTGCCGGGACCATGGGATCTTCCTGCTCGAGGACTGCGCGCATGCGCACGGCGCCGATTGGGACGGGGCGCGCCCGGGCAGCTTCGGCGACGCCGGCGTCTACTCGCTCTACGCGACCAAGACGGTCTCCAGCGGTGAGGGCGGCGTGCTCGTATCCGGCAATGAGGAGCTGCTCGAGTACGCGCGCAAGTTCCGCAACTACGGCAAGTTCGACCACCAGGTCGACGGCCTCAACTTCCGGATGAACGAGTTCACCGCCGCGGTCGCGCTGGTCCAGGCCGAGCGGATGCAGGAGATCGTCGACTGGAAGAACGACTACGCGCGGGAGCATCTGGACCCCGTCCACCCGGCCCGCCTGCAGGTTCCGGAGGGGATGACCTCGGGCCTCTACAAGTACATCGTCTTCGAGGAGATCGAGAAGAGCACCGGCAAGGTCTACGACCAGCCTTGCCACCGCATCATGGGCCGCTCCGCCGAGCTGCCGAACACCGACTGGGTGGCCGAGAATCATTGGTGCGTGCCGCTCTACTATCGCCCGGCGAGCCGCGAGGCGGCCCTTGCCGGGGAGGAGGGGTAAGCGATGAGGGTCCTGGTAACCGGAGGCGGGGGCTTCATCGGCTCCCACGTCGTCGACAAGCTGATGGCGAAGGGGATGACGCCGCGGATCTTCGACCTCAGCGCCTCGCCGTACCACTCGCCGCTCGAGGTCGAGACCTTCACCGGGTCGATCACCGACCCGGGCAACCTCGACCTGGCGATGCGCGACTGCGACGCGGTCATCCATCTCGCCGCGGTCGCCGACGTCGGCCACGTCCTCGCCGATCCGGTGCTGGCCGAGGAGGTCAACACCCGTGGCACCCTGCAGGTCCTGGAGGCCGCGTGCCGGGCCAAAGTCGGGCGCGTCGTCTACGGCTCCACCACTTGGGTCTACAGCGACTGCCCCGAGCAGGAGGTCGACGAGGAAACCGCGATTCCAGCTCCGCGCCACCTCTACACCTCGACCAAGCTCGCCGGTGAGACCTATTGCGCCAGCTACTCGGAGCTCTACGACCTCGAGTACACCGTCCTGCGCTTCGGCATCCCCTACGGCCCGCGCGCCCGCGCCGCCGGCGTCGTCGCCAAATTCACCGACCTCTC
>JAFDWD010000425.1 GCA_018268695.1 Actinomycetota bacterium
GTCCAGGAATGGCATCGGCTTCGCACCCACGTCCTCATGGACGCGGGCGAACTCGGGGCCCGCAACCTCTCCGTCACCTGGCTCGTCCTGCCCGGCGGCTGTGAGCAGCGGCTGCGCTCCCAGGAAGAAGCCGAGCAGGTCTACGTCGTGGTCCGGGGGGAAGGAGCCATGTCGGTGGCCGGGGACACCCAGTCGGTCACCGAGGGCGATCTGATCCTCGTCCCGCCCGCGACCGAACATGCGGTCCGCAACGACGGCACCGAGGATTTCGCCTGCATCTCGATCCAGTCGCCCCCGGTGGCGGCGGAAGAGCTCTACAGCGACCAGCTCGCCGAGGTGGCGGGCTACGACGACGAGGACGACTACTAGTCACAGTCCCGTTGCGCGGAATTTTCATTCTGCGCGCCACCCGTGCGTGATTTCCCGTCAGCGTGGCGGGCATGCCGGAACTGAGCCGAACCCAGGTGGCGGTCTACGGCGCGATCGCCGTCGCGCTCCTCTTCATCGGCGCCCGGGCGGTGCGAGGCGAGGGCGGCGAAACGACCTACGACTCGTACTCCACCTCAGATGAATCGAGCATCTCGGTGGAAGAAGGCGGCAGTGATGTGGTCATCGACGTCACCGGAGCCGTGCGGAAGCCGGGTGTGTATCGGATGCCGGCCGGGAGTCGGGTGAACGACGCGGTGAAGCGGGCGGGAGGGTCAACCGCAAGGGCTTCGTTGGACTCGATCAACCTTGCAGCCCGATTGGCGGACGGCCAGCAGGTGGTCGTCCCGGAAGAAGGATCTGAATCTGCTGTCCCTGGGGCCGAAACCGAAGACGGCCCGATCAGCCTCGGCTCCGCGACCGCGGCCGAACTGGACACGATCGACGGCATCGGGCCGGTGACCGCCGAAGGCATCATCGCCTTCCGCGAAGAACACGGCGGCCTCTCCTCGATCGACCAGCTCGACCAGATCTCGGGCATCGGCCCGGCGACGATGGAAGCGCTGCGCGACCGGCTCCAGCCCTGAACGACGACCCCGTGCGTTCGCCGCGTCCCTCCCTGCCGATCCTGGTGGCGATCGCCGTCCTCGTCGCGATCGCGGTTGCCCGCAGCGCCGAGATCCGCGAGCGCGCGATGGCCGGGCTGGGGGAGGGCATGCCGGCGCGCGAGGCGGCGCTTGCCCGCGGCTTCGTCCTCGGCGAAGACGACGGCCTCGACGTGGCGACCAAGGAAGACTTCGTCCGGGCGGGCCTTAGCCATCTGACGGCAGTCAGCGGTGAGAACGTGACCCTGCTCGCCCTCCTCGCGATGCCGATCCTCGCCGCCCTCGGAATCCCGCTGCGCGAGCGCCTGGTCTGGGCGATCGCCCTGATCGCCGTCTACGTCCCGCTCGCGGGCTCCGTGCCCTCGATCCAACGCGCCGGCGTGATGGGCGCGGTCGGCCTCGTCGCCACCCTGGCGGGGCGGCGGGCCTCCCGCCTCTATGCGCTCGGCGTCGCGCTGGTGGCGACCTTGGTGGTCGATCCGTCCGTGGCCGGAGATATCGGCTGGCAGCTCAGCTTCGCGGCCGTCCTCGGCATCCTCCTCTTGGCCGCCCCGATCCGAGGTTGGCTGGTCGCTCGATTCGGCGAGGGACGATGGCGTCGTGCTCTGGCCGAGGGGATCGCGGTCACCGTCGCGGCGACGCTCGCGACGGCCCCGTTGATCGCCTTTGTCTTCGAAGAAGTCAGCCTGACCAGCCTCGCGGCGAACGTCCTCGCGATGCCCGCGGTGGCACCCGCGATGTGGCTCGGCATGGTGTCGGCGGGCCTGGCCCAGATCCCCGGCGTCCCGCTCACCCCGATCAACGGCCTCGACGCCCTCCTGCTCGCCTACATCGCCCAGATCGCCGCCTGGTGTGGCCGCCCGTCCTGGGCGGTGCTCCACGTCGACATCGATCTCACGACGATGCTCGCGACCTACGCCGCCCTGGTCGCCGCCATCGTCGCCTGCGTGCACCTCGCGCGAGCGCGCCGCCTTGCCGCAGCCCGCGCCGCTTCCCCGGCCGCGCTGCATGCCTTTTCCACCGTATGGCGTGGAAAAGGCATGCAGCGCCGGATTCCGCTTGCCCTTGGAGTGGGCGTGCTGCTGGTGGTCGGCCTCATCCTCTGGCCACGCGGCTCCGATGTGCCCGCGGGGCCGCCGCCGGGTTTGCGGATCGAGGTGCTCGACGTGGGCCAGGGGGACGCGATCCTGCTGGCGCCGCGGAACGCCCCCGCGATCCTCGTCGACGGCGGGCCGCCGGGGGACGAACTCGTGGCCAAGCTCCGCGGCGCGGGCGTCGAGAGTCTCGGGGCGGCGATCGTCACGCACGACCAATCCGACCACGCGGCCGGTATCGCGGAAGCGCTCCGGCGGATGCCGATCTCACGGCTCGTCTACGGGCGCCTCGACCGGCGGTTCCTCGCGACGGCTCGCGCCGACGGCGCGGTCCCCGAACGAGTCGCCGCGGGGACCACGCTCCGTACCGGCTCGCTGAGCCTCGAGGTGCTCTGGCCGCCGCCCGAGCTGCTCGCCGAAGGCCCGACGGACACCGACCCGAACGCCCTCGCCCTGGTCATCCGGGCGCGCTGGCACGGCTTCGCGATGCTTCTCACCGCCGACGCCGAGGCCGAATCCACGCCGCTCGACCCGGGGCCGATCGACGTGTTGAAGGTCGCCCACCACGGCTCCGACGACACCGGGTTGGGGCCGCTGCTCGACCGCATCCGTCCCCGCCTCGCGGTGATCTCGGTCGGCGCCGACAATCCATACGGCCACCCGACCCCGGGCACGCTCGCGACGCTCGCCGCGCACGAGGTCCCGACCTTGCGGACCGACTCCGACGGGACGATCGAGATCGACGTGACCCGCCGGGGCTTCACTGTAAATTCGCCCTGATGCCCGACGAGATGCGCCCGCTCTACCTGATCTCCGGCACCGACGGATCGAAAATCGAGGCGACCCGCTCCCGTTTGCGGGCACGCGCCGAACGGGAGGGAGGAGACGGGGCGCTCGAGGTGTTCGAGCCGAGCGAGGGCCGCGGCGCGCCCGACCACGAGGCACTCCTGGCCGCCATCCCGGCGATGTCGCTGATGGGCACGCGCCGCTATCTCCTTGCCGACGGAGTCGAGAAATGGCGTGACAAACAGCTCGCCGCCGTGGCGGCGGCGATCGGCGCGGAACTTCCGCCCGACCTCACCCTGGTCCTGATCTCCCGCGCGAAAGCGCCTCCCAAACTGCTGAACGCGGTCAAATCCGCGAAGGGGGAGATCCACAACTTCGAGGCGCCCAAAGCCCGCGACATGCCGCGCGTCCTCGTCGGTGACGCCCAGCGGCTCGGCTTCAAGCTCGACCCCGCCGCCGCCCGGCTGCTGGTCGAACGGATGGGCCCGGAGCCGCTCCGCCTCCGCCACGAGCTGGAACGGCTCGCGCTCTGGGCGGGCGATTCCAGCCAGGTCACCGCCGCCGACATCGAGGCGATGATCGCCGACACCTCCGAAGCCGCTGTCTGGACCCTCTCCGACGCGGTCGTCGAGGGTGATGCCCGCACGGCGCTCCGGGTCGGCGAGCAGCTGATCGAGCAGGGGGAGAACGTCACCGGCCTGATCTACGGCCTCGCCTCCCGCCTGCGCGCCGCCTGCGCCGCCGCGGCGATGCTGGAGGAGGGGATGCCACCGCGGGAGGTCGAGTCGCAGCTGAAGATGCATCCCTATGCGGCCAAGCAGCTGGTCGCCCGCCTCGGCAACGTCGACCTCACCGACCTGCGGATGGCGACCGAGGCACTCGCCCAGCTTGAGCGCTGGTGCCGCGGCGACGCCGACTACGGCGACGAGTTGGCGCTCACCCTGGCGTTGCGCAGGGCGACGGGCGCGACTGCTTAGGTCGCGGCAGGGGTTGGCGTACTGCTCGGGGCGCGGGTGCCGTTACTTCGGGAGCTGAACCGCTACTCGGCGGTCGCGCCTACCGATGCCGCGATTCGGGCCGCTTTGGCCTTCTTGCGTGCACCGGTGTTCTTGTGCAGGGCGCCCTTCTGGACGGCCTTGTCGATCTTCGAGGTCAGCTCGCGCTGCTCTTTGAGGATCGCATCGGAGTCGCCCGACTCGACCGCCGTCTCCAGGCGCCGGAAGTAGGTCTTCACGGTGCTGGTCAGCAGTCGATTCTCGGTGCGCTCGCGCTCGCTGCGAAGTATCCGCTTTTTCTGTGAGGCTATGTTGGCCATGTCGTTGTGCCCGACCAAGTCTTCTCGGCTCCGGGCGGCCGCCGACTATAGCGAC
>JAFDWD010000426.1 GCA_018268695.1 Actinomycetota bacterium
AAGGTCAGCTTCGTCCTCGATTGAGTCGAGTCGATCGGGCCGCCTGCGCCCTCGTGAATCGCTCGGTCCGGGCGAGGGCGGTCGCGATCGCTCGGTCCCCCAGCGGTCCGGCCGTCCGAAGTATCGAAGTCGAAGATCATCCGGTCCGGACGATCGAGATGGTCCACCCGGCTGAGCCAGAGATGCGGGGTGACGCACGCCTGGTTGGCCAGGTAGACGAGGGTCGCCGCGTCGCCGATGATCACCTCCTCCAGCTCCCCGCCGCGCTTGGGCACGGTCACGGTCCGCACCCAGTCCGGGTAATAGTCGGCGGCAGCCCTCTGGAAGAAGCCCTCGCCGGCGATGCCGTCGGGGAAGCGCTGCATGGCGATCGGCCGTTCCCTCGAGTGGCGGACCAAGGCTTCGGCGACCTCGGCGTAGTAGTGGACGAGGTCCCCCTTCGTCTCCCCCGAGGGGAACATCGGCTTACCGGGTCGTGAGATCTCCAGCCGTCGGCGCCCGACTTTGATCGTCTCTGCCATCTCCCGACGACGGTGTGGCCCGCGCAGGCGGCGCTAGAGGAGCTTGGCCTTCGCTCGGTCGAACTCCTCCTGGCTGAGCGCGCCTTTTTCACGTAGCGCGTTCAGCTTGTGAAGTTCGTCGGCCGGAGAGCTCTCGGCCTGCGCTCGCACGTGATCATCGAAGTGCTTTTTGGCCTCGGCCTGGGCCTTGATCGTCCTTTCGCGCATGCCGGATCCCCGCGCGATGAGGTAGACGAGGGCTCCCAGGAACGGGATGAACACCAAGAAGACGATCCAGATCGCCTTGCCCCATCCCGACATCTCGTGATCGCGGAAAAGGTCGGCGATGATCGCGAACAGGATCCAGATCCAGATCACGAACAGGAACACCTCGACGATCAGCAGGACGAGATCGCCGAAGTTGATGTCTGCGAAGACCATTTGAAGTTCTCCTCTCGACACTGATGATCGCTTCGTCAGCCGACCGTATGCCCGCGCTCGCCCTTCCGATACGGGTCTTTTCCGAACCGAAGCATGTGGGTCGCGGGCGCACCTCTGGGACAGGGCCCGACTCCTCGAGGTGGTCAGTGGTTCACCCTCCGAAGACGGCGGCGTCCTGCGGAGGCGATGGCTGGCGCCAAGACCTAGGTTTGCCCGGAGATGACCTGGGCACCGCGACGCATCCTGGTCGGCTTCGATGGAAGCAGGGGCGCACGCGACGCGATGGCCCTGGCACGGGACGTGGCGCCGGGAGCCAAGG
>JAFDWD010000427.1 GCA_018268695.1 Actinomycetota bacterium
AGCCGCTCGACCCGCGCCCCCGCTTCCTCCATCGGCAGCTCGCCGAACGCCAGCGGCTGGCGGTAGTGGCCGGAGATCAGGTAGGCGACCACCGCCTCGCGTCCGTAGCGGTCGAGGGCCTCGCTCAGCTGGAAGATGTTCCCCTCCGATTTCGACATCTTCTCCCCCGCCGCGTCGACCATCCCGTTGTGCATCCAGACGTGGGCGAAGGGGCGCCCGGCGGCCTCGGACTGGGCGATCTCGTTCTCGTGATGAGGGAAGACCAGGTCGGAGCCGCCGCCGTGGACGGCGAAGGAAGCGCCCAGCTCCCGCTCGGCCATCACCGAGCACTCGATGTGCCAGGCGGGCCTCCCCGGGCCCCAGGGGGACTCCCAGGAGGTGTCCTCGCCCTCCTTCGTGGATTTCCAGAGGGCGAAGTCGAGGCGCTCCTCCTTGAGGCTCGCGGAGCCCGCCTCCTCACCCTGGTCCATGTCTTCGGGGCGGCGGTTGGAGAGCTTGCCGTAGCCGGGGAAGCTGCGGACGCGGAAATAGACGTCGCCGCCCGACTCGTAGGCGTTGCCCTTCTCGATCAGCTGGGCGATCAGCTCGATGATCCCGTCGACCGTGTCGGTCGCCTTCGGCTCGACGTCGGGCCGTCCGATGCCGAGCCGGTCGGTGTCCTCGACGTAGGCGGCGGTCATCTCCTCGGCGAACTTCGCCGAGCCCTCCCCCGCCTGCGCGGCGGCGGTGTAGATCTTGTCGTTGATGTCGGTGACGTTGACCACGAGCCGCGCCTTGTAGCCCTCGGAGCGCAGGAAGCGGGCGAAGAGCGAGAAGACGACGAAGGGGCGGGCGTTGCCGATGTGGATCCGGCTGTAGACGGTCGGGCCGCAGGCGTAGATGCCGACCTCGTGGTCGGGATCGAGCGTCTGCACCGCGCCGCTCAGCGTGTCCCTTATCCGCACCTCCCGCATGGAGGAGCGAGGTTAACCGGCCTTGGGCCGCGAGGGCTAGTAGGTGCGGTAGCCGGCCGGCGACTGCGGTTTCTGGGCGCTGCCCTGGAGCCAGGTCGGGCCATCGTCCTGGGCGGCCGCCTGGACCTCGCGACGTGCCTTCGAGACGCTGGCGCGGACCTCCTCCTCCGTGGCCGCGCGGGCGCGCTCCTCGCGCCGTTGGGCCTGCTGCTTGATCCGCTCGGACTCGGCCTCGAGCTGGGCCTCGGCGCGGGCGCGGGCGGAATCTTCGGCCTCGCGCTCGACCTTCTCGACCAGCTTGCGGACGCTCTCCTCAGCTTCGCGGCGGATCTCCTCGGTCCCCTCCATGACCCGCTCCTGGATCTCCTTCTCGAGCTGGACCGCGGTGTCGTGGGCGGCCTGCGCGGCGGCCTCCGATTCGGCGGCGCGCTGCTCGGCTTCGGCGACGCGCTTGTCGGCGTCGGCCTGGATCCGCAGGCGGGCATCCTCCACCCGGCGGTCGACCTCCTCCCGCACCGCGGCCTTCGCCGCCTCCACATCGCGTTGGGACTCCTCGATTTCACGCTTCGCGTGGGATTCGGCGGCTTCGACCTTGGAGTCGGCGTCGGCGCCCAGTTCGGAGGCCTTGGCGAGCGTCAGCTCACGCTCCCGCTGGGAGGTGCGGCGCAGCTCCTCGAAAGATTTCTCGGCCCGGTCGCGCCCCGATTCGGCGGCGGCGAGCTTTGACTCGGCGGCGACCTGGGCCTCCTTGGCCGCACGGATCTGCTCGCGTGCCTGCGCGCTCATCTCGCGCAGCGTCTTCATCGCCCGCTCCTTGAGCTCGGCGCGGATCTTGTCGGCGTTCCCCTCGGCCGCGGCGACCCGCTCCTCGGCCACCTTCACCCACTCCAGCGCCTGCCGGGCGACGGCGTGCATGTCGCGGTTCGCCTCTTGAACCGCCTTCAGCTGCCTCGCGGGCTCAGTCATGCGTCGGAAGCCTACTGGGCGTCCCGGCTGCCTGTCTCGCGAGCCTTCAGCTCGCGCTTCAGCACCTTCCCGGTCGCGTTGCGGGGCAGCTCGGCGAGGAACTCGACCTCCCGCGGGGTCTTGTAGGCGGCGAGGTTGGCCTTGACGTGGGCGGTGAGCTCGGTGTCGCTCAGGGAGGCCCCCGCCTCGAGGACCACGAAGGCCTTCAGCCGCTGGCCGAAGGTCTCGTCCTCGACCCCGATGATCGCCACCTCGGAGACCCCTTCGAGGTCGGCGAGCAGGTCCTCGACCTCCCGCGGGAAGACGTTCTCCCCGCCAGAGACGATCATCTCGTCGTCGCGGCCGTCGACGAAGAGGCGCCCATCGGGGTCGAAGTGACCGACGTCGCCGCTGGAAAGCAGCCCTTCGATCGCCTCTTTGTTGCCGCCGCCCGTATAGCCCTCCATCTTCATGTCGTTGCCGACGAAGATCCGCCCCACCTCGCCCGGGGCGACGTCCTTGCCGTTCTCGTCGAAGAGGCGGACGGTGGTGCCGCGCGGCGGGCGACCCGCGGTGCCAGGAGCGGCGCGCAGGTCGGCCGGCGTGGCCACCGTGGCGAAGGAGACCTCGGTCGAGCCGTAGAGGTTGTAGATGTTGTCGCCGAAGCGGTCCATCCACTGGGTGGCGAGCTCCCCCGGCAGCGCCGAGCCCGACAGCGCGGCGATCTTCAGCGACGACAGGTCGTACTTCCGCAGGGTCTCGTCGGGCAGCCCGAGGATCCGTTGGACCATCACCGGCACCACCGCGAGGACGTCGGCGCGCGTCCGTTCGATCGCCTGGAGCGTCCCCTCCGGGTCGAAGCGCCGGCGCAGCACCATCGTCGAGGTGGTCGGCAGCGAGATGACGAAGTGAAGGAAGCCCCAGGAGTGGAAGAGCGGCGCCGCGATCATCATCGTCGAGCCGCGCCGGTAGGGGATCTTGTCGAGCAGCGAGGCGAGCGTCATCAGCCCGTCGGGACTGGTGCGCTGGGCGCCCTTCGGCGTTCCCGTCGTGCCCGAGGTGAGGATCACGAAGCGCGCCTTGTCGGGCGGCGGAGCGAGGTCGGACGGGTCGCCGGCGGCGATCAGCTGCTCGACCGTCGTCGCCCCCGCGGGCGGCGCGCCGTCGTGCCAGGCGACGATCCGCCGCACGCCGGGATCGACCCCGGCCAGCAGGTCGGCGAACTCTTCGTCGTAGACCAGCGCCTTCGGTCCCTCGCGCTTCATCACCTCGACCAGCTGCGGGCCAGCGAACATCGTGTTGAGGTAGAGCGCCGAGGCGCCGAGCTTGGCCGCCGCCAGCGTCGTCTCGAGGAAGCCGCGGTGGTTGCGGGCCATCACGCCGATCCCGTCGCCGGGACCGATGCCGAGCGCTTCGAAGGAGTGGGCGAGCGCGTTGGAGCGCTCGTGCAGCCGCTGCCAGGTCAGCGAGCCGCGTTCGTCGAGGATCGCGATCTCATGCGGGTGCTCGATCGCGGCGACGGTGACGCCGGTCGCCGGCGAGGCCCCCCAGCGCACGAAGGTCGATCCGACCCGCAGCGCCTTGTCCGGGCGCATCGGCCCGACGATCCCCGCGCGACGCAACACCCGACCCTCGAACACGAGATCGGACACGGCCGCCCGCACGTCCGTTTTCCCCGAACTAGCCATCGATCAGTGAAGACTATTGGCCGAGCGGCCAGGAGGCCATCCCGGTGGCGTACCGATGGGGTCGGGAGGGTGCGGGAGGGGTCGGGGGACGGCGTCGTGCCGGCGGTTGCGGCAGTCCTATGTCGGCCTGGGCGTCTCATCGCGGTCCTGGCTGGTTGTGACCGCGACGAGACGCCCAGGACGTGAGGGTTCCGGGAAGGTCTCGTGACGGAGAGCGTGGGATCCGAACGGTCAGGAATCTGCCGTGTTCCTTATCCGCCCATACGACGGATCTCGAACACCGCAAGGGTCTGCGTGGTTCGAAAAGGGCGCCATACGACCATCTCGGACCACGGGAGTCTCGCGCTGTTCGTTTCTTGGCGCCAGACCAAGTTTCGAACACCTCAGGGCTTGCGGTGTTCGAAAGCTCGGCCATGCCGAGTTTTCGAACAGCGCAGATCCCTGACCGTTCGGGGCCTGGCGTACTACCCGGCCCGCCACGCCTTCCCTCACATCCCCCGGCCGTCTCGGCCACGGCCACAGCCAGCCAGGGCCGTGGCCGAGACGGCCGTGCTCGCCGCAGGCCCTTGCGTCCCTTTCCCCGCCGGAACGTCCTCAGTCGTCCTCGACCTGCGCCACCGCTATCGCCGCGATGCCCTCGCCGCGGCCGATCCAGCCCATGCCCTCGTTCGTCGTCGCCTTGATGGTGACCTTGGCGGAGGTGGCCTCGCCGAGGATCGATTCCATCTGGGGTTTGTAGGCGGCGAGCTTCGGGGCCTCACAGATCACGGTCACGTCGACGTTTACGACCCGGCCGGCGATCGTGCCGATCGCGGTGCGCAGGAGGTCGATCGAGTCGGCGTCGCGCCACTGCTCTTCGGAGGGTGGGAAGAGGGTGCCGATGTCGCCGCCGCCGCCCGCGCCGAGGATCGCGTCGATCACCGCATGGGTGACGGCGTCGGCGTCGGAGTGGCCGTCGAGGCCCTGCGGATGGTCGATCTCCACCCCGCCGAGGACGAGCCGGCGCCCGTCGGCGAAGCGGTGGGAGTCGTAGCCGATGCCGATCACGGGGCGACCTCAGCTGACCCGGGCGCCGAGCGGCTCGAGCCGGCGGCGGCGCCCCTCGAAGACGGCGATCTCCTCGACCCCGAGGTCGTCGAGGAAGGCGAGCGCGTCGTCGTAGCGGAAGCCGATCTGCTCGGGGACGTGGGCGTCGGAGGAGAGCGCGAACGGCACCCCGGCCTCGACCACCAGCTCGGCGAACTGGCGCGCCGGGTACAGCTCCCCGACCGGCTTGCGCAGCCCCGCGGTGGACAGCTCCACCGCCGCGCCGCCCTCGACGATCGCTTCCACGGCAGGCTCGTAGAAGCGCCGCAGATCCCCCTCCGGCAGGGGCCGATCGCGTCCCCACACCTTCACCAGATCCGGGTGGGCGAGGATGTCGAAGAGGCCGGAGCGGGCGCAGCGCCCGAAGTGGTCGAAGTAGCGGGTCCAGATCTCCTCGGCGCTCGCGTCGGGGGCGGCCCAGACGTCGAAGCCGTCGTGGTCGACCGCCGCGTCGCCGTCGCCGACGAAGTGGACCGAGCCGACGACGTAGTCGAAGTCGCGCGCCTCGAGCATCGCCGCGGTGCGTCCTTCGGCGCCCGGGACGAAGTCGCACTCGACACCGAGCCGCAGCGAGGTCCCACGGACGAACTCGCAGTACTCGTCGAGGTCGTCATTGGCGTTCTCCAGCCACAGCGGGTGGCGCCAGAGGTCGAGCGCCTGGCGGAAGCGGTAGACGTGCTCGGCGACACCCAGCTCCTCGATCCCGCGCTCGGCGGCCGCGGCGCGGTAGCGGTCGACGTTCTCGGCGGTGAAGTAGCGATCGAAGGTGGTCTCGTCCTCGTCGGGACGGAGGTGGAGGTGGTAATCGGTGAGCATGGGACAAGCCTAGACTTCGAGGGCAGTGGTCCGTCAGCTGCTCATCCTCGTCGCCGGCTTCTTCGTCGGCGTCCTCGGTGCCCTGGCGCTCGGCGCCCACAACCTCGGCACGGCGCTCGGCGTCGGCCAGCTGACCTTCGCCGTGACGCTGGTCTACGTCCTGCTCAGCGATCGAGGAGAAGCTCGGCGACCTGGAGATCGATCGGGGTCGTGACCTTGAGGTTGGGGACGCCGGGGTCGTGGACCAGCACCTTCCCCCCCGCGGCCTCGATCAGCATCGCCTCGTCGGTGACGGTGTGCGCCCCGCGCAGCGCGTTCCGCAACGCCTCGGTGCGGAAGACCTGAGGCGTCTGCGCGCCCCAAAGGAAGGAGCGGTCGAGCGTCCCGACGATCACCTCACCCTCCACCCTCTTGACCGTGTCGGTGACCGGGGCCGCGGCGATGATCGCGTCCGCGTCGGGGTGCGCGACCAGCTCTGCGACCAGGTCGTCGAGCAGCTCCGGGGTCAACAGCGGCCGCGCCGCGTCGTGGATCGCGACCAGCTCCGTGTCGACGGCGCCGAGCGCGTTGGCGACCGACTCGGCGCGGGTGGTGCCGCCGTCGACGATCACGACGTCCTGGAGCT
>JAFDWD010000428.1 GCA_018268695.1 Actinomycetota bacterium
ATCCCGGTCGTCGACGAGGATCGCAAGGTGGTCGGGATCGTCAGCGAGTCCGACCTGGTGATCGCCGACGAGGAGTCGGATCTGCACCTGCCGCACTACCTGCAGATCATGGGCGGGATCGTCTTCATCGGCTCGATGAAGGGCTTCGAGAAGAGGCTCGAAAAGGCGTTCGCGACGAAAGTCTCGGAGCTGATGAGCGCCGACCCGATCACGGTCCATACCTACGAGGCGGCCGATCGCGTGGCGAGGAAGATCGCCGAGCACCACCACAACCATCTGCCGGTGGTCGACGAGAACGAGCGGCTGGCGGGCATGGTCACGCGGGCCGACGCGCTGGCCGCCGTCGTCGACGGTTAGGCGCCTTGCCCGGGGACGGCCATCCTCTCTGGCTGGCCCTCGGCGCGGCCGGCGGTGTCCTCGGCCGCTCGACGTGGCTCTGCCACACCTTCGGGCCTGCGTCCTTGCCGGCCGCGCCGACGCCTGCGCCAGAACCGGGCGCCCGTCCCCGGGCAAGGCGCTGCTGATCGTGGAGCGGGCAGTCGCCCGGATCGACCTCGGCGCCCTGCGTGCCAACTGCGAACGGCTGCGGGCCGAGCTCGGCGAGGCGCGCCTCTGCGCGGTGGTGAAGGCGGACGGCTACGGACACGGGGCGGTCGCTTGCGCGAAGGCGGCGCTCGCGGGGGGCGCGACCACTCTTGCCGTGGCCGCCGCGACCGAGGCGGCGGAGCTGGCCGAGGCCGGAGTCGTGGGTGTCGACACGAATCCCGATGACAGCCCACCCGACCTGCTCACCCTTGGCGCGCTCACCGCCTCCGAGGTCGATGTCGTCCTCGGCGCCGGCTCTGCGATCAGCGTCTGGACCCCCGGCTTCCTCGAGCTGGTCGCCGCCCGCGCCCGGTCGCTCGGCCGCCCCGCCCGCGTCCACCTCAAGCACGACAGCGGCATGGGCCGGCTCGGCACCTTCGACGGCGAGCAGGTGGTGCGGCTCGCCCGCGCCGCGGCCGCCGACCCCGACCTCGAGCCGGCGGGCGTCTGGACCCATTTCGCCACCGCCGACGAACCCGACGACGACGAGGGCTACTTCTTCGAGCAGCTCGTGCGCTTCCAGCCGGTCGCCGAGGCGGTTCGCGCCGAGCACCCCGGGATCACGGTCCACGCGGCCAACAGTGCCGCCGTCTACCGCTCGCGGCGCTCGCACTTCGACATGGCCCGCTGTGGAGTGGCGATCTACGGGCTCGACCCTTTCCAGCTCGATCCGGCGGCGCGGGGGCTCGCGCCGGTGCTGTCGCTGCGCTCCCACGTCGCCGCGGTCAAGCGCTTCCCGGCCGGACAGAGCGCCGGCTACGGCCGCAAGTGGCGCGCGCCCGAGGACACCTGGGTCGGGGTCGTGCCGCTCGGCTACGGCGACGGCGTGCGCCGCGCCCTCACCAACGATTGCGACGTCCTCGTCGAGGGCCGCCGGTATCCGCTCGTGGGGACCGTCTCGATGGACAACCTGACCATCGACCTCGGTCCCGAGTCCACGGTGGAGCCCGGCGCCGAGGCGGTGCTGATCGGGCGCCAGGGCGACGAGGAGATCCGCGCCGAGGAGCTCGCCGCCCGGCTCGACACGATCAACTACGAGATCACCTGCGGGATCTCCCCGCGGGTCCCGCGGAGGGCCGCGTGAGCCTCGCCGACGACCTCCGCGCCGCGCCCCTGCCGGCGGCCGCGATCCGTGCCTTGGGCGGGGGGGAGGGTGTCTGGATCGCGGGCGGGGCGGTCCGCGACGCGGCGCTCGGCCGCGATGTCGTCGATCTCGACCTCGCGGTCGCCGGCGATCCGGGTCCGGTTGCCAAGGCGCTCGCCCGCGAGCTCGGCGAGCACGCCTTCGAGCTCTCCGCCGAGTTCCGCACCTGGCGGGTCGTCGCCCCGGGTCGTGGCTGGCAGGTGGACGTCACCGCTCTGCGCGGCGACTCGATCGAGGCCGACCTCGCCGAGCGGGACTTCACCGTCGGCGCGGTCGCCGTGCCGCTCGGCGGCGGGGAGGCGATCGACCCGACCGGCGGCCTCGCCGACCTCGAGCGGGGCGTCCTCCGGGCGGTCGGCCCCCGTAGCTTCGAGGAGGATCCGCTGCGCCTCCTGCGCGCCGCCCGCCTCGCCGCCGGGCTCCGCCTCCAGATCGATCCGGACACCGTCAGCCTCGCCCGCGCGAGCGCCGGCCGCGCCGCCGATCCCGCCGGGGAGCGCCAGCTCGCCGAGCTCCGCCAGCTTCTCGCCGGGCCCGATCCGCTGCGCGGGCTCGAGCTGCTGGACGACCTCGAGATCACCGGCGTCGTCCTGCCCGAGCTGGAGGGGACGAAGGGCGTCGAACAGGGTCCCAACCACCACAAGGACGTGCACGGGCACACCCTCGAGGTGCTCGGCCACACGCTCGAGATCGAGGCCGACCTGGGCCGTTTCGTCGGCGAGGACCGTGCCGCCGAAGCCGCCGCCTTCCTCGCCGAGCCGCTCGCCGACGAGATGGATCGGGCCACGGGCCTGCGCTTCGGCGCCCTCCTCCACGACATCGCCAAGCCGCATACGCGCCAGGAGAAAGACGGCTTCGTCGGCTTCAAAGGCCACGACGTCGAGGGGGCCGAGGTGATCGGCGCGATCATGGGCCGCCTGCGCGCCTCCCGCAAGCTGACCCGCCACCTGCAGGCGCTGACGCTCCACCACCTGGTGCTCGGCTTCATGATCCGCGAGGCGCCGCTGCCGCCCCGGCGTGTCCACGACTACCTGCGCGGGACCGAACCGGTTACCGTCGACGTCACCCTGCTGACCGTCGCCGACCGCCTCTCGGCCCGCGGGGCCGGGCCGATCGCCGCGCCGGAGATGGTCGCGGCCCATCTCAACCTGGCGCGGGAGATGGTCGCCGCGGGCCTCGATTGGCATCGCGAAGGCCCGCCGGCGCCGCTCATGCGCGGGGACGAGATCGCCGCCGAGCTCGGCATCGAGGGGCCCGAGATCGGCGCGAAGCTGGCCGAGCTGGAGGCTGCCCAGTACGCGGGGGAGATCACCGACCGCGATGGCGCACTCGGCTTGCTGCGCGGTTGAGATACGCTCTTCGGCCGCATGGCTAAAGAGGAAAAGATCGAAATGGAGGGAGAGATCACCGAGGCTCTCCCCAACACGATGTTCCGGGTCAAACTGGACAACGGCCACGATGTCCTCGGTCACATCTCCGGCAAGATGCGCCGTCATTACATCCGCATCCTGCCTGGCGACCGCGTCAAGATCGAGCTGAGTCCATACGACTTGGACCGCGGTCGAATCACCTACCGCTACAAATAGGCCGTCTCCGCGACCGGATCCGCCAGCTCGGCGATCAGGGCGGACCAGGCGAAGTCCTTGGCGCCCTCGCCGGTGCCGTCGCGGGGGTCGTAGTACTCGCGCAGGCCTGAGCGGACGACCGCGCCGATCGTTCCCGCGGCGAGGCGCTCCGCCTCCGCGAGGTAGCCGAGGCGGCGCATGCCGAGCCAGACCATCCAGCTCGAGTTGATCCAGGTCGGCCCGCGCCAGTAGCGGCGGATCGGGCCGCGGCCACCGGTCGGGTCGAAGGAGGGCTCGGAGACCGACACCGAAGGCGGCGCGACCGGGGTGAGGAACTCGCGCTCGTTCAGGAGGTGCTCCTCGATCAGGCGCCGGCCGATCGCCTCGGGCAGGTCGGGCAGCGCCAGCGGAGCCAGGCTCGCCCAGGTGAGCGGGGCGGGGCGGAGGCCGCCGGGCTGGGCCTCGTCGACGAAGAGGCCGCGCCGCTCGTCCCAGAGCCGGTCGACGAGCGCCGGCGTCGCCGAGGGGCGGCCGAGGCTCTGCAGAGACAGCGACCAGAGGGTGTTGACGACCGTCTCGCAGAGGACCGGCCCGCCGCGATCGCGGATCCGCCGTGCGTCCCAGCCCAGCCGCCGGTTGCGCTCGACCAGTAGAGGGAAGCCCGCGCGGCCGTTGGAGCGCCGGCCCCAGACCGGTTCGAACTTGGGCGAGGCGTCGAGCCCGGACTCGTCGGGCTGGACGATCCAGAGCAGGCCGTCGCCCTCGAGGTCGCGGTTGTCGACCAGCCAATCCGCCTGGGCGGCGATGCCGGGCTCGAGCGCCGGATCGCCGACCGCGATCCGCCACGCCCAGGCCAGGAGCGGCGGTTGGATCGACTCGGTCTGTCGGGCCGTCCGCATGGCGACGTTGTAGAAGGCGCGCCGCAGCCCGTAGACCGGCCGGTGCCAGAAGATCGTGTGGCCGATGAAGCCATCGGGGCGCTGGACGGCGAGCAGGCTCTCCAGCTCGGCCCGCGAGCGGTCGGGTTCGAAACGGCGGTTCGCGATCGCCGCGAAGCAGGAGTCCCAGTACCACTGCCAGGGATAGCGTCTCGGGCTCGGCTCGGTGTAGGCGTAGGCGATCCCGTCGGCCTCGCCTTCCCGCCAGTTCTGCCGCAGCACCCGCTCGGCCTCTGCGAGCGCCCGTTGCGCGTCGTCCATCCGGGGGACGCTAGCGATGCGACGTGTTCGCGAGGCCGGCCCAGATCGTGCAAGAGGGGCCGCGAGCGGGCATAGTCGGCCGCGGCTCGTAAAGATGGGGCGCCGCAACTGGCCTACACGGGTCGTGTTTGCGAATACTCATGCTCGAATCGTCCACCCATAGCCGCCGCCGGGCCGCCGTCGCGCTCGCGCTCGCCGCATGCCTCGCCGCGCTCTTCGCCGTGATCAACCCCGGCGCGGCCAACTCGGCGCCGCTGACCGTCACCGTCCTCGGCCAGACCGCGGAAACCCCGCCGGCCTCGTGCCCGGGCAAGATCGTCAACAACGTCGAGGTCCAGCCGTGCCGGGTGGAGGGCCACGTCACCGGCTTCCAGTCGATCGCCGATGGCATCGCGCGCCCCTACGAGGCGCCGTACGACGGCAAGATCGTCGCCTGGTCGATCACCCTCGCCAAGCCCTCGACCACGGAAACCGAAACGAGCACCGACGAGGTGAAGTTCTTCAACGAATTCCTCGGCGAACCGTCGGAGGCGCGGATCGGGATCCTGAAGCCGATCGAAGGCACGAACCCGCCGAAATACACGCTGGTGCGCCAGAGCCCGCTCGAGGTCCTGAACCCCTTCTTCGGCACCACGCCGATCTTCGCCCTCAAGCACCCGCTCTCGATCCTCCAGGGCCAGGTCGTCGCCCTCACGATCCCGACCTGGGCGCCGATGTTCGCCTTCAACGTCTCCAGCGAAAACACCTGGCGCGGCAGCCGCCTGCCGGAACACTGCTCATCCAAAGAAGACATCCAGGGCGGTCACCCGCAGCAGGGAGTCGGCAAGACGAAGACCTACGGCTGCTACTACTCGAACGCGCGCCTGCTCTACACCGCGACGCTGGTCAAAAGCCCGACCGCCGAAGCGACCGAAACCGGCGAATAGGGACCGTCTGCATTTGAGGCCGCATAGCGGCCCGAAACGCAGAAGCTAGAGGGCGCTCTGGCGCTTGCCGCAGTACGGGCAGTCGCTGACGTCGATGCCGATCAGCTGATCGCAGCGATTGCAGGCCCGGAGGTTCTCGGGGCTGCGCGGCAGGGACGAGGCGGAAGGGGCCAGGGGGAGGACCATGGCGACGGGGAACATCTCCTCGCCGGTCTCGCGGTCACGGTAGATCTGGCCCGGTTCGGCGGGCGCGATCGCCTCGCGGCCGGAGGCCGGGGCACGCATGCGGTAGAGCTGCTTACGGTTCATCGCCGCACAGACTAATAGCTTGCGCGGAACGACATGCGCGTCCTCATCTTCCATGGCTACATGCTGCGGGGCACTGGCAGCAACATCTACAACGTCAATCTGGCGCCGGCCCTGGCGCGGCTCGGCCACGAGGTCCACCTGCTCTGCCAGGACCGCGAGGTGCGGATCCCCGGGGTCCAGATCCACAACCCGGACATCGGCGGGCTCCTGCCGGTCTACGTCAAGGACCCGTATCCGGGCTTCGAGGTGAAGACCTTCGACGAGCTGACCCAGGCCGAGCTCGACCGCTACATCGACTCCAACGTCGCCGCGGTGCGCGAGGTCGCCGAGCGGGCGGGAGGGATCGACGCCGCCCTCGCCAACCACCTGGTGATGGGCCCGGCGATCCTCGCCCGCGCGAACGTCGCGCCCTTCGCCGCGAAGATCCACGGCTCGGCGCTCGAGTACACGGTCAAACCGCATCCGCGCTTCCTTCCCTACGCGTACGAGGGGATGGAGGCGGCCCAGGGCGTGCTGGTCGGCTCCGCCCACACCGGCGAATCGCTCTGGGCGGCGCTGCCCGACCTCGCGGACCTGCGCGCCAAGACGCGGCTCGGCCCGCCCGGGGTCGACGTCGAGGAGTTCGCCCCCGGCGAGGCGGGGCGCGATCCGCTGGTCGTCTTCGTCGGCAAGCTGATCGTCTCCAAGGGCGTCGACCTGCTGCTCGCCGCCTGGCCGCTGGTCCGTGCCCGGCACCCCGGCGTGCGCCTGCAGGTGGCCGGCTTCGGCGCCTACGAGGACGGCCTCAGGCGCCTCGCCGCCGCCCTCGACCGCGGCGATCTCGAGGACGCGCGCGCCGTCGCCGCGGCCGGGTGGGGCCTCGAGGGGGGAGAGGAGAAGCCGCTGTCGATCCTCTCCGCCTTCCTCGCCGACCCGCCCGCCGGCTACGCCGAGGCCGCCCGTGCCGCCGCCGGATCGGTGGAGTGGATCGGGCGCCTCGAGCACGACGAGGTCGCCGAGCTCTTTCCCCGGGCCGACGCGATGGTGATGCCGAGCACCTTCCCGGAGGCGTTCGGGATGGTCGCCGTCGAGGGGGCCTCCTGTGGGGCGCTGCCGATCTCCGCCGGCCACTCGGGGATGCGCGAGGTCTCCGAACGCCTTGCCGCCGCCCTCCCCGAGGAGGTCGCGCCGCTCGTCAGCTTCCCGGTCGAGCCGGGCGCCGTCGAGGCGATCGCCGATCGCCTGGACCGCTGGCTCGGCCTCCCCGAGACGACCCGCGCCGAGGCCCGGGCGACCCTCGTCGAGGAGGTCGCGCGCCTCTGGAGTTGGGAGGGAGTGGCCCGCGGAGTGCTCGACGCCGCCGCCGGAAACCTAGGCGGATTGCCGGTCCCCGCCCCCTAGTGCGGAGCGTCATTTAGAGGTCACAGCGCACCGCCGCCGCGCGTCAATAGAATGCCGCGCGGTGTTCACGAACCGCCTCCCGATAGCCAAAATGGCCGGTGCCGTCGTCGCGCTCGCAGCCATCATCTCGGCCGTGATGTTGTCGATCAATTGGAACGGCGCCGAGGATTCGACGGCCGCCCCGAAGATCGACGATCTGATGAACATCATGATCGTGCTGTCGTCGATCGTCTTCGCGGTCGTCGTGGTGGCGCTGGCCTACGCGCTGATCGCCTTCCGGGCCAAACCGGGCGACGAATCCGACGGCGAGCCGATCCACGGCAACACCCGCCTGGAGATCGCCTGGACCGTGATCCCGACGATCATCGTCCTCTTCGCCGGCGGCTGGAGCTGGAAAGTGCTGGACGAAATCGAAGAACCCGACGCGAAGCATCTGACCGTCGACGTCTTCTCCCAGCAATACGCCTGGTCGTTCGGGTACCCGGGGAAAGAATATGCCTACTCCGAGGGCGTCGTCCACGTGCCGGTGAACCGCCAGATCGTCTTCAAAATGCACTCTCAGGACGTCATCCACTCCTTCTGGGTGCCCCAGTGGCGGATCAAGAAAGACAACGTCCCCGGGATCACGACGACCGCGATCGTCACCCCGACCAAGACCGGGACCTTCCAGCTGATCTGCACCGAGCTTTGCGGCTTCGGCCACTCGGCGATGAGAGCCAAAGTCATCGTCCAATCCCAGTCGGCGTTCGATAAATGGGTCGAAGGCCTGAAAGAAAAAGTCCCCACGCCGCTGATGGTGTCGGTGAAACAGGACACGGAGACCAATCCGGAACCGCTCGAAAGGGTGGAAGCGGAATAATGGAGGCGAAGTAGATGGTTGCGACGTTCACTCGACCCGGCTGGTATCGCGCGGCACTGTGCACGGTGCTCGCCGCCGCATTCGGCGTGGGCATCGTGGTCGTATTGCGCGCGGTCTCCGGCCTGCCCGCGTTCCAGAGCGAACAGACCGGCTACCCGCAGGTCGTCGTCCCGCTGATCACCGCGCCGCTCGGCTTCCTGCTCGGCATCGGCTGCTTCGACTACTGGCTGCGCTGGGGCTTCGGCCTGCCGACGATCCCGGACGACCACTCGTCGCACGGCGCCTACAGCTGGAAGGACTACTTCAAGGTCAACACCGACCACAAGGTCATCGGCGTCCAGTACGTCGTCACCTCGTTCATCTTCTTCCTGATCGGCGGCCTGATGGC
>JAFDWD010000429.1 GCA_018268695.1 Actinomycetota bacterium
GTCCAGGAAGAGGACCGGGGGCGAGGCGACCAGGCTGGCCGCCAGGTCGAGGCGTCGGCGCATGCCGCCGCTGTAGTCCTTGACCAGGCGGTCGCCGGCGTCCTCGAGCCCGAGCTCGGCGAGCAGCTCCTTCGCCCGCGCCTGGGCGATCTTGCGCGGCAGGTGGTAGAGGCGGCCGATCATCTCGAGGTTGGCGGCGCCGCTCATCAGGCCGTCGACGGTCGCCGCCTGGCTGGTCAGCCCAATCTGCTCGCGGACCCGGTCCGGGTCGCGGGCGACGTCGTGTCCCACGACCTTGGCCGTGCCCTCGGTGGGCGAGGCCAGGGTGGTGAGGATGCGGATCGCCGTCGTCTTGCCGGCCCCGTTGTGGCCGAGCAGGCCGAGCACCGAGCCGGTCGGCACCGCGAGGTCGAACTCGCGGAGGGCCCACTGCTCGCCGTAGCGCTTGCCGAGGCCTTCGGCCACGACGGCGTGGGAAGTCTGGATGTCTCGATTCATTTCGTACCTCGTACGTTGTCGTGGTACAGCGTACGATCACGGTAGCAGTACGATGTACGAAATGTCGGGCGACCAGACGAAAAGGCGAGAGGAAGAGCGCCAGGCGCGGGCCGCGGAGCGCGAACAGCGCGCCGCGGAGCGGACGATGGAAAAGGTCCAGCGAGCCGAAGACCGGGTGAGGGAGCACTCCGAGCGGGCGCAGAAGCAGGTCGCGCGGGCGCTGGAGAAGGTCGCGGAGGCTGAAGACCGCGCGGGGGAGAAGGTCGCCGAGGCGATGAAGCGGGCCGAAGGGGCCGGCGGCGGCGCGCCCGACGAGGACTTCGAGCCGCTGATCTGGTTCCGCGACGAGCCGTCATCCCGTCGTCCCGCCCACAGCCGCGCCGACATCGCTCGCGCGGCGATGGGGATCGCCGATTCCGAGGGCTTCGACGCCGTCTCGATGCGCCGCGTCGCCCAGCGCCTCGGCGCCGGGACGATGACGCTCTACCACTACGTCCGCAACAAGGACGAGCTGATCACCTTGATGAGCGACGCGGTGATGGCCGAGATCCTGGTCCCCGACGAGGAGCTCGCCGACGATTGGCGCACCGCGCTCACGCAGATCGCGACCCGCACCCGGGGCGTCTTCGCCTCCCACCGTTGGATCTTCGAGCAGATGGGCGACGGCCGACCGGGTCCCAGCGCGATGCGCCACTTCGAGCAGTCGCTCCGCGCCGTGGCCCCGCTCGGCCTCGACCGCAACGAGACCTTCGAGCTCATCGGCCTGGTCGACGACTACGTCTTCGGCTTCGCCCTCCGCGAGCAACAAGAGCTCGAAGAGCACGAGCGCGGCTGGCCCCCCGAGGTCCTCGACTTCTTCAAACGGGAAATGGAGAGCGGCCGTTACCCCCTGATCAACGACTTCTTCGACAACGACTTCGACTCGAGCTTCGCCGCCGCCCTCGAGTTCCTCAACCAACCAGGCCGCTTCGAGCGCGGCCTGAACCGCCTCCTCGACGGCATCGAAGCCGAGCTGAATCCCCCCAAATAGCGCCCCAGAGGCCCAAGCCGGGGGGAGAACCCATCCCGCGGTCGTCCTTAGGCCCGTTGTGGGGGCCAAAAGACGACCGCGCTCCGAGAACCGGGCCAAAGGACGACCGCATATGCGGGAGCGGGACCGCGCATTGGCGCGTCGCGCGATCCGCCAGCACGGTGTCGTGTCGATCCGCCAGCTCGAACAGCAGCTCGGCTTCTCGCATCAGGCAGTGGAACGAGCGGTCGCGGCGGGCCGACTTCATCGGATCCACAGAGGCGTCTTCGCCGTCGGA
>JAFDWD010000042.1 GCA_018268695.1 Actinomycetota bacterium
ACCGTCCTTCGGGACGAGACGATCACGAGTGTCCTAGTCGCGCCCGAGCGCCTCGCGGGCGTTGGCGACGGCGGCGCGCCCAACGAAGGCCTCGCCGCGGTGGGCGATCAGGGACGCCGGGTCGTTGGTGCCCATCGGGAAGGGCCAGTCGCTGCCGAGGACGAGCTTGTCCTCGCCGAAGACGTCGATCGCCCGGTCGACGGCGCCGGGGTCGTGGACCAGGCAGTCGACGAAGAAGCGGCGCACCGCCTCCGACGGGGGCTCGGTCAGGGGCTCGAGGCCGGGGCGGTCGGTGGCGACGCCGTGGTCCCAGCGGGGGACGAGGTCGGGGACGCAGCCGCCGCAGTGGACGAGGAGGACGCGCATGCGGGGGTGGGTCGGCAGGACGTCGCCGAAGACGAGCTGGGCGGCGGCGATGGCGGTCTCGACCGGGTTGCCGAGGAGGTTGTGGAGGTAGAACTCCTCGAGGCGCTCGTCGGGCGAGGTGCCGGGATGCAGGAGGAGGAGCGCCGCGTCCCGGTCGAGCGCTCTCCATAAGGGGGCCAGCGCCTCGTCGGCGAGGGAGACCGACCGGCCGCCGGCCGAGGCGCAGTAGCCGACCCAGCCCCGCTCCTCGCGCAGGCGCCGCGCTTCGGCGATCGCCAGCTCGGGGTGCTCCAGCGGCAGGTAGGCGAGCGGCAGGAGCTCGTCGCTCTCGGCCGCGACTCTCGCCAGCCCGTCGTTCAGCGACCGCACCCAGCCGACGGCCTCCTCGGCGCCGAGGTCCTGGCGAAAGAACGGCGGCGGCACCGAGACGACGGCCCGGTCCAGAGCTCGTTCGCGCAGGTACTCGAGCAGGAGATCGGGCCGGTGGAGGTTCGCCGGGCCCTTGACCGCCTCGTGCTGGAAAGGGGCCAGATGGGTGTGGAAGTCGACGCGCGGGCCCGCGCTTTGCGGGCTTCCGTTCGCGGAGGCATCAGACATTTGATAAATGATACTTCCAGTGGTTGCTAGTTCCGTCCGCATTCCGGCTCCCGCCCTGGTGACGGCGACGACGCGCGTCTTCGCCGCGCTCGGACTGCCCGAGGCCGCCGCGTCGGCGCTCGCCGAGGGATTGGTCGACGCCGACATGCGCGGGGTCCCCTCCCACGGGGTGATGCTGGTGCCGATGTACGCGGAGCGGATCGGGGCCGGATCGGTGTCGACCGCCACCGAGGGGGAGGTCGTCACCGACCTCGGGGCGATCGCCGTCCTCGACGCGAAGAACGCGCTCGGCATCCTCACCGGGGACCAGGCGATGGGCCTCGCGATCGAGCGGGCGCGCCAGTTCGGCATCGGCGCCGTCGCGGTCCGCCACGCCTTCCACTTCGGCGGCGCCTTCCGTTACGTGATGGCCGCGGCCGACGCGGGCCTGATCGGGATCGCCGCCGCCAACACCCGCCCGCTGATCCCGGCGCCGGGCGGCGCCGCCGCGGTGATCGGCAACAACCCGCTGGCGATCGGCGTCCCGAGCGGGGGCGAAGAGCCGATCGTCCTCGACATGGCGCTCTCCGAAGCGGCCCTGGGAAAGATCCGCATCGCCGCCGCCGAGGGCCGCGAGATCCCGCCGACCTGGGCGACCGACTCGGCCGGCGTGCCGACCACCGACCCCGAGGCGGCCATCGCCGGCCTCCTCCTCCCCGCCGCCGGCCCGAAGGGCTACGGCCTCGCCTTCATGGTCGACGTGCTCAGCGGCGTGCTCTCCGGAGGCGCCTTCGGGGCGGGCGTCCAGGGCCTCTACTCGGACACCTCGGTGCCGAACGACTGCGCCCACTTCTTCCTCGCGATCGACCCGGCGGCCTTCGGCGGGGCCGAGGAGTTCGCCGCCCGGGTCGGGGAGCTCGCCGCCCAGGTCAGCGCCTCCCCGACCGCCCCGGGCGTCGACCGCGTCCTCCTCCCTGGCCAACTGGAGGCCGAGCGCCACGCGGCGGCGGAGGCCGAGGGCGTCCGGGTCGAACGGAGCGCCATCGACGGACTGCGCGAGGTCGCCGCCGGGCTCGGCGTCGACCTCGGGGATCTGGGACGAGCCGAGAGCGAGGAGGACCGATGAAGGCAAGCTTCGACGCCGGCGGCGAGGTGCTGATCGTGACCG
>JAFDWD010000430.1 GCA_018268695.1 Actinomycetota bacterium
CACGACCGCAGCATCGCCTCGCTCGACGCGGTCTCGGCGCGGTTGGAGGACCTGCAGGCCCAGGCGCGCGGCCAGGCCACCCGGATCCGGATGAAAGCGCTGCGCGAGGCGGTCGAGGTCAGCAAACGGGTGCAGGAGGTGAGCGAGGCGGAAGCCGAGGAGGTCGTCGCGCCCGATGTCGCCCCCGCCACTCCGGAGCCCGTCGTCACCGCCCGCACCAACGGCAACGGCAACGGCCACGTCGAGATCGATCCGGACACCTCCTGGGAGCCAGGCCTCTTCGAAGGCAGGTTGCGTCTGGAGATCGGCCCGCTCGGCGACTTCTCCCAGCTGGTCGGCTTCGAGGAGACCGTCGGCAAGATCGGCGCCACCGACATCTCGGTCGAACGCTTCTCCGAGGGCCGCGCGACGTTCTCGATGAACCTGCACGAGCCGGTCGACCTTCTCCGTGAGCTCGAGGCACTCTCGACCATCGACTTCAAGGTCCGCCACACCGCGCCCGACAACCTGATCCTCGACGTCGACGAGGACGGCCCCGAGCGCCACGCCGCCTGACGCCGCACCCGCCGGCAAAGATTTTCACTTTCGGCACTGGATTCGTACGTTCGGCCCTTGAACTGGCGGGCTGAACACACGAACATACGTTCGTGCCCGCCGACCAGAACATCAAAGGCAACGTCGCCGAGTTGGCGATCGCCGCGGAAGCCGCGCGGCTCGGCCTGACCGTGTTGATGCCGATGACCGAGCACGAGCGCTACGACCTGGTTCTGGGGATAGCGGGCAAGCTCTTCCGCGTTCAATGCAAATGGGCGCCGTGCCATGGCGACGTGATCAAGGTACGGCTTCGATCGTCGTACCACTCACCGACCCGAGGCTATGTGGTCAGAGCTTACGCGCGGCACGAAGTCGATCTGGTCGCCGTCTACTGCGGCGACCTGGCCACCTCCTACCTTCTGCCGGTCGAGGTTTTCGACGGGAAGGCTGCCGCTCATCTCAGGCTGGGGGCGGCACGAAACAACCAGCGCGCATCGGTACACTTCGCCGACGATTACGCGTTTCCTGGGGCTGTAGCTCAGCTGGAAGAGCGCCTCGCTGGCAGCGAGGAGGCCAGGGGTTCGAG
>JAFDWD010000431.1 GCA_018268695.1 Actinomycetota bacterium
CTCGTCTGGGGCCGCCCCCTCGTCCGCGGCGCCGTCGCCGCCACCGCCCAGCTCTACGACGAGACGGTCGACCAGGAAGAGATCAACCGCGACCGCTTCACCCTGATCGCCCTCGACGCCCTCGAGGGCTACGGCGACGAGGTCTTCATGGAGGTGAAGCTCTGGAGCCGCCGCGCGATGGAGCTCGCCTCCGAGAGCCTCTACGCCGAGCCCGAAGCCGACGAGCCGGCCGACGCGGCGCCCGCGAACTAGGCCAACGATCCGCCCGGGCCCGCCGGCGCTGGTCAGCCCGCCGGGTGGCTGCGTACGGCGATCCCGATGATCCGACCTTCGGCACCGAACGAGAACGTCGTGGCGCTTTCCTTCGGACCCTTGAGCGTGTAGGAGAAGAGGACGGTCGAGCCTTCTTTCTTTGCCGCGCGGTAGGCGCGCTTCAGTTCGCCGACGGTGGCGCCGAGGCCGATCCCCTTCGCCGTCTTGAAGCGGCTGAGTGGGGTGTCGAAGTCGGGCACCGATTTCCCTCCCGCCGAGCTCTGGCCGGCGTCGATGTAGACCGACCAGACCTTGGCGGACCCGGCGGCCGATTTCTCGAGCAGGACTCCGGCGAGGCTCGGCGTCTCGTCCTTGCCCGCCGCGCCCTCGTAGATGCACTGGTATTCGCAGCCTTCATCCTTGCCCCACGCCTTGATCACGGACTTCGCCGAAGCACCGAGCGCGACGCCGGCGATCGATTTGGCGGGGACGATCAAGGTGTCGGTGGTCGTGGGCAGCGCGGCCCCGGCGACGGAGGGCGCGGCCAGTAAGGCCAAGGAGGAACGCGTCGGATGTTTGACGCTCCGCTTCACCGTCAGAACGCGGAGCTGGACCGCGGTGCTGCCCCCGGTCGGGGTGAAGGCGAGGGTCGTCCGCACCTTGACCTTGCCCGTTTCGCGCAGCATCGCCTTGGCGGCGCCGGTCAGCGCCAACTTCAGCGTCGCGGTCCCCGGGCCGCCGGTCGCGCTCGAGGGCTTCAGCAACCGCGGCGCGGTCTTCTTTCCCTTGGCCGGCGCTTCGGTGGCGGTGAGGACTCCGGGCGAGGCGAGGCTGACGCTGAGCGTGGACTTCTTCAGGCCGACGACGCGGAAGACGTTGCTCGGAGCCGTCGGGGTCGGGACGGGCGTCGGGGTCGGCGATGGCGACGGCGTCGCCACCGGTGGCGGTTGCGGCACCGACGCCGCGCAGGCGATGTCGGCGTTGAAGAGGTAGTAGAAGCTGGTCGAGGAGATGCTCGCCGCCTTGGCGGTGCCGTCGGCGGGGAATTCGA
>JAFDWD010000432.1 GCA_018268695.1 Actinomycetota bacterium
AGTCCGGTATCCACCAGGACGGGGTGCTGAAGGAGCGGACCACCTTCGAGATCATGGACGCGACCGAAATCGGCTTCGAGTCCAACTCGATCGTCCTCGGCAAGCACTCCGGCCGCCACGCGCTGAAAGACGCGCTGGAACAGCTGGGCTACAAGGTCGAGGGCGGCGCGCTGAACTCGGCCTTCAAGGCGTTCAAGGAGGTCGCCGACCGTAAGAAGCAGGTGACGTCCCTCGACCTGGAGGCGATCGTCTCCGACGAGATGCGCGACCGCGCCGACGCCCACGAGCTGGCCTCCTTCGCGGTCACCGCGGCGAGCGGTGAGGAGCCGATGGCGAAGGTCGGCGTCACCCTGCCCTCGGGCGAGGAGGTCCTCGGCGAATCCACCGGCGACGGCCCGATCGACGCCGTCTTCCGCGCCATCCAGAAGGCCGTCGGCACCGAGTCGGAGATGGTCAAGTACACGGTCGAGGCGGTGACCGGGGGAGAGGACGCCCTCGGCGAGGTGACCGTCCAGCTCCGCACCGACGGTGTCCTGGCCTCCGGCTCCGGCGTCGCCACCGACATCATCGAGGCCAGCGCCCGCGCCTACCTGCGAGCGCTGTCCAACAGCCTCGAAGGCGCCGCCACTCGCGAGGCCGAGGCCGCCACCGCCGAAGCCGCCATCGAGCGCACGGGCCCGTAACAAAGGCGTTCGCCTAAAGCCGAAGAGTGCGCACCACGCGTGCGCATTTCGGTGCCACGGTCCGTCCCATGCCCGGACCGTCTGCACTAACTCGTCGCCACGACGAGTTAGTGCAACCGGTGGGGCCGGCCGTAGCCGATTTGGCGCGGGGACAGCATGGGGTGGTGGCGACGAAACAGTTGCTCGGCTTGGGATTGACCAAGGACTCGATCGCCGGCTGGGAGTCCCGGGGCGCGCTACATCGACTCCATCGGGGCGTCTACGCGGTTGGGCATACGGCAATCACTCGGCGGGGGCGGTGGATAGCGGCCGTGCTCGCGTCCGGGGACGGGGCGGTGCTCAGTCATCGGTCGGCGACGGCGCTCTACGGGGCCTGGGGGTCGGGGACGGGTGAGATCCATGTGACGGTGCCACGCAAATGTCGCTCGACCCGCTCCATCCACCGCCACTTCTCGATGCTCCCCGAGGACGAGCGGGAGGTCGTCGACGGCATCCCGGTCACCTCCGCGTCACGAGCCGTCCTCGACCTCGCGGCCGAAAAGGGCGAGGCGGCGGCCGAGTCCGCGCTCCGAGAGATGGAATACCTCGGCATCTACGGCACCGTCTCGCTCCCGGCTCTCCTCGCCCGCCATCCGAACCATCGCGGCGCCAAGGCGTGTCGAGAAGCCCTCGATCACCTCCGCGACGACCCCGGCGGCCGCATCCGCAGCGACCTCGAGGAGCTCTTCGTCGCCTTCCTCGATGTCCATCGCCTTCCCCGACCCCGCCTGAACTTCTGGCTTTCGATCGGCGACGACCGTTTCCAGGTCGACTGTTTCTGGCCTGAAGCGCGTCTCGTCGGTGAGTTGGACGGCTTCAGGTCGCACGGGACGCGCCGGGCGTTCGGGAGCGATCGTAGGAGGGATCGGAAGCTCGGAGCCGCTGGGTATCGCGTGGTCCGCATCACGGAAAACCAGATTCGGAATGAACCCGCCGCTCTCGCCGCCGACTTACAAGCGTCCGTGATAGCGTACGCACCATGGCAACGGTAGCTCCCGTATCCCCGCCACCCGTCGGCCCCCGCATCCGCGCTCTGCGCGAAGCGATGTCGCTGTCCCTGCGCGATCTGGCCGACCGCTCCGGCGTCTCGGCGCAGATGCTGTCCCAGGTCGAGCGCAACGAGACCTCGCCGACGCTCGCGGTGGCGGCGAAGATCGCCGCGGGCCTCGAGCTGACGCTGTCCCAGCTGCTGCGCCTCGACGAGGGCAGGCACGTCGCTATCTCCCGCGCCACCGAGCGCCGCGAGAGCCGCCGCGGCGGCCACCGGATCGAGGAGCTGACCCCGCCACTGCCCGGGCAGCGCGCCGACGTGTCCCTGCACGTGCTCGACCCGGGCGCGACCACCGGCGGTGCCTCCGACCCGCCGATGCACGAGCCGGGCAGCCGCGAGACCGCCGTGGTCCTGGCAGGAGACCTCGCCCTGGTCATCGAAGGCGAGCGCCACGAGCTTCACGAGGGAGATTCCGTCACCTTCGACGCCGATCTCCCGCACCACTTCGAGAACGAAGGAACCGAC
>JAFDWD010000433.1 GCA_018268695.1 Actinomycetota bacterium
CCCCCCACCTCGGGAGTGGCGCCCCGCTGGGCGGCACCGTGCTCACCTTCGGCGCCCTCTTCGGTCAGATCGCGACCGTGGCGGGCCGCCCGCCCGGCGCCGTCCTCTCCCCCGCCCAGCGCCGCCGCTGCGTCGAGGTCGCGGTCGAGGAGCTCTCGCCGCGGCTCGGGCCGCTGCGCCGCTCCGCCGGGCGCCCCGGCTTCGCCGCCGCCTTCGCCCGGCTCCTCGACGAACTGGGGGCGGCCGGGGTCGCCCCGCGCGACATCGAGGCGAGCGCCGGGACCCTCGAGGGCTCCGCCTACCTGGCCGACGTCGCGACCCTCTTCGCCGGCTACGAGGCCGCCCGCGAGCGCAGCGGCCGCCTCGACCCTGCCGAGATCGCCCGCGAGGCGACCGCCCTCCTGCGCTCCGACCCCGGCCCCTGGGCCGGCCGCCCGGTCTTCCTCTACGGCCTCGACGACCTGACCCCGGCCCAGTTCGACCTGGTCGGCGCCCTCGCCGCCCACACGGAGGTCACGATCGCGGTGCCGTTCGAGCCCGGCAACGAGGCGCTCGCCGCCCGCGCCGACCTGCTCGACCAGCTGAGCGCCCTGGGACCGGTCGACGAAGAGATCCTCCCGGCCGACCCGGCCAACACCGAGAGCGCCCAGCTATACGCGCTCGCCCGCGGCTTCGGCCTGCCGGGGACGCCGCCCGAGCCGCTCCCCGAGCCCTCCGACCTGACCCTGCTGCGCTCGGCCGGCGCCCGCGCCGAGGCCGAAGCGATCGCCGCCGAGGTCTCGCGGCTGATCCACGCGGGCGCCGTCCCTGACGAGATCGCGGTCGCCCTACGCGATCCCGGCCGGCGCGGCCCCGAGGTCGAAGCGGCGCTGGAGGCGAACGGGATCGCCGCCGCGCTGGAGGCCGAGATCCCGGTCGCCTCGACCTCGGTCGGCGGCGCCGTGGTCGCCCTGCTCGAGACCGCCTTCGGGACCGGCCGGGCCGCCGACCTCCTGCGTTACCTGCGGGGGCCATCGGGCTTCTCCCCCGGCCGGGTCGACTGGCTCGAGCGGGCGATCCGCCGCGAACGCATCGCCGACGCGGAGACCGCCCTGGCGCGCTGGCG
>JAFDWD010000434.1 GCA_018268695.1 Actinomycetota bacterium
ATCGACGACGAGCAACGCCGCTTCCTGCGCGAAGGCAACCTCGCCCTCCGCCCGCCGCTCGTCTGGCACACCTACGGTGACCGCTACGAGATCCCGGCGTCCGCGACCGGGCCGTAGGGCGCCATGCACCGCGTCGTCGATGCGATGAACGTGATCGGGTCTCGGCCCGACGGCTGGTGGCGCGACCGGGACGCCGCGGTCGGGCGCCTGGTCGACCAGGTCGACCGCTGGGCAGAGGGCGGGGCGGAGCGGGTGACGGTGATGCTCGAGCGCGAGCCGCGCGAAGAGATCGAGACCGAGCGGGTCGAGGTCGCCTGGGCGAGCGACGGCGGACGGGATGCGGCCGACCGCGAGATCCTCGCGCGCTTGCCCGAATGGCTGGCGGCGGACGAGGTGGTGGTGGTCACCTCCGATCGTGACCTCCGGACGAAGGCGCAAGTCGCCGGGGCCGGGGTGGAGTCGAGTCGGCGGTTTCGGGCGGAGCTCGATGGGGGTTAGGCGGCCGTCCGAGTTGCGGTGCCCTGGGCGTGAGGGGTTCGTGACTAACTCCGAGGGTTCGTGACGCTTCCGCCCGGAACTCCACACCCCCGTCACGGTTCCACATCACCCCCAGGTTGATGGGCCGAAAACCCGTCATATAGGCGGGTTTTCGGCCCATCAACATCGGGCCCCCGACGGAATACGGACGAACGTGGAGGAACTCGGGAGGAAGTGTGGAGTTCGTGGCGTCTCCCGCGCATCACCCGCAACGGCGTCGCACTTTCTCCTCACCTTTCATACCCGGCCGCGCTCGCCGACACCGCCTTGCGTCCCTTACCCGTCCCTTTCCACTCCCTACAACAGGAACCGGAACGCGGCGCTATCTGGGTCGATCGGCTCGATCTGCATCGGCGAGCGGTTCATGCGGGCGAGGAGGCCGGGGAGGTCTGAGCGGGCGGCGATCTCGATCCCGACCAGGGCCGGGCCGGTCTCGCGGTTGCTGCGTTTGACGTACTCGAAGAGGGTGATGTCGTCGGTCGGGCCGAGGACCTCGTCGAGGAAGCGGCGGAGCATGCCGGGCTCCTGGGGGAATTCGACCAAGAAGTAGTGCTTGAGGCCTTCGAAGATGAGCGCCCGCTCGAGGATCTCCGAATAGCGGCTGACGTCGTTGTTGCCGCCCGAGACGACGCAGACGACCTGCGCCTCCGGGGCGGGCGAGACCGCGATGCCGAGGGCGCCGGTCGCCAGCGCGCCGGCGGGCTCGGCGATGATCCCGTCGGTCTCGTACAGCGTCAGCATCTCGGCGCAGATGGCGCCCGGCTCGAGCTCCACCAGCTTGGCGCCGCTGTCGCGGACCAGCGGGAAGGTGAAGTCGCCGACCCGGCGCACGGCCGCCCCGTCGACGAAGGAGTCGAGCTCGGAGAGGTCGACCGGCCCGCCGGCCGCGAGCGCCGCGACCATCGCTGCGGCGCCGACCGGCTCGACGCCGGTGACCCCTGCGGCCGGATGCCTCTCCTTCAACCAGGAGGCGATCCCGGCCAGGAGGCCGCCGCCGCCGACCGGGATGACCAGGAGGTCCGGCGCGCGGCCGAGCTGCTCGACGATCTCGATCGCCACGGTTCCCTGGCCGGCGATCGTCCGCGGATCGTCGAAAGCGGGGACCAGCGGGGCGCCGCTCTCGCGAGCGGCGGCGGCGGCCAGCGCTGCGGCATCGTCGTAGGTATCGCCCTCGATCACGATGTCGACCCAGGCGCCGCCGATCGCCGCGATCCGCTCGCGCTTCTGGCGCGGCGTCGTCCGCGGCAGGTGGATGCGTCCCCGGATCCCGAGGGCCGCGCAGGCGTAGGC
>JAFDWD010000435.1 GCA_018268695.1 Actinomycetota bacterium
AGAGGGACCCAATGTGACACAGAGCTTCTTGAGCAATGACGAACACGCACGAAAGCGTGGACTTTGCGGACATCTCCCGCACGTCTCCCGGGACGGCGTCGCACTTCCGACCCACCTTTTCATACCCCGGCCGTCTCGGCCACGGCCACAGCCTGCCCCCTGCACGCTGGTCTCGCATAGCGAGACAAGCGTGCAGGGGCGGTGGCCGAGACGGCCGGGCTCGCCGCAAGCCCTTGCGTCCCTCGCGATCGGGCGCCGGCAAACGCCAGGCACCGGCCCGGGCCGCCTGCGGCGGCCCGGGCGCTGACCTGACTTCTTACGCTCTCCCGCGCGTCTGACGTTGCTGTTTGGCCACGGCGTCGACGAGGACCGCCATGAGGAGGACGCCGCCGGTGACCATGTATTTGATCGGCGAGGCGAGGCCCAGGAGGTCCATGCCGTTGGAGATCGAGCCGATCACGAGGGCACCGAGGAGAGCCGTCCAGACCGAGCCGCGGCCGCCGAAGAGGCTGGTGCCCGCGATCACCGGGCCGGCGATGGCCAGGAGGAGCAATTCGTTGCCGCCGGAGTTCTGGTTGACGGCGAAGAGGCGGGAGGCGGCCATGATCCCGCCGATCGCCGCCATCGAGCCGGAGATGGTGAAGACGGCGATCCTGACCCCGTTCACGCGGATACCCGCCCTTCGGGCTGCCTCGTCGCTGCCGCCGACGGCGAAGACGTGACGGCCGAAGGTCGTCGTCTGCACCACGTACTCCATCCCGATCACGAAGCCGAGCAGGATCAACACCGCCAGCGGCACCCCGCGGGAAGCGTTGAAGATCGCCACGGCGCCGATCACGATCGCCGCGATGACGACGAAGCGAAAGATCTGCGGCAGCGGGTTACTGTCGCCCAGCCCGGCGGCCACTCTTCGCCGGTAACCGATCGCGAGTACCAACGCATAGGCGACGAGGCAGACCGCGGCGATGATCCAGCCGGTCGTATTCGAATAGAAGATGTTGGCGAGGCCGGTGATCTTCGGGTTGGTCACATTCAGCGACCCGGTCTGGCCGAGCACTTGTAACAGCGCTCCTTGCCAGGTCAATAACCCCGCCAAGGTGACCACGAAGGACGGGACCACGAACCTGCTGAAGAGAAACCCCTGGGCGCATCCGATCGCGGCGCCGACGGCGACCGCCGCGGCGATCGCAAGATACGGATTCCATCCATGTTTGACGTTCAAGACGACCATCACCGCGCCGCCGAGGCCGGACACCGCGCCGACCGAGAGGTCGATCTCCCCCAGCAGCAGCACGTAGACGATGCCGACCGAGATCAACCCGATGGTGGTGATCTGCAGCATCAGGTTGGTCAGGTTCTGCGCCGAAAGGAAACGGCTTTCCTGGACCTGGAAGATGAGCGCGATGACGACCAGGCCAAGGATCACCCGGACCGACGAAAGGTCGCCTTGGATGATCCGGCGCATCTGTTTACGCACGTCGAGTTTGGGCTTTTCCAAGCTGTCGTCGCCCGACTGAGGGGCGGTCGGTACAGGCGTGGTGCTCATGCTTTCTCCCCCCCGGCGCCGCCGTCGGCGGCTTCCGCTTTGTCCTCGGCGACCTCGGCCCGGGCGCCGGCGTTGTTGCCGAGCCCGGTGATCGCGGCGACGACGTGCTCCTCCGTCACCTGGGTGGCGGAGAAGTCGCCCGCCGGACGGCCGAGGCGAAGTACGAAGATCCGATCGCAGACCTCGAAGACATCAGCCAGGTTGTGGCTGATCACGACGACGCCGAGATCGCGTTCGCGCAGGCGCTTGATCAACGCCAGCACCTGTTTGGTCTGCGGCACGCCCAGTGCCGCGGTGGGCTCGTCGAGCATCACCACTTTCGGTTCGCCGAGCAGCGAACGGGCAACCGCCACCTGCTGGCGCTGTCCGCCGGAAAGCGTCCCGACCTCGCTGCGGAGGCTCGGGATCGTCACCGCGAGGTTTGACAGCAGCTCCGCGGCGCGGTTCTCCATGTCGACCTCGTCGAGCTGGCGGGTCACCAGACCGGGGCCACCGAGCCTCTCCTCGCTGCCGAGGAAAAGGTTGGCCACCACGTCGAGGTTGTCACAGAGCGCCAGGTCTTGGTAGACGGTCGCGATCCCCAAATTGGTCGCGTCCTGTGGTTTGTTGATCGACACCTCATCGCCGTCGAAGCGGATCGTGCCGCTGTCGGGGCTGTTGATGCCGGCGATGGCCTTCACCAGCGTCGACTTGCCGGCGCCGTTGTCGCCGACGAGGCCCACGACCTCGCCGGCGTTGACGGCAAAGTCGACCCGGTCCAACGCGTGGACCGGGCCGAAATGCTTACTGATCCCCTCCAGCTGAAGAAGGGGCTGATCCGGACTCATGCTCAGCCCGAGATCCCTGCTTCTTTGCAAGCCGCCGCGAAGGCGCCTTCACACAGTTCCGCCGTGGTTACGAATCCGTCGGCGACGACGGTGGTCTTCACGTTTTCTTTCGTGACCGGCGTCGACTGCAGGAGCACCGACGGCACTTCCGCCTTGCCGTTGTTGATGAGCTGCGTTTCTTCTTTCGTTTCGACTTCGCCGGTTTCGCCCAGGGAGATCGCCATTTCGGCGGCGATCTGTGCCTCCGGTTCGATCGGCTTGTAGATGGTCATGAACTGTTCGCCGGTGAGGATGCGCTGCAGCCCCGCGACGGTCGCGTCCTGACCGGTGACCGGCCTTTCTTCCGGGTTGATGCCGACGCCTTTCATCGCCGCGATCGCACCGCCGCCGGTTTCGTCGTTCGCCGCGTAGATGGCGGCGAAACCGTTCTTGCCGAGAGCGGTGATCGCCTGGTCGGCCTCCTTCTGGGCATTTTCGGCGGTCCAACCGGGCGTGTCGTATTCCTTCGCGATTTCCACGCCTTCTTCTTCGAACACTTTGTTCGAGCCCGCCTTGAACAGCGCCGCGTTCGGGTCAGCAGGATCGCCGTTGATCTTGATGATCGGACCTTTCGGGCTGCCGATTTCTTTCAGCTTTTTCGACAGCGTTTCCGCTTGCTGTTCGCCTACCCGTTCGTTGTCGAACGAGACGTATCCGGCCACTTCGCTGTTTTCGGTCAGGCGGTCATAGCTGACCGTCGGCACTTCCTGGGCGTGAGCTTTTTCGACGATAACCGCGGCCGCTTTCGAGTCCATCGGGTCGAGGACCAACACTTCAGCGCCCTGGGTCAGTGCAGCTTCACCCTGGCTAGCCTGTTTTTCGACATCGCCACCGGCGTTGAAATAGCTGACTTCACAGTTCGGGCACTGTTCTTCTACCGCTTTTATGAAGTCGGGTTTGTCATTCGTTTCATAACGGGGCGTTTCGTTTTCCGGCAGAAGCAGGGCGATCTTCACACCTTCGCCACCGCCACCACCACCGCCGCCTTCGCTGGTTTCTTCTTCGCCCGTCTTCGTCGTGCTGCTGCTACCGCCGCCGCACCCCGCGACGACGCCGGCGATCAGCACGAGGGCGAAAGCCGCGAAGAGGGCTTTCTTCATCCAAGCTGATAGGGGCATCACTCCTCCTTTGTTCTCCCCCCAACGTTCCAGCCGACCATACCCCCGTGGACCGATAGCCATGCGTGCATGCAGGGGTTTCCTCCTAAAGGACAATGGGGCCTTAACGGGCGCACCCAAATGTCCAAATGAACTACGCAGCTACCGGCAGCTTGGCGGCCTTTCCGGACTTGGCCGGTCGGACCAGATCGGCAAGGAACCGACCCGTGTATGACTCTTCGACCGCGGCGATCTCCTCCGGCGTCCCGACCGCGACGATCTGGCCGCCGCCTTCGCCGCCCTCCGGCCCCAGGTCGATGAGCCAGTCGGCGGTCTTGATCACGTCGAGGTTGTGCTCGATCACGACGACCGAGTTGCCCGCGTCGACCAGCCTGCCGAGCACCTCGAGCAGCCTCTGGACGTCGGCGAAGTGCAGGCCGGTGGTCGGCTCGTCGAGGATGTAGAGGGTGTCCCCCGTCGCCACTTTGGAGAGCTCGGTCGCGAGCTTGATCCGCTGGGCCTCGCCGCCGGAGAGGGTCGTGGCGGGCTGGCCGAGCCGGATGTAGTCAAGACCGACGTCGTGCAGGGTGCGTAGTCGACGAGCGATCTTCGGCACGTTCTCGAAGAAGCCGACCGCCTCCTCGACCGACATGTCGAGCACGTCGGCGATGTTCTTGCCTTTGAAGTGGACCTCGAGCGTCTCGCGGTTGTAGCGCTTGCCGTGGCATTGCTCGCACGGCACGTAGACGTCGGGCAGGAAGTGCATCTCGATCTTGATCTGACCGTCGCCCTTGCAGACCTCGCAGCGCCCGCCCTTGACGTTGAAGCTGAAGCGGCCCGGCTTGTAACCGCGGGCGCGCGCCTCCTGCGTCTGCGTGAAGATCTGGCGGATGTGGTCGAAGACGCCGGTGTAGGTCGCCGGGTTGGATCGCGGCGTGCGGCCGATCGGCGACTGGTCGATGTTGATGATCTTGTCGATCTGCGACAGGCCGTCGATCCCGTCGTGGGCGCCGGGGCGCAGTTTCGCCTGGTGGAGACGATTGGCCACCGAGGGGTAGAGCGTCTCGTTGACCAGGGTCGACTTCCCCGACCCGGACACCCCCGTGACGCAGCAGAAGACCCCGAGCGGCACCGTCACGTCGACGTCCTTGAGGTTGTGTTCGCGCGCGCCGCGCACGGCCAGCGCGCCTTTCGGCTTGCGCCGCTCCTCCGGCACCTCGATCTTTTTCTTCCCCGAGAGGTACTGGCCGGTCAGTGAGGACGGGTCCTTGGCGACCTGCTTCGGGGTGCCTGCGGAGATGATGTGACCGCCGTGCTCGCCGGCACCGGGGCCGAGGTCGACGAGATGATCCGCGGCCATCATCGTGCCCTCGTCGTGCTCGACCACGATCACGGTGTTGCCGAGGTCGCGCAGCCGGTCGAGCGTCGCGATCAGCTTCTCGTTGTCGCGCTGATGCAGGCCGATCGAAGGCTCGTCGAGCACGTACATCACTCCCACCAGACTGGAGCCGATCTGGGTCGCCAGGCGGATCCTCTGCGCCTCGCCACCCGACAGCGTCCGTGCCGTCCGGGCCATCGAGAGATAGCCGATCCCGACGTTGTCGAGGAAGGTGAGCCGTTCCGTGACCTCGCGCACGATCAGGCGCGCGATCGCCCGCTCCGTCTCCGTCAGCTCCAGATCTTCGATCCATTCTTTGGCGCGCCGTGCGGAGAGGTCGCAGTATTCCGCGATGCTGAGCCCGCCGACCTTCACCGCGAGACTCTCCGGCCGCAGCCGGGCACCGTGGCAGACCGGGCACGGCTGCTCGGCCATGTAGCCCTCGATCCGCTCGCGGTTCGTCTCCGAGTCGGTCTCTTCGTAGCGTCGTTGCAGGTTGTTGACGATCCCCTCGAAGCGCACCTTGTAGGAGCGGCGGCGACCGAAGCGGTTCGTGTAGGTCACCTGGTGGCGCTCGTCGCCGGTCCCGTAGAGGAAGACCTCTTTCTCGAATTTCTTCAGTTTCGACCAAGGCGTGTCGATGTCGACGTCGTAGGCCTCGGCCACCGAGGCGATCAGCCGCCGCCAGTACGCGGTGACCCCGCGGTTCCAGGGCTGCAGGGCGCCCTCGCCGAGCGAGAGCGTCGGGTCGGGGACGACCAGTTCGGGGTCGATCACTTTCTGGAAGCCGAGCCCGTGGCAGCCGTCGCAGGCGCCGTGCGGCGAGTTGAAGGAGAAGATCCGCGGCTCGAGCTCCGGGATCGAGGTGCCGCAGTTGAGGCAGGCGAACTGCTCGGAGAACAGGAGCTTCGGCTCGTCGGTGTCGACGAACTCCACTTCGATCAGGCCCGCGGCGATCCCGGCGGCCGCTTCGACCGACTCGCTGAGGCGTCGCCGCAGCTCCGGTTTCATCACCAGGCGGTCGACCACGATCGAGATGTCGTGTTTGAACTTCTTGTCGAGGACGATGTCCTCGTCAAGGCGACGCAGCTCGCCGTTGATCTCGGCCCGCGAGTAGCCCTCGAGCCGCATCTGCTCGAGCAATTTGCCGTATTCGCCTTTGCGGCCGCGCACCACCGGCGCCATCACCATGAATTTCTTGCCGTCCTCGATCGTCATCAGCCGGTCGACGATCTGCTCCTGGGTCTGACCGGTGATCTCCTCGCCGCAGGTCGGGCAGAACGGGTGGCCGATCCGCGCCCACAGCAACCGCAGGTAGTCGTAGATCTCGGTCACCGTGCCGACCGTCGATCGCGGGTTCCGCGAGGTCGTCTTCTGGTCGATCGAGATCGCGGGCGAGAGCCCCTCGATCGAGTCGACGTCCGGCTTCTCCATCAGCCCGAGGAACTGGCGGGCATACGAGGAGAGCGACTCGACATAACGCCGCTGGCCCTCGGCGTAGATCGTGTCGAAGGCGAGACTCGACTTGCCCGACCCGGACAACCCGGTGATCACGATCAGCGCGTCGCGAGGCAACTCGAGCGAGACGTCCTTGAGGTTGTGCTCACGGGCACCGGAGATGACGATTTTCTCTGAAGCGGGCACGAACAACGAGTCTAGCCAAGCGAACAGATGTTCCCCCACGCTTCCACCGCTCCCTAAGTCCCCCGCTCCCGCCGGCGACTGAACAAATCCGCCATTTGCGGTCTTTTTCGATTCCGTAGCCCGCCAAGGGGGGAGAACTTCGGACGTCCGCGCCCTTGGCCCGGCATGTCGAGACGAACGCGAAACCATCAGCGGCTGGCGAGCCTCGCGGCCCGCCAGTACGGCATCGTCACCCGCGCCCAGCTGACCGACCTCGGCCTCACCGAGCGGACCGTCGAGCTGTATCTGCGCAACGGCAGGCTGCAGGCCTGGCACCGCGACGTCTTCGCGGTCGGGCACGGCGGCCTCAGCGCCCACGGGCTCTGCAAGGCGGCGGTGCTCTTCCGGGGGGACGGCGCGCTGCTCAGCTTCCAGTCCGCGGTCTGGCTCTGGGGTCTCGAGAGGAAGCTCGAGATCCCGGTCAGCGTCAGCGTCCCCGGACGCCCCGGGCACAGGCGCGGGCCGGAAGAGATCGGCCTGCACCGCTGCCCCGACCTGCGCCAGGCAGATCTGGCGACGACCGAGCTGCTGCCGGTCACGGCGGTCCCGAGGACGCTGCTCGACTACGCCTCGATCGCCTGGCAGTACAAGCTCGAGCTCGCGGTCGAGTGCGCGGACCGCATGGGGCTCCTCCTCCCCGTCGCGCTCGAGCGGCTCCTCGACGAGCTCCCGGAGCACCCGGGCCGTGAGCCGCTCGGGAGGTCCCTGGCGCTCTGCTGGAACCGCGTCGACCGTCACCGGGCCCAGGCCGCCTAGTGATCGCCGGGTGGGCTACAGAGCGGCGGAGAGCTTGCGGCGGTACTCGCGGGCGAGTGGATCGGCGGGGTCGAAGCCGGCGAGGATGCCGACGATGGCGCGGCGGAGCTGGTCGCGGCGGTCCGGATCGGCGCCGTCCTCGGACAGCGCCTCGAGCAGGGCGTCGAGGGCGGCCTCGGGCTCGCCCGCGTCAAGCGACTTCCACGCCTCGGGGGCGACGCCCGCCGCGGCGAGATTCACCCGGGCGGCGATGCCGGCGGCGCCGAAGTCGTCGGGGAACCCCTCAACCGCTTCGGCCGCCTCCGCTTCGGCCCCACGGGCCAGACGCGCGTTGGCGAGCGCCAGCGCGATGTCCGCGCGGCGCGGCTCCAGTTCGGACGCCTCGCGGAGGGAGAGCTCGTCGCCCGCCGCGAGCAGCTGGTCGGCGCGCGAGGGCGCCAGGCCGTCGAAGAAGTCTTCGACTTTGGCGGGCGGCACGGCGCCGACGAATTCGTCCACCACCTGGCCGTCGCGGAAGGCTTTCACCGCCGGGATGCCCTGGATGCCGTAGCGCTGCGCGAGCGCCTGATTGGCGTCGGTGTCGATCTTCGCCAGCACCACCTCGCCGTCGCGCTTGGCCTCGGCCGCCTCGAGCGCCGGGCTCAGCTGCCGGCACGGGCCGCACCACTCGGCCCAGAAGTCGACCACCACGGGCACCTCTTTGGAGCGCTCGAGGACGTCGCGCTCGAAGTCGATTTCGGCTACGTCGACCGGCATCTCAGGCCCCCGCCGTCATTCCCTCGAGGTCGCGCCGCAGCTCGCGCAGCTCGTCGCGGATCCGCCCCGCCTCCTCGAAGCGCAGATCGTCGGCGGCCGCCAGCATCTCCTCCTCGAGCGCGACGATCGTCTTCTCCAGCTCCTCCGGGCTGTCCCAGCGCTCGGTGCGCTTGCGCCGTTTGCGCGCCGGCGCCCGGTCTTCCATCGCCAGGAGCTCCGACATCTCCGAGATGCCCTTGCGGACCGTCGTCGGGGTGATCCCGTGCTCTTCGTTGTAGACGATCTGGATCGCCCGACGGCGGTCGGTCTCCCGCATCGCCGCCCGCATCGCGTCGGTCTCCTTGTCGGCGTACATCAGCACCCGGCCGTTGACGTTGCGCGCCGCGCGGCCGATCGTCTGCACCAGGCTCGTCTCGCCGCGGAGGAAGCCCTCCTTGTCGGCGTCGAGGATCGCCACCAGCGAGACCTCGGGCAGATCGAGTCCCTCGCGCAGGAGATTGACGCCGACCAGCACGTCGTACTCGCCGAGGCGCAGGTCGCGGACGATCTGGATCCGTTCGAGCGTGTCGATCTCCGAATGCAGGTACCGGACTTTCACCCCGTACTCCAGGAGGTAGGCGGTGAGGTCCTCGGCCATCTTCTTGGTCAGCGTCGTCACCAGGACGCGCTCGCCCCTCTCGGCGACCCGTTTCGCCTCGTTCATCAGGTCGTCGATCTGGTTGCGGGTCGCGCGCAGCTCGATGTCGGGGTCGACGATGCCGGTCGGCCGCACGATCTGCTCGACGGTCCGCGTGGATTCCGCTTTCTCGAACGGCCCCGGGGTCGCCGAGACCATCACCAGCTGCTGCACCCGCTCGAGGAACTCGTCGAATTTCAGCGGCCGGTTGTCCATCGCCGACGGCAGGCGGAAGCCGAAGTCGACCAACGTCGTCTTGCGCGAACGATCACCCTCGAACATGCCGCCGATCTGCGGCACCGTCTGATGGCTCTCGTCGATGAAGCAGACGAAGTCGTCGGGGAAGTAGTCGATCAAGGTGTGCGGCGGGGTCCCCGGTTCGCGGCCGTCGAGGATCCGCGAGTAGTTCTCGATCCCCGAGGTGAAACCGAGCTCTTTGATCATCTCGAGGTCGTACATCGTGCGCTGGCGCAGTCGATGCGCCTCCAGCTGTTTGCCTTCGTTTTCGAGTTCGGCGGTGCGGCTTTCCAGTTCCGCGCGGATCTCTTGCACCGCGCGCTCGACCGTCTCGTCTTTGGTGACGTAGTGCGACGCCGGCCACACCGAGACGTGGTCGATGTCGTCGATCACCTCGCCGGTCAGCGGGTCGAAGTGCTGGATGCCCTCGATCTCATCGCCGAAGAGCGCGATCCGATAGGCCGTCTCGGCGTAGGAGGGCATGATCTCGAGAACCTCGCCGCGCACCCGGAAGTGGCCGCGCCCCAGCACCGCGTCGTTGCGCTGGTACTGCATCTTCACCAGCTTGCGCAGGACTTCGTCACGGTCGATCACCTTGCCGACCTGGAAGAGCTGCATTTTTTCGTTGTAGACCTGCGGCGAGCCGATGCCGTAGATGCAGGAGACCGAGGCGACGATGATCACGTCGCGGCGGGCGAACAACGAGGCCGTCGCCGCGTGGCGCAGGCGGTCGATCTCGTCGTTGATCGAGCTGTCCTTCTCGATGTAGAGGTCCTGTGCCGGGACGTAGGCCTCGGGCTGGTAATAGTCGTAGTAGGAGACGAAGTAGTTGACCTCGTTCTCCGGGAAGAACTCGCGGAACTCGTTGCAGAGCTGCGCGGCGAGCGTCTTGTTGTGCGCGATCACCAGCGCCGGGCGCTGGACCTCGGCGATCACCCCGGCCATCGTGAAGGTCTTCCCCGTTCCGGTGGCCCCGAGCAGGGTCTGGAAGCGCTCCCCGGCACCGAGGCCCTCGGCGAGCCCGGCGATGGCCTTCGGTTGGTCCGCAGTAGGGACGTAGGCAGAGTTCAGCTTGAATTCCGGCACGAATCCAAGATAGCGAGCCGGGTGGCGCGGCTCGCCGAGGCGGGTGGCAGACTGCAACGCCATGAGACTCTCGCGTACCGCCCTCGCCGCCTTCTTCTCCTTCGCCGGCCTCATGCACTTCGTGCGCCCCAAGCCCTACGAAGCGATCACCCCTCCACCGTTCCCGAAAAAGGAGTCGGTGGCGGTCTCCGGCGTCGCCGAGATCCTCGGCGGCCTCGCCGTCCTCCACCCCACCACCCGCCGCGCGGGCCGCTGGTGGCTGATCGCCCTGCTCCTCGCCGTCTTCCCGGCCAACGTCTGGATGGCGACCAGCCCCGAGAAGATCCCAGGCGCCCACCGGCTCCCGCGGTGGGCATTGTGGGCGAGGTTGCCGCTACAGCCACTGGCGATGGTCTGGGTGTGGAGGGCGACGGGGGACTGAGTTCGTCGCTCCGGCGGAGGTGGCCGTCCGAGTAGCGGTGCCCTGGGCGTCTCATGGAGGTCCTGGCAGGCTGTGACCTCCATGAGACGCCCAGGACGTGAGGGTTTTCGTCTGAAACTCCAGAGAGACGTGACGCTTCCGCCACGAAGTCCACACATCCGTCACGGTCCCACAAGGCCC
>JAFDWD010000436.1 GCA_018268695.1 Actinomycetota bacterium
ATCCCGGTCGGCTTGCCGAAGCCGAATTTTTCGACCCACTTGCTGTAGTTCGTCGCGCCGATCTTCTGGCCGATCTCGACCGCGCCGATGTTCGAAGACCGCGCCAGGATCTGTTCCACGGTCATCGTCTCGGTCCCGTGTTCCTCGGCGTCGTGGATGATCCGTTCGCCGACTTCGATCGACGGCGGGATGACGAATTCGGTGGTCGGCGTGACCAGGCCTTCTTCCAGCGCCGCCGAGACGGTGAACGCCTTGAAGGTCGAGCCTGGTTCGTAGTTCAGGTTCGTCGCCTGGTTCAGCAGTTCTTCGTTCGACTTGACCTTGTCGAGTTCCCCCGGGTCGATCGGCGGCCAGTTCGCCATCGCCAGGATTTCCGAGGTTTCCGGGTCCATCACGATCGCCGTCGCGCCTTTTGGCGAGTACGTTTCGCCGACCTTGGCCAGGATCCGTTCGGTTTCCCCCTGGATCACCGGGTCGAGGGTCAGTTCGACGTCTTCACCGTCGCGCGCTTCCTTCACCGTTTCCAGCTTGATCGGGTCGCCGAGGGCGTCGGTGACGATGCGGCGTTCGCCTTCTTCGCCCGACAGCGCCTTGTTCTCGCCCAACTCGACCCCGGTCAGCCCCTGTCCTTCGTTACTGACCACGCCGATCGCCTGCCCGGCCATTTCGCCCTGCGGATAGGTACGGCGGCTGCCGGGGATCTGTTCGATCCCTTCGATGCCGAGTTTTTCGATCTTCATCGCGGTCGCCAGGTCGACGTCTTTCGCCAGGTAGGCGAAGCCCGATTCGGTGTTCAGTGCCTTGAGGATCTTGGCGGGCTTCTGTTTCAGGATCGGCGCCAGCTCATTGGCGGCTTTCACCTTTTTCTTCACCAGATAAGGAGTGGTGACGATCGTCGCCGCGTCTTCGGATGAGGCGAGGCGGGTGCCGTTGCGATCGAGGATCGCGCCGCGCAGCCCCGGCACCATCACGGTCTGCGTCTGCTGGTTCAGCGCCTGTGACGACAGCGTCGAGGCTTCCACCCCCTGCAACCAGAAGGCGCGGCAAATGACGAGGAGGAAGGCGACGAGAAAGCCGGCGAAGAGGAGTCCGATGCGTCGCTCGATCAGGCGCATCGCGTCGCTAGCCCGCCGGCGTTTCGGTCACGCCTTCGGAGGCGAGGAGTTCGGCGTATTCCTGTTCGAACATTTCGATCTGTTCGGGCGTGAACTGGCTCAGGTCTTCGGAGGATTCCGCGCCGGGCACGCCTTCTTCGCCGGAGGCGGCGGCACCGGCCGCGGCGCTTTCTTCGCCCGACGCGGCGCCTTCGGTCGAGGTCGCTTCTTCGCCCGTCGCGCCTTCTTCGCCCGCGGCTTCGCCTTCGGAGGTCGCCCCGAGCGCCGGCGCGGCGGCACCGAGACGGGCGGCGGCTTCCTTCACGTCGGTGCCCTTCGCCTCGATCAGCTGCGGCACCGCTTCGGTCGGCATCGCGAGCCCCAGTTCGGCGGCCTCGTGCCGCATCCGGGCCTGGCCCAGGACGGTCGCGACTCGGCTCTGCAGCATCGAGTTCTCTTTGCCGAGCAGAGTGTTCTTGGCGTCGATCTTGCCGCTCGAGGCGGCGAAGCTCAGCGTCACCACGTTGAGGGCGACGATCCCGACCAGGAGCACGCCGAGCAGGCCGATCCAGAGCCGGCCGCGGGTGAGACGGTGGATCAGGCCGGACTCGGGAAGCTGGGTGACGCCGACGGCGGCGCGGCCGACGTGGCCGGCGGCGATCGGGATGACGCTCGCGGGACGCCGTTTCGGCGCGACTTTGCGGCGCGCGGGTTTGCGGGCCGGCGCGGCCTTCGCGGTCGCGGCGCGGGCGGTCGCCCCCATCTTGTGGCTCGGCGCCGCCTTGGTCGCGGCACGGGCGCTCGCTTTGCGACGGCCACCCGGCTTGGCGGGCGGGTCGTCGAGCCGGACCTTGCGCGGTTTGCCCGGCGCCGGTCGGTCGCGCGGGCGCTTCTTCGGCTCGGGCGGCGCGGTGCGCGAGGGCGGCGGCGCGGCCTGCGACGCGGATTTGAGCTTCTGCGCGGCGACCGCCATCAGGCGTCCACCCCGCTCGGCGCGGCACCGCTCGCGGCGGTCGTGTCGAAGGCGATCTTCACCGCGGCGCGCAGATGAGCGGAGCGCGAGCGCGGGTTGTCCTCCATCTCCTCCGGGCTCGGCGCGACGGCGCGGCGGGTCAGCAGGTCGGCCTCGGGCTCGTGGCCGCAGACACAGACCGGCAGCTCCGGCGGGCAGACGCAGCCGGTCGCCTTGGCGGCGAGGAACTGCTTCACCGGCCGGTCCTCCAGCGAGTGGAAGGAGATCGCGGCGAAGCGGCCACCGAGCGGCAGCATGTCCCAGGACAGGGGCAGCACCTCGTTCAGCAGGTCGAGCTCCCCGTTGACGGCGATCCGCAGTGCCTGGAAGGTGCGCTTGGCCGGGTGGCCGCCGCCGAAGCGGGCCGAGGCGGGCATCCCCGCCTGCACCGCGGCGACGAGTTCGCCGGTCGTCCGCAGCGGGCGGCGGGCGACGATCTCGCGGGCGATGCCGCCGGCGTGGCGCTCCTCGCCGAAGCGCCGCAGCACCTGGGCGATCCGGCCCTCCGGCCACTCGTTCACCAGGTCGGCGGCGCTGAAGCCTTGGCGCGGGTCCATCCGCATGTCGAGCGGCGCGTCGTAGGAGTACGAGAAGCCCCGCTCCCAGGCGTCGATCTGCATCGAGCTCATTCCCAGATCCATGTAGACCATGTCTGGGCAAATTCCTTCGCCTTGCAGCGCACGAAGTCCTGCAACGAAGTCGGCGCCGACGAAGAGCGCGCGGCACGGGGCCTCGGCGGCGAAGCGGTTGAAGCGCTCGGCGGCGGCCGGGTCGCGGTCGATGCCGATCAGCGTCCCTTCCGGGCCGAGGCGCTCGGCGATCAGCCGCGCGTGGCCGCCGGCACCGAAGGTGCAGTCGACGGCGGTCTGGCCGGGCTCGGGGCCGAGCAGGTCGACCAGCTCGGGCGCCAGGACGGGCTCGTGCTCGCGGGTCACGAGAGCGAGGGGACGCGGCCCGCCGGCGGGCGCGTGGGAGAAGGTGGGAGTGCGGGCGGCATGAAGTCTCATGGTTACGCGGCGCCCGCTCCGGCGAGC
>JAFDWD010000437.1 GCA_018268695.1 Actinomycetota bacterium
GTCACACGTCCCGAGGACATCCAGTGGCAGGCGTACGATGGCCCACCCATGCGCTACCCGGCCGAACAGTTCACGCCCGAGGAGAAGGCCCTCCTCGCGCCTCACTTCACCAATCTGGATCGACCGGTATTCGCCTTGGTCAACCTCCCGGAAACGGTCAAAGGCGCGCTTTTTGCCCGCTATTCGCGCTATTCCGGGTCGGTTCGCCGCCTCTACCTGGAAGAGTTCGCCGCCGACGCGCCCGCCGGTGGCCGCCCCTTCGACGCCGAGGAGGGCGCTCGCGCCGCGGGCCTCTACGAGCGCGTCTTCGTCGGCTACGGGGACGACTCGATCGCCCAGGTCGGCGGCGCCCACGTCGCCTGCGAGTGGGTCTCGAACATCCTCACCAAGGTGCTGCAGCGCGGCCGCCTCGCCGCCTACCTGGAGCAGTCGACCCGCTACATCCCCTACGACAAAGCGCTGCCCGGCGGCGGCTATCGCTTCTACCGCGACGAGGAGCTCGGCCCCGAGTTCGCCGCCGCGATGGACGAGATCTTCGTCATCTACTCGCGCTCGCTCGGCCAGGTCGAGGAGTGGGCGGCGACGCGTTGGCCGCGCGGCGACGATGAGCCCGAGGCCGCCTGGCGACGCTCGATCCGCGCCAAGGCCCTCGACCTCCTGCGCGGCCTCCTGCCCGCGGCGACGCTGAGCCACGTCGGCATCTATGCGTCCGGCCAGGCCTACGAGCAGCTGCTGCTGAGGCTGATGGCCTCGCCGCTGCCCGAGGCGCGCGAGTTCGGCGCGATGATCCTCACCGAGCTGCAGCAGGTGATGCCGAGCTTCGTCTCCCGGGTCGAGCGGCCCGAGCGGGGCGGCGAGTGGGTGTCCTACCTGCAGGAGCGCCGCGCCGGCACCGAGCGCTGGGTCGAGCGCCTCGGCCTCGGCCGCCGCGAGGAAGCCGATCCGGCGCCGACCGTCGACCTCCTCGCCGTCGAGGGGACCGAAGCCGACCTGCTCGCGGCCTGCCTCTACGAGGCGGCGGCCGTGCCGGAGTCCGAGATCCGCGCCCACGTCGATGGACTGAGCGCGGCGGAGCGCGGCGAACTGCTCGCGGCCGTGGTCGGGGAGCGCGCCAACCGCCGCCACCGTCCCGGTCGCGGCTTCGAGGCGCTCCGCTATCGCTTCGAGATCGTCTCCGACTACGGCGCCTTCCGCGACCTCCAGCGCCACCGCCTGCTGACCGTGCAATGGCAGCGACTCGGCCCCGAGCTCGGTGCCGGGATCCCCAACGAGGTCCGCGAGGCAGGCGTCGGCGGCGAATTCGAACGAGCGCTGGAGATCTCCCGCAACGAGTACGAGCGGCTCGCCGTCGCCGGCCTCGACGAGCTCGCCCCCTACGCGCTCAGCCTCGCCTTCCGCATCCGCTTCATCCTCGACCTGAACGCGCGCGAGGCGATGCACCTGATCGAGCTACGCTCCGGCCGCGAGGGCCACCCCACCTACCGCGCCGTCGCTCAGGCGATGCACGAAGGCATCGCCGCCGTTCACCCCGGGGTCGCCGCGGCGATGAAGTTCGTCGACGATTCAACCGAGCCCCGGCTCGAGCGGATGATGAGCGAGATCCGCACCCACCGCAAGCAGGTCGCGGCCGGGCTGCAGCAGCAGGATTCCTAGACCGTCCAGAGACCGCGAAGCACCCGGGGGTGGCGCTAGCCCCGGCGCTTGCGCTTGCGTCGCTGCGGCCCGCTGCCGCCTTCGTCGTCCGGCGAGGAGCCGTCGCCTTCGGGTTCGGGGGCTTCCTCGGGCTCTGGCGCTTCGATGGGCCGGCCCAGGCCCGGGGCTTCGACCGGTTCGTCGGTATCCGGCCCGGCGCCCTTCGGTTCGATTTCCTTCGCCAACCGCTCGCCCGGCGTCGGCCAGGGCACGGCTTCGCCGGCCGCCCAAGCCGGAGGTCGCCCGCGCGGCAATTTGCCGACCAATAGCAGGGCGAGATAGATGAAGAAGATCAGGCAGAACTGAACCAGAAGGATGAACGCGGCGACCCCGAGGGCCATCCCGAAGGAACCCCAGAATTTCGTCAGCAGGCCGACCCGCATCGCCCAGAGGCAGGTGTAGACGAGGGCGACGGCCAGGCCGATACGCCCGGCGAGGCCGAATCCGGTCGCCGGATTGCGCAGCGACGCTTCGGTCAGCGCGTTTTTGGCTTCGCTTTCTTCCTGTTCGGTGGCTTCGCAGTCTTTGAGCGGGCTCGCGCCGGAGTCGTACTTTTCCCCGAATTCCTTCGCGCCCTTTTCGCGTTCTTCGTCACGACATTCTTCGGCGCCCTTTTCGGCGCTGATCGTCGACTTCGCTTCGCCCTTGTGGAAGGTTTCGGCGGCTTCGTTGGTCGCGATCCCGTTCAGGACGCCGCCGACCGCGAGGAAGATCGGCGCAACCACGATCACCCCGACCAGCTGGCCCCGCATTTTCCCTCGTGAGCGCGCGAGCGCGGCGCGGAAGAGGAAGTAGAGCGGCGCGGCGAGCATCACGAAGCCGATCGCCTCGAGCACCGAGGAGAGCGTGACCGTCGAGGCTTCGTCGTACAGCGAGCGCAGCACTTCGGCTTCGCCGCCGGCGCCGACGCCGGCGATCATCACCGACGAGATGATCACGATCACCACGGCCGCGAAGGTCAGCAACCCGGTGCGCAAACTCCAGCGCGACTCCCACGCCAAGACGTCCTCTTTGCGGCGGTTCAACTGGGGCTGCCCTCTTGCACGGCCCGTACGCTACATCCCATGGATGAATTGACGACGCGTCGGTCCGTTCCGCTCGAGGCGGGCGCCGGCCCCGACAACCCGCCCTGCCCCGCCTGCGGAGAGCCGCTCTTCGGCTGGCTCGCCGACGAGGACCGCCTCGGCGCCCCGGTGCGCCGCTGCGAGAGCTGCGGCCTCGGCATCGTCGGCGAGTCGGCCGGGACCGAGGAGGCACTGCACGCGCTCGACGGCCTGGGCGACCAGGAGCGGGCGCGGATCGCCAACCGGGCGAGCCTCGCCTGCTCGATCGGCGGCGCCGGCTGGGCCAGCCTCGTCCCCGGCGTCCATTATCTGTTCACGGTCGAGTCCGTGCGCAGGCTGATCGCCCAGCGCGACCAGGTTGTGCGCCGTCGCCGTTGGGTCCCCGGCGCGAGCTTCGTCCAGACCTGGCAGACCTTGCTGAACTCCGTCACCTTCGGCCACAACATCGCCCTCGCCGCGCTCGGATCCGGCCCGGCCGCCCCCGCCGAGGAGCCCTGGCAGCGTCGCATCGACGCCCTCGCCAGCGTCGTCCTGGCGATCCCCGCGGCGATCATCGCCGTCCCGGTCGAGCTGCTCGGCGCGCTGTTCCGCAACGGCGCGGTCGTCGACCTGCGCTTCGAACTGCTCTAGGTGCCGCTCGGCGCCCGACGGGTCAGCTGAGGCCTTCGCGGGCCTCGCGCACCAAGGTCACGGCCTCCGGGAAGAGGACGCGGATGGCGTCGCGGACCTGCATCGCCTGCTCGTCGGCAGTGCCGTTCAAGTCGAGCCGGCCGATCGAGGCGACGGTCATCTCGAC
>JAFDWD010000438.1 GCA_018268695.1 Actinomycetota bacterium
TCCTCGGCCACCCGCCACGGCTCGCGGAAGAGCGGGTCGCCGAGCCCCGAGCCGCCCGCCCCGTAGGTGCGGGTGATGTCCTCGTCGTCCATCTGCAGGTTGGTCGCGTGGGACGGGGGCAGGGTCGCGCCCTCGGTCAGGTCCTCGGCGATGAAGCGTGCCCCGAGGTCGGTCGGCGAGGACGTGTCGAGCCCCTCGCCGTGCTTGAAGATCAGGTTGCCGGTGCCGCCGCCGGGATAGCCGCCGCCGGGCGCCCGCGAGGGGACCCGGGTGACGTTCGAGAAGACCGTCATCTGCGTCCCGCTCATCCCTTTGGTCCGCCAGGCGGTGTCGATCCCCATGCCGCCGCGGCGGAACCCGTGGCCGCCGGAGTTGGGGCAGAGGCGCCGGTAGTAGTGCAGCGTCGGGGCGCTCTCCTCGAGCTCGATGTCGAGCATCCGGGAGCCGGTCATGTCCTCGTAGCAGCCGCATTCGCGGCCGTCGACGTTGGCCTGCGCGCCGAGCCCGGTGCCGAGCGAGTCGAACGACACCCAGACGTGCGGCACGCCCCCCTCGCCGAGCCCGAAGACGACGTTGTGCGGGGCGACGTTGCCGCCGAGGCCGGCGCAGCGCGCGCGGATGTCGGGGTTCTCGCTGAGGCCGATCGCCTTGTGCAGGGCGCAGTGGAAGGCGCGCATCACCTTCGTCCCGGACTCCATGTGCCCGGCCGAGGTGGCGGCGTTCTTCGACGGGTTCAGCATCGTCCCCGGCTCCGAGCGGACCACCTTCAGCGGCCGGATCACGCCGGAGTTGATCGGCAGGTCGGGCATCAGCGCCCGGATCAGGTCGCCGAGCACCCAGCCGAGCAGCGCCGCCCGGGTCGCGTTGATGAACGAGTTCGCCTCCGCCGGCGAGTCGGAGAGGTCGATCAGCATCTCCCCGCCGCGCACCGTGATCGAGACCGACAGCCGCGACATCGTCTCGGTCCCGTGGCCGTCGTACTCGACCCAGTCGTGGGCGGTGTAGGTGCCGTCGGGCAGCTCGCCGATCCGCTCGCGGGCGTGCTGCTCCGACAGGGTGATGTTGTAGTCGGCGTAGTCCTTCACGGTCGCGGCGCCGTAGCGCTCGAAGACCTCCTGCAGCCGCGACGCGGTGGTGTTGTTGGCGGCGACGCAGGAGCGCAGGTCGTTCAGGGACTCCGCCATCCGCACGTTGGCGAGGTAGAACTTGACGAACTGCTCGTCCCAGACCCCCTCGCTGACGACCTTGGTGATCGGGAAGAGGAAGCCCTCGCCGTAGCGGTCGTAGGAGCCGGGGATCCAGCCGCCCGGCGTGAGGCCGCCGATGTCCAGCACGTGCACCGAGGAGTAGGCCCAGGCGACCAGCTCGCCCTCGCCGAAGACGGGGGTGATCACGCTCGGGTCGGCGGCGTGCAAGGGATGTGCGGTGTGCGGATCGTTGGCGGCGAAGTGGTCGCCCGGCTTCACCGTCTCGAGGTCGACCTCGCGCAGCAGGTCGCGCACGCAGTTGATCGCCGAGACGAAGTGCGGCGGCAGGTAGGAGGTGAAGGCGATCACCTCGCCGGTCACCGAGAGCAGCGAGGTCGAGAAGTCGTTCGCCTCGGTGACGATCGGCGAGCCCGAGGTGCGGTTGAGGGTGATCGCGGCCTCCTCGCAGGCGGCCTCCAGACGGCGGTGGATCACCTTGGCGAGCAGCGGGTCATAGGCGGTGGTGGTGGACACGGTGGCTCCTCGGTGGGCGTGGACGGGGCTCAGCCGGCAACGGCGGTCGCGGGCGCGGCACCGGCCCCGGGCTTGTAGGACGGCTCGATCTCGAAGACGTAGTTGCGCATCCCGTCGATCTCCAGCCGGGCCCCCTCGGGGACCAGCAGGGTGGTGTCGACGTCGTCGACGATCGCCAGGCCCTCGAGCGTCTGCCCGGGCGCCAGGGTGGCGCCGTCGTAGACGGTCGCGGTCAGCTCGCGGTCGCCGAGGAAGACCCGGCGCTCGCCCGCGGGCGTCGCCGGGGAGCGCTCGGCGGCCTCGGTACCGAGCGGTGGCTTCACGGTCTTGCCGGAGGCGACGACGCGCGCCGTGTGCAGCTCGATCGGGAACCCGTCCCAGGCCGAGCCGGCCCCGTAGACCCGCTCGTACTCGGCGACGAACTCCGCCGCGAGGCGCTCGCGGTCGTTCTCGCCGACCGCCCCCGAGGGCCAGGTCAATGAGATCTCGAACGACTGCCCGGCGAACTTCACGTCACCCTCGCGGCGCACCGTGATGTCGGCGTCCCCGTAGCCCTCCTCGCGGAGCGCGGCGACGGCTTTGCGCTCCAGCCCGTCGTAGAGCTCGTTGATCTGCCCGACGTCGCCGGCCCCGTAGATCCACTGGGCGGTGGTCGACTCGGCGTGGATCGCGTCGGCGAAGAGGAGACCGTAGGCGGAGAAGGTGGCGGCCGCGCGCGGCATCACCAGCTTCTCGATCCCGAGGTCGCGGCAGACCTCGGCGATGAAGAGCCCCGAGCCGCCGCCGTAGCCGATCACGGTGAAGTCGCGCGGGTCGTAGCCGCGGCCGAGGCTGACTTTCTCGATCGCCGTCGCCATGTGGGTGATCGCGATCTCGTGGTAGCCGGCCGCAACCTGCTCCAAGGGCTGGCCGAGCGCCTCGGCGTTCTCCGCGAACGCCGCCCGCGCCGCCTCGACGTCGAGCGTCACCGCCCCGCCCCAGAACTTGCCCGGGTCGATCAGGCCGAGGATCGCGTTGGCGTCGGTGATCGTCGGGCGGGTGCCGCCGTTGCCGTAACAGACCGGCCCCGGGTAGGCCCCGGCGCTGTGCGGTCCGACCTGCGGCAGCCCGCGGTCGTCGACCCAGCAGATCGAGCCGCCGCCGGCGCCGATCGCGTGGATGTCGACGATCGAGAGCCCGGTCAGCAGCTTGTTGATCGTCGTCCGGTGCGCGTAGGCCGGGCGGCCCTCGCGGATCAGCGCGGTGTCGAAGCTGGTCCCGCCGAGGTCGGCGGTGATGATGTTCGACTCGCCGAGGATCTCGGCGAACTGGCTCGCCGCGACGACGCCGCCGACCGGCCCCGAGTGGCTCAGCTGGATCGGCTGGTCCATCGCCTCGCGGCCGGAGATATGGCCGCCGAGGCTCTGCATGAAGCTGGTCCGCCCCGCCTGCAGGCCGAGCTCGGTCGCTTTGTCGGTCAGCCTGCCGATGTAGGTCTCGGCGCCGGCCGAGACGAAGGCGTTCAGCACCGCGGTGTTCATCCGCTCGTACTCGCGGATGCGCGGGTAGACGTCGCAGGAGAGGCTGACGAAGAGGTCGGGGTAGAGCTCGGCGATGATCTCGCCCGCGCGCCGCTCGTGGTGGGGATGGCGGAAGGACCAGAGGAAGCAGACGGCGATCGCCTCCACGCCCTCCTCCTCGACCAGCCGGCGGACCTCGCGGCGGACGTCGTCCTCGTTCAGCTCGACCAGCACCTCGCCGGCTTTGTCGACCCGCTCGTCGATCTCGGCGACGTGGCGCTGGCGGACGATGTCGGGCGGGCGGGTCTCCTTCTGCAGGTCGAGCTGGATCTCGCGGATGCCGCGGTGGATGTAGATCGACTGCTTGAAGCCGCGGGTGGTGAGCAGGCCGACCCGGCGGCCCTCTCCCTGGGCGATCGAGTTGGTGACGACGGTGGTGCCGTTGACGAACCCGGCGCAGTCGCTCATCAGCGCCTCGACCGAGATCCCCAGCTCGGCGGCGGCGTTGCCGATCGCGGCGGTGACGCCCTCGGTGTAGTCGGCCGGGGTGGTCAGCGCCTTCGCCCGGACCAGATCGCCCGCGTCGTCGGCGACGACGACGTCGGTGAAGGTGCCGCCGATGTCAACTCCAACTCGATACATGGCCCGTCCTGTCCCTGGTGGTTACGGTCGGACCGATGCTTTCGTCGGCGGTGCGTCCCCGCAACGCCACGTTAGGCGCCCGCCGACCCGTCCGTTCGTGGGGTCGGGGCGGCCGGAGAGGCGTCGAGGACGCTCGCGTCGACGTCGTCGAAGGAGGGCACGCCGAGCAGCGCCAGGGTCCGGTCGAGCTCGGCCGCGAGGAGGCCGAGCGCGGCCTCCACCCCGCCCTCGCCGTCCGCCGCGAGGCCGTAGAGCCAGGGCCGGCCGATCAGGCACGCGCGCGCCCCGAGCGCCCGCGCCTTGACCAGGTCCGACCCGCGCCGGACGCCGCCGTCGAGCATCACTGTCAGCCGCTCGCCGACCGCCGCCGCGATCGCCGGCAGCGCGTCGACCGTCGCCGGCAGCCCGTCGAGCTGGCGCCCGCCGTGGTTGGAGACGACGATCCCGTCGGCCCCGGCGTCGGCGGCGCGAAGCGCGTCCTCGACCGTGATCACGCCCTTCACGATCAATTGACCGTCCCACTGCTCGCGCAGCTCGGCGAGCCGCTCCCAGCTCGCGGTGTCGCAGCCGAGCAGCTTCTGCACCAGCGCCGCGTGGGCGATCGGGTTGCGGGTGTCGATCTCGGCGTTGGCGAAGTTCATCGCCGAGGGCGCCTGTGCCAGCCAGCGCGGGTGGCGCAGCAGGTCGACCGCCGTGGCCGGTCGCAGCTTCGGGGGGAAGACGAAGCCGTTGCGCCGGTCCCGCAGGCGGTTGCCGATCACCGGCACGTCGGTCGTCAGCACCAGCGCCCGGTAGCCCGCGCGCCGCGCCCGCTCGACCAGCCGCGGGGCGATCTCCGGGTCGCGCCAGAGGTAGAGCTGGAACCACAGCGGCGCCTCGGGGGCCGCCGCGGCGACCTCCTCGATCGAGTGGCTGGACATGGTCGAGAGCGCGAAGGCCGCCCCCGCCCGCGCCGCCGCCCGCGCCCCGGCCAGGTCCCCTCCGCGCGCCGCGATCCGCGACATCCCGGTCGGCGCGATCGCCAGCGGCAGCGCCCAGCGCTCGCCGAAGACGGTGGTCGAGGAGTCCCGGGTCGAGACGTCGACGAGCGTGCGCGGCCGCAGCCGGATCCGCTCGAACGCCGCCTCGTTGTCGCGCAGCGTCGTCTCCGCGTCGGCGCCGCCGTCGATGAAGTCGAACGCCATCCGCGGCAGGCGCGCGCGGGCGCGCAGCCGCAGGTCCGCGATCGAGGCCGGCTCGCTCACGCTGTCGCTTCCGCCAGTCGGCCCGGAGCGCCGGCGGGCGTACCGTCGGAAGTCGGGTCATGAATCTGGGACAGGCAGCCGCCGAACGTCTCGCGGCCGACAGCTCGATGCGGGGCATCGGCGAGTCGCTCGCCGAGTTCTGCCGCCACCCCGACGTCGATCGCATCTCCCTGCACACGGTCGACCACGCGACCGGCACCTTCCGCGTCGTCGGCAGCGCCGGCTCCGACATCCTCGCCGACGGCACCGAGCTGCCGCTCGACGCCTCGACCCAGGTCCTGGTCCCCGCCCGCGGCGAGGTCTTCCGCGCGGAGAGCTTCGCCTCCCATGACGACTTCGGCCGCCCGCTGGACAACCTCGTGCTCGACATGGGCTACCGCTCCGGCTGCTCGATCCCGCTCTTCATGGGCAGCCGGCCGATCGCGATCCTCGGTGCCAGCTCGGTCCGCGACGACTTCGACCCGGAGCCCGTGCTGGAGGCGATGAACGAGGCATCCCTGGCGCTGACGATGGCCCTCGGCCGGCTCGAGGAGAGCCGCGCGCGGGTGGTCGTCTGCATCGACGACGAGCTCCTCGCCCAGGGCATCGCCCGGGTGATCGAGAAGACCGCCGCGGTCGAGGTCGAGACCTTCTCCAGCGCCGGCGCGCTGGCCGCCGCCGCGGGCCCTCGTCGCGACTGCGAGGTGGTCGTCTGCGACGTCGCCTTCGACGGCGTGCCGGTCGATCGCTTCCTCGCCTCGCTGCGCTCCGAGGGCACCAACAGCCCGGTGCTGGTGCTGGCCGGCAAGGACTCCCCCGCCGGCCGCTCGCTCGCCCAGCAGGGAGGCGCCGCCGCCTACCTCGCCCGCTCCGCCGGGACCGAGCGCCTCGCCGCCGCGATCCGCGGGCTGATGGACGGCGACACCGAGGCCTTCCGCCCCGACGCCGGCGACGCAGGCGACGGGGCGGGCGAGGTCCCGCGCCTGACCCGCCAGGAGGCGCGCATCCTCGTCCACCTGGAGCGCGGCCTGCGCTTCAAGCAGATCGCCTTGGAGCTCGACATCTCCGAGTCGACCGCGAAGGGCTATGCGCGCAACCTCTTCGCCAAGCTCGGCGCCCACTCGCGCAGCGAAGCCGTCTACATCGCCCGCAACAGCGGCCTGCTCGACCTCGAACTCGGCTGACATCAGTGCATCAGGAAACCGACGTCGCATAGCGGCTTCCCGCGCTCGATCAGCACCGTGTCCGGGGAGAACTCCTGGACGAACTCGTGGCCCGCGTCGAGCGCCGCGACGACGAAGTCGTCGAGCCGCGCCATCGGCCGCGCGTCGGTCCCCTCCGGGTAGCCGACGATGTCGTGGAGGACGATCGTCGACCACTCGCGGGTCTCGATGTCGGCGAGGCCGCGGTCGACCCAGCCGGTGCCGTCGTCCCAGTCGTGCGGCAGCGAGTTGAAGAAGATGCAGGTGTAGCCGCCCTGCTCCAGCAGCTCCACGTCCTGCTTCTTGAAGATCCGGTCGTTGACGACACCGGCGTTCATGAAGGGGCGGAAGAGGAGGTCGGGGTGGGCGAGGTCGCCGACCGCCTCGAAGGACTGCTCGACCTCGATCGCGAAGGCGTCGGGCCGATCGATGTCGCCGAGCGAGTAGACGTGGTTCCAGGTGTGGGTGCCGATCCAGTGGCCTTCGCCGTGGGCGCGCTCGAGGATCTCGCGGGACCCCGGGCCGAAGGCGACCTTGCGGCCGATGGTGAAGAAGGTCGCCTTGATGTCGTGCCGGCCGAGCACGTCGAGCACGTGCGGGGTCCAGGTCGGGTCGGGTCCGTTGTCGAAGGTGAGGGTGAGGCGGGCCATCGTGCTCCTTGGTCGTGGTGCGATTACCAGGCGGCGTCGAAGAGCCGGGCGAGGTCGTCCGCGCTCACCGGTTGCGGGTTGGCCTGGACGCCGAAGTCGTGGAGGACGCGGTCGGCGACTCCCTCCAGCTCGGGGCGGGTGGCGCCGGCGGCGCTGAGCGTATGCGGGACGCCGAAGCGCTCCAGGTCTCCGATCAGGGCGGCGAGCGCGTCGATCGTCCGCGCGCACGCCTCGTCCTCGGACAGGTCTTCGATGTCCACCCCGAGCGGCTCGGCGAGGCGCAGGATCCGCTCCCCCACCACCGGGGCGTTGAAGCGCAGGACGTGCGGCAGCATCACCGCCGAGGTGACGCCGTGCATGAGGTCGAACTCGGCGGCGAGCTGGTGGCCGATCGCGTGCGAGAGGCCGGCGCCGACGTTGGTCAGCGCGTAGATCGCCAGCCAGGCGGCGAGCAGGCATTCGCTGCGCGGGGCGAGCGGCTCGGTGGCGTCGACGCTCTCCGCCAGGCGGGTGCGGAGGATGCGGAGCGCCTCGGCGCCGAGCGCGTCCATGATCGGGACGTGGCGGGCCGAGAGGGTCCCCTCGACCGCGTGGTCGAGCGCCCGCACGCCAGAGGCCGCCCAGAGGTCGGGCGGCGTGCGCAGCGCCAGCTCCCCGTCGAGGATCACCGCGCGCGGCGCGAAGGCCGGGCCGCGGTAGAGGTCCTTCTCGTTGCGCGAGCGGTCGGTGACGCCGAAGAGGTCGGTGTGCTCGGAGCCCGACAGCGTGGTCGGCACGGCGATGTGCGGCGGCGCCGAGTCGGGCAGCGTCGGCGCCTCGAGCTTGTCGGGGTAGGTGAAGCGGATGTGGAAGTCGTCGAGCGCGGCGGCGTCGGTGATCCCGGCGGCGAGGCAGAGGTCGACGGCCTTGGCGCAGTCGATCGGGGTGCCGCCGCCGACGCTGAGGAGCGCCTCGGCTCCCGCCTCGCGCGCCGCGCCCGCCGCCTCGATCACCGACTCGCGCGGGACGTGCTGGCGGACGCCGGAGAAGACGCCGACCAGGCGGTCGCCGAGCACGGCGCGCAGCTGGTCCTCGAGCCCTTCGCGGACCAGCGTCGCCGAGGCGATCGCGAAGACCCGCTCGGCGCCCACCCGCCCGGCCACCTCGCCCAGTTGAGACAACGACCCCGGCCCGTAGACGACCTCCGCCGTGCGCGGGTAGGCGAAGCGGCCGGCGAGCGGCGCGCTCACACCGCCGCCCGGTACGCGCTCACCCGCTCGCGGGCCGCCCGCAGGAGGATCTGCGAGTCGACGTCGGCGCCGATGTAGCGGACGCCGAGCCGCACCCACTCGCCCGATTTCTCCGGCTCCTCGGCGAACATCCCGACCACCTTGCCGGTCCCCTTGACCCGGGCGCAGATCTCCTCGACCCGGTCGATCACCGACGGGTGGCCGATCTCGCCGGGGACGCCGAGCGACTGCGAGAGGTCATACGGGGCGATCATCAGCAGGTCCAGGCCCTCGACCTCGATGAACTCGTCGATCCGTTCGTAGGCCTCGCGGCCCTCGAGCAGGGCGCCGCAGATCACCAGCTCGCTCGCCTCCTCGTAGTAGGCCGGGCCTTTGGCCGCCGAGTAGTCGGCCGAGCGCACGAACGGGCAGAGCCCGCGCGAGCCGCGCGGGGCGAAGCGGGCGGCGCGGACCAGCGCGTCGGCCTCCTCGGGCGTGTCGACGTGGGGCGCGAGGATCCCGGCGGCGCCGATGTTCAGCGCCTGCGCGATCAGCTCCGGCCGGTTCGCCAGCACCCGAGCGAACGGCACCGCGCCCCGTGCGTGGGAGGCGCGCATCATGCTCTCCGCCGTCTCCAGGTTGATCAGCCCGTGCTCGAGGTCGACAATCGCGAAGTCGTATCCCGCGAGGGCGAAGATCTCCAGCTCCCCGGGCGCCGAGAGCTGCACGAACGGCCCGTAGACCGTTTCGTCAGCAGCCCACTTCTCCCTGATCTTGCGCGCGTCCCCGTGCACCCCGAGGAGCGTGCCCGACCCCGAGACCCTCCTCAAGGGTCCGTTTGTCGCCCCACGCCCGTCCAAACGGAGGGGTACCGCCCTGCCGTTCGTCGCTTGTCCCTCATACGGGGGACAAGCGACGAACGGCAACCGCTCAGCCGGCCATCGCGCGGCTGATCACCACGCGCTGGATCTCCTGGGTCCCCTCGTAGATCTGGGTGATCTTCGCGTCGCGCATCATCCGCTCGACCGGGTACTCGTTGACGTAGCCGTAGCCGCCGAGCACCTGGACCGCCTCGA
>JAFDWD010000439.1 GCA_018268695.1 Actinomycetota bacterium
CCCGGCGGCGATCGCCTCGGGCGCCTGCCCGGTGGGAACGCCGGCTTTGTAGCCCGGCATCCGCGAAAGCTTCTCGGCGTAGGTGACCGTCATCGGTACGAGATTCTTGCGGGTCCCGTTATTGGGCGGCGTCCAGGTCGGCCCGCAGCGCCTGGGTCGCCCCGACGTAAACGTGCTCGGGCTTCGTCGCCGCGTCGGCGTAGTAGTGGAGCATCACCCGGATCACCCGCTCCATCGAGCCCGGCACCGGGATCTCCCGGGTGCAGAGCAGCGGCACCGTGTCCAGCCCAAGCTGACGCGCCGCTACCGCGGGGAACTCCGCGTCGAGGTCGGCTGTGGTGGTGAAGATGCAGCTGACCATGTCCTCGGCCTCGAGCGAGTTCCGCTCGATCATCGTCCGCATCAACTCGGCGGTCGCCTCGAGGATCGCCTCGCGCGAATTCTCCTCCGCCTGCACCGCTCCCCGGAGCGCGAACAGCCGCGGCTGCGGTCCCTGGTAGCTGCCGACATCCATGGCCGCGCATCTTCCCAAAGCAACGCACCGAGCGACTTTCCCCAACCGAACCCGCGCCCCGAGGGGGGTCAATCTCCTTGCGGTGTTCCTTATCCGTCCATGAGACGGATTTCGAACACCGCAGTGCTCGCGGCATCCGCGACTTCCCTCGCCCGGGGCCAGCACGGCGTGGCCTCACGCTCACAGCTTCGCCGGATCGGGTTTTCCGACGATGAATCGACAGCTGGGTCCGCGCGGGGCGACTTCGCCGCGTGGTCACGGGCGTCTACGCCGTCGGGAGTCACGGCATCACCGAACGAGGCCGGCTTCGCGCTGTCGTGCTCGCCTGCGGGCCGGGGACCGTGATCTCGCACCGCAGCGCCGCCTGGCTGCTGGGACTCCGGGAGGTCAATCCGGCGACCGTCGATGTGATCTGCCCCGGGCAAGCCGGAAGGAAGGTCGACGGGATCCGCGTCCACGTCGTGCCATACCCGGCGCCGTCGGAAGTGCGGACCGCGCACGGGGTCCCTTGCACGACCGAGGCGCGCGTCCTGGTCGACCTCGCGGGGACGCAGGGGATCAAGCAACTAAGGGACGCGGTGGCGATGGCGGCGACGCTGGGGGTCCTCGACCTCGCCGCCGTCGACGCGGTTCTCGCCGGCGGGCCGCGGCGGCGCGGGGCGCCGGCGCTGCGGACCGTCATCGACGAGTGGCGGCCGGTCGACGAGACCGCCAGGTGCTCGACCTTTCGGAGCCTCTTCGAGGCGAAGCTCCTGCCGTTGGTCGCCGCCGCCCGCCTGCCGATCCCGGAGATCAACGCCCGTGTCCGTACCGACGAGCGGGTCCTGGAGGTCGACCTCCTCTGGCCGACCGAGCGGCTCGTCCTCGAAGCGGACAGCCGGAAACATCACACGATCGAGGTCGCCTTCGAGGAAGACCACAGACGGACCCGGGAACTAGTTGCCGTGAACTACGAGGTCCTCCGGGTCACCTGGCGCGAAGTCGAACGGGAACCGGATCAGGTCTTCAGGGTCCTTCGCGCTCGGTTGGAAGCCCGGCGCGCAGTCCCTTGATCTCCGAGGCGCTCAGCCGCCTCGAGGATCCCTCCGCGAGCTTCCCCAGCCGCAGTGGCCCGAAGCCGATCCGCTTCAGCGCGACCACCCGGTTCCCGACCGCCTCGACCATCCGGCGCACCTGGCGGTTGCGGCCTTCGCGGAGGACGATCTCGATCTCGCGGTCGCCGACCTTCTTCACCTGGGCGGGCGCGGTCGGGCCGTCCTCGAGCTCGACTCCTTCCCGGAGGCGGGCAAGCTCCCGCTCGCGCGGCGGTTTCGCCAGCCGCGCCCGGTAGGTCTTGGGGACTTCGTAGCGCGGGTGCGTCAGCTGGTTGGCCAGCGCGCCGTCGTTGGTCAGCAGCAGGAGCCCGGTCGAGTCGGCGTCGAGCCGCCCGACCGGATAGAGCCGCGCCTTCGAGTCGACCAACTCGACGACCGCCTGCCGCTCTCCCGGCTCGCGGGCGGTAGAGACGACCCCGGCGGGCTTGTTCACCGCCCACACCTCGGTCGCCTCCGCCCCCACCGGAGCGCCGTTCACGCGCACGTCGTCGCCGTCCTCGACGTTCCGCGCGGGGTCGACGACCACCTCGCCGCCGACGGTCACCACCCCCTTGGCGATGATCTCCTCGGCTTTGCGCCGCGACGCGACGCCGCCGTGAGCGAGGTATTTGGCGAGCCGCACCGCTACTCGGCGCGCTGTTCGCCGGCTTTCAGCAGCCGCTCGCGCAGCTCGCGCTCGTCCTCGGGCGTCGGGTCGAACTGCGAGGGGTCGGGCAGGTCCTCGAGGCCGGAGAGGCCGAAGAGGCGTTCGAAGAGCTCCGAGGTCTTGAACAGGGACGCGCCGAACTGGGAGCGCCCGGCCTCCTCGA
>JAFDWD010000043.1 GCA_018268695.1 Actinomycetota bacterium
CTTCGGATCGAGCTGCGGGACCTGCGCGAGCGCGTGCTCGACCATCTTGGTCGCCAGATCGTCGGGACGCATCGATTTCAGCGAGCCCTTCATCGCTCGACCGATCGGCGAGCGTGCCGTGGATACGATCAGGGCTTCCTTCATTCGACCTTTCCTAGCTTCAGCTTGGATATAAATAAGCGCTCATTAACCTTATCAAGAAGCCACCTGCCAGGAGGACCGATCTGATGACCGACGCTGCACCCCTAGACCGCGAGCGGGCGACCGTGCTGGTGGTCGATGTCCAGGAGGGCTTTCGCCCGGTCATCGACGGCTTCGACGATCTCCTCGCCGCCACCTCCACCCTGCTGGACGGCGCCGCCGCGCTGAACCTGCCGGTCATTGTCACCGAGCAATATCCGCGCGGGCTGGGCGCGACGGTCGAGGAGCTCGCCGGCCACCTGGATGACGGGACCACCCGTATCGAGAAGACGGTGTTCTCCGCCACCGAGGCCGAGGGATTCGACCTCGGTGGGCGCGATCAGGTCCTGCTACTCGGGATCGAGGCCCATATCTGCATCCACCAGACCGCCCAGGGCCTGCGACGCGAAGGGGTCGAAGTGACGCTGATCGCCGACGCCATCTCCTCCCGCACGCAGTTCAACCGTCAGCTCGGGATCTCCCGGATGGAGGCCGAAGGCGCGGTGTCGAGCAGCGTCGAGATGGCGTTGTTCGAGCTGCTCGGAGCGGCCGGCTCGCCCGAGTTCAAGGCGATCCAGAAGCTGGTCAAGTAAGGGTGACCACGTGGGCGCGGCGCGGGTCGACGCCGCCCGCCAGGACCTCGAGGTAGGCGTCGCGCAGGCCATCGAAGCCGGCGGTCGGGATCACCTCGAGCCATCCGGCGCTCCACTCGCAGAAAGGGTGCCAGGCCTCGGCGAGCCGCTCCGCGAGGCCGTCCCGGCCCCAGTCGGCCGAGCGCCTGGCGACCCGGTCGGGAGCGAAGAAGAGCGTCGGTCGCGGCCCTGGCAGATCGTCCCCATCGGCCCCGAAACCCTCGTGGTGGGTGAGGCCGACGGCCATGCTGTGGGCGAGGTCGTCGCCGTAGTGCGAGTGGACGGACCGGCGCACCGCCGCGTCCCCGGCGAGGTCGACGTAGGTCGCGGGCCCCGGCGCGAGCGAGCTGATCTCGGTGTAGCTCACGGTCGCGTCGTAGACCCCGAGGCCGGCGACGAACTCGACGTTGCCGGGCGAGGTGAGGCCGATCAGCTCGACCCCCTCGCGGCGCGAGAGCAGGAAGGCGGTGGCGATCGCGGTCTTGCTCGAGGCGCTGGAGAAGAGGATCGGGCCGCGGGTGACGAGGCCCTCGTCGTCCAGCTGGTCGTCGATCAGGAAGGAGGTGATGAAGAGTGGCCGCAGCAACATCTGGATCTCCTCGGTCGCGGCGGAGTAAAGCCCGTCGGCGTCGGTGAACAGGTAGCGCTGATAGGCGGATGGCAGCGCCGCCCGGTGCGGCGAGCCGTCGACGAAGCCGCCTCGCTCGACCTTCACGGGGGCGACGAGGAGCTCGGATGAGGGCGGCAGGTAGCCGTAGAGCCGACTACCGGGCTCGACTCCCGGCGCCTCGCTCCGCTCGACTTCGGCGAATCCCCACATCGGCACCCGGCCCCACCCCTCCGCGGCCGGGAAGAAGTCCCAGTAGGACATCGCCTCACCCATCACCGCGTAGGTGATGTTGTTGGCCGTGAGGCCGAAGCGCTCGACCCGCAGCAGGGCCTGTCCGGGACCGACCTCGAGGGGCTCGGACTCGGCCGTCCGGCAGCTGGTGAGGTCGTCGCGCCTGACCAGAAAGTCGGTCACCCGGAAGAACCTATTTGAACCCGACGTCATCGTCAAACCGCTCCGAGCCGAGCCGGGCCGGTCCCACCCGTCGCGGCGAAGCGCTATAGATCGGTGCCATGTCGGCGGCGGACCGGGCCTATGTCCACACCAAGGAGCGCATCCTCGGCGGCGAGTATGAGCAGGGCCGCCTGATCGGCGAGGGCGAGGTCTCCGACGCCGTCGGGGTCAGCCGGACCCCGGTGCGCGAGGCTTTCCTGCGCCTCGAGGCGGAGGGGCTGCTGCAGCTCTATCCCAAGCGCGGTGCCCTGGTGGTGCCGATCTCGGCGGCCGACGTCGAGGATGTGATGGAGACCCGCCTGCTGATCGAGCAGTTCGCGATCGCCCGGGTGATCGACCTCGACCTCGACCTCGCCGACCGGCTCGCCGCGGTGATCGCCACCCAGGCGAGCCACGCCGACGCCGGCGATGCGGTCGCCTTCGTCGACGCCGACCGCGAGTTCCACCGCGTCTTCGTCGCCGCCACCGGCAACGCGATCCTGCTGCGCACGCACGACTCCCTGCGCGACCAGCAGAACCGCATGGGGCTCGCCGCGCTCAGCGCCGGCTCCGAACGGATGCGGCGGATCCTCGACCAGCACCGGGCGATCGTCGCGGCGGTCGAGCGGCGCGACGCGGAGGAGGCGCGGGTCCTGATCGACCGCCACCTCGAGGAGACCCTCCGCCTGTTGCGCCGCACCTCGCTTCCGGTCCGGTCCCGGTCCGGCAGCTCGTAGGCGCTCGACAGCGATGTCGAGACGCGCGATCTGAAGGTCGCGTGCTACCGGCCGGCCCGCGCGGACCAGGCCTCGCGGGAGAGCTCGTATGCGGCGTGGTCGCCGAGGGGCGTCGCGACGGTCTCGACGTAGGCGGCGCCGAGAATGTCCTCCACCGCGCCGCGGGTGCGCCCATTGTCGACGCCGACCCACAGTTCGACCTTCTCGAAGGTGGTGAAGGCGTGCTCGAAGAGGAGGCCCTTGACCTCGATGTAGTCCTCTGGGGTCCAGTAGGGACGGGCGAGGAAGGTGTGGTCGATGAGGATCCGGTCGCCTTCGGGACCCGGCTCCTCGAAGCGGGAGCTGCCGACGATCTCGCCGCCGGGGGTGGTGACCACGACGGCGCCGCCGGAGGCGAGGGCGTCGGCGAAGAAGCGCTCCACCTTCTCGGGGATGGCGCGGTCGGACTCCGGGTGCTCCTCCCAGATCAGCGGATCCGCGGCGACCGCGACGAACGCGTCATGGTCAGAGGGCTCCAGCGGGCGTACGAGGAACTTCGGGCCCCGCAGGGTCGGCTGACGGTCGAAATCCACCTGCCCATCCTGCCGGCTCCGACGTGCTCCACGCGTTACGAAATCGTTGCTCGAGGATCGTGACCTAATCCTCCTCATCCCACTGTCCAGCGTCCTTGACACGGGTCGCCGAGGCCGGCACTTTCGCCCGCCATGAACGTGACCAACCTTTCCGATCTCGAGACCACCGAACTGCAATCCGGGGCCGACGACGAAGTCGCCTGGGTCGGCGGCTTCTTCTCCTACGGCGGCAAGGACGCCGAGCAGTCGGCGACGATCTACTTCGCGGTGCCGCCCGGGGACCGCCTCGGCAAGCACATCGACACCGCCGAGGAGACGCAGTTCGTCGTCTCCGGGCAGGGCGAGTTGTTGCTCGACGAGGGCGCGCGGCCGATCCGCCCCGGCGACGTCTTCGTGCTTCCCGAAGGAACTTCCCACGACCTTCGCAACACCGGAACCGAGGATCTGCGGATCATCGCGTTCTTCTCCAAACCCCAGGTCGAGCAGCACTGGGACGTCGACACCTGGCCGCCCGACGACACGAAGGTCACGGGCTCGCCGAACCGGGGCTGAGACGCGGGCGCCGCCGCCCGCCCGCCTCAGTCGAGCAGCTCGTAGGCGACTTCGGTGAGGAAGTCGGGGAAGTCGTCGCCGAGCGCGATCGCCTCGAAGACCTGACGGGTCTCCTCCGGCCGGCCCGCCTGCCAGGTCTCCTCGCCGACCTCGGCGCGGATCCGCTCCATCTCTTCGTCGAGGATCCGCCGCACCAGCTCGGCGTCGATCACGGTGCCGTCCTCGAGCTTCGTCCCGTGATGGACCCACTGCCATATCTGGTTGCGGGAGATCTCCGCCGTGGCGGCGTCCTCCATCAGGTTGTTGAGGGCGACCGCGCCGCGCCCGCCGAGCCAGAAGGAGATGTACTGGAAGCCGACGCTGACGTTCGAACGGAGCCCGGCCTCGGTGACCGCGCCGGGCGTCGCCGCGAGGTCGACCAGTGCCGCCGCATCGGCGACGACGTCGTCGCGGCGGCGCTCGATCTGGTTCGGACGCGCGCCGAGCACGGCGTCGAAGGCCGCGGTCGCGGTGGCGACCGTATCTGGGTGGGCGACCCAGGTGCCGTCGAATCCGTCGGCGGCCTCGCGCTCCTTGTCGGCCCGCGCCGCCGCCAGCGCCCGCTCGTTCGCCTCAGGGTCGGTGCGGCTCGGGATCTGCGCCGCCATCCCGCCCATGGCGAAGATGCCGCGCCCGTGGCAGGTGCGGACCAGGAGCTCGGTGTAGGCGCGCATGAACGGCACCGTCATCTTCACGTCGGCGCGGTCGGGAAGGACGGCCTCGGGGCGCTCGCGCAGGACCTTGATCGCCGAGGCGATGTAGTCCCAGCGGCCCGCGTTCAGCCCGTAGGAATGCTCGCGGAGCTCCCAGAGGATCTCCTCCATCTGGAACGCGGCCGGCAGCGCCTCGATCAGCACCGTGGCGCGAAACTGGCCGCGGTCGAGGCCGAGGCTGTCCTCGGCGAATGCCAGCACCTCGTCCCAGAGGCGGGCCTCCAGGTGGTGCTCCATCTTCGGCAGATAGAGGTAGGCCCCGAGGCCCTGGGCGGCGAGGCGGGGGGCGCCGTGGAAGGCGAAGAGGCCGAAGTCGACCAGGGAGCCGGAGCCGACCTTGCCGTCGAAGGAGATGTGGCGCTCGGGCAGGTGCCAGCCGCGCGGGCGGACCAGCAGGGTCGCCGTCTCGGGGGCGAGCTCGTAGTGGCGGCCGTCGGAGCTCTCGTAGGTGCTCGTCTGATCGATCGCGTCGATCAGGTTGGCGTGGCCGGAGATCTGCTTGGCCCAGGGCGGCGAGTTCGCGTCCTCGA
>JAFDWD010000440.1 GCA_018268695.1 Actinomycetota bacterium
CCGTACTCCTTGATCGCGTTCGCCGCGTCGACCGTGATCTGGTCTTCGGTCGCGTCGCGACTCTCGATCCCGAGGTCGAAGTACTTCAGGTCGACATCGAGGTAGGGAAGGATGAGCTGCTCTTTGATGAACGACCAGATGATGCGGGTCATCTCATCGCCATCGAGCTCGACGACAGGGTTCACAACCTTGATCTTCGGCATCGGCCGGCGATGCTATCTAGCCGGGAGTGTCGCCGCTTCACGCCAGGTAAAGCGGACGCGCCGGCCGGCGAGCCGGCACAATCGTTCCTTATGGCTACCAGGGAGCGCCACACGTTCGGGAACCACACCGTCGCCAACCAGCCGCCGCCGCTGAGCGACTACAACGTCTTCGAAGCCGACACCGTGTTGGTCGAGGCGGTCGGCCGCGAGGGGGCCGACTGGGCGACCGAGCGGATCGCCGCGGTGGGCGAGTTCGCGGGCTCCGCCGAGGCGCAGGAGCTGGGGCGTCTGGCCAACGACAACGGGCCGAAGCTTCGGACCCACGACCGCTACGGCAACCGCGTCGACGAGGTCGAGTTCCATCCCGCCTGGCACGACCTGCTCGGCACCGCCGTCGAACACGAGCTGCACAGCTCGCCCTGGCGCGACCCGCGGCCCGGCGCCCACGTCGCCCGCGGCGCCGCCTTCATGTGCTTCTCCCAGGCCGAGGCCGGGGTCGGCTGCCCGATCTCGATGACCTACTCGGTGATCCCGGCGCTGCGCGCGCAGCCGGAGCTGGCCGAGCAGTGGGAGCCGCGGATCCTGACGAGCACCTATGACCCGCGCAACGCCCCGGCGCCCGACAAGCGCGGCGCGCTCGCCGGGATGGGGATGACCGAGAAGCAGGGCGGCACCGACGTGCGCGCCAACACGACGGTCGCCCGCCCCGTGAACGGCGGTGGCCCCGGCGCGGAGTACGAGCTGACCGGCCACAAGTGGTTCATGTCGGCGCCGATGTGCGACGCCTTCCTCGTCCTCGCCCAGGCCGAGGGCGGACTCTCCTGCTTCCTCTTCCCGCGCTGGACGCCCGACGGCGAGCGCAACCGCTTCCGCCTGCAACGCCTCAAGGAGAAGCTCGGCAACAAGTCGAACGCCTCCTCGGAGATCGAGTTCGACGCCGCCTCGGCCTGGTTGGTCGGCGAGGAGGGCGCGGGCGTGCCGACGATCATCGAGATGGTCAACCACACCCGGCTCGACTGCGTCCTCGGCTCGACCACCGGGATGCGCGCCGGCGTCACCCAGGCGATCCACCATGCCTCCAACCGCTCCGTCTTCGGCACCGTCCTGGTCGAGCAGCCGCTGATGCAGAACGTGCTCGCCGATCTCGCGGTCGAGTCGGAGGCGGCGACGATCTCGGCGATGCGCCTGGCCCGCGCCTACGACGAGGCGATCGCCGGCGACGCGGAGGCGCAGAGCCTGAAGCGCGTCGCCAACGCCGTGCTCAAGTACTGGATCACGAAGCGCGCCCCCGCCCACGCGGGCGAGTGCCTCGAGTGCCTCGGCGGCAACGGCTACGTCGAGGAGTCCGGTATGCCCCGCCTCTTCCGGGAGAGCCCCCTCAACTCGATCTGGGAGGGCAGCGGCAACGTCCAGTGCCTCGACGTCCTCCGCGCGATGGTGAAGTCCCCCGCCTCGGTCGAGTCCTTCTTCGCCGAGGTCGCCGACGGCGCCGTCGCCGAGCCCCGCCTCGCCGCCTTCGCCACCGTCCTCCGCGACGAACTCCCCGGCGACGTCGCCACGATCGAGATTCGCGCCCGCCGCGTGGTCGAGCGCATGGCCCTCGCCCTCCAGGCCTCCCTCCTCGTCCGCTACGGCGACGAAGCGGTCGCCGACGCCTTCTGCGCGAGCCGCCTCGACGGCGACTGGGGCCGAGCCTTCGGGACGCTCCCGGCGGGCCTCGACTACCAGCGCATCATCGACCGCCACCGCGCGGTCTGACTCGAAGCTCGGCCACCGGCCGGAGCCGGCCGCGCAATGCCCCTCATCAAAATTAGGTAGTACGCGATGGACGTTCGGACCAACCGATCGTGCCACCGCGTCCACCTCCCTTCAGCGCCCCGAACGCCGGGCCGATGCGCGAAGCGTTGTGTCGCCCGTCTCATTTCGCCCATCGGAGGAGCCCGTGATGAACGTTCCCGTGACGCGTAGGTCCCGTTTCGCCGTTGCCTCGAGCGCCCTCTTCGGGCTCTGCCTTCTCGTCCTCTGCTTCTTCGTCGCCACGGCACACGCGGATCGCGGGGCTCGCTCCTCCAAGACGCGATCCGCGATCGCGTCCTCGTGGCGGTCGGAACTCCGGCCCCGGGCGGCTCGAGGGATAAGCCAGCGGCGGGCCGCGACGACGAAGCGCCACGAACGAGCACCCGCTCCGACCCCGGCGCCGGAACCTGTCACCACCCCGTCGCCGTCTCCCGAACCCACCCCCACTCCCACTCCATCACCCGAACCCACCCCCGCCCCGGCTCCGTCACCCGAACCGGTGCCTGCCCCCACCCCTTCCCCCGAACCGGCGCCTTCCCCGACTCCCACGCCCACGCCCGAAACCGCACCGACGCCCACGCCCGAACCGACGCCGACGCCGGTCGTGCAGGGCAAGATGCTGTTCGGCACGGAACTGACGAGCTTCGCCAACCTATACGTGCAGGCGATCAAGACCCCCGAACCGCGGGCCACGATCGTCAATGGCGTCGCGCGCTTCGAAGTCAGGCCAGGCGAATACGAGCCCGACACCGATTCCCAGCGCGCC
>JAFDWD010000441.1 GCA_018268695.1 Actinomycetota bacterium
ACCAAGGCGGGGCTGATGCCGCTCCACGCCTGGCTGCCCCGCGCCCACCCGGTCGCCCCCAGCCACTTCTCGGCGCTGATGTCGGGGGTGATGGTGAAGGTTGCGATCTACGGTCTCGTCCGGGTGCTCTTCGAGTGGGCCGCGCCGGTCCCCCTCTGGGTCGGCCTCACGCTCCTCGCGGTCGGCCTGCTCTCGGCCCTCGGCGGGGTCCTCTTCGCGCTGGTCCAGCGGGACCTGAAGCGCCTGCTCGCCTTCAGCTCGATCGAGAACGTCGGCATCGTCGCGCTCGGGCTCGGCGCCGCGCTCGTCTTCCTCTGGGAGGGGGACCGCACCTGGGCGGCCCTCGCCTTCGCCGCGGCCCTCCTCCACGTCCTGAACCACGCCGTCTTCAAGGGCCTCCTGTTCCTCGCCGCGGGCTCGATCGAGCGGGCGGTCGGCTCCCTCCACCTCGATCGCCTCGGCGGCCTCCTGCGGCGGATGCCGTGGACCGGGGGAGCCTTCCTGCTCGGTGCCGCGGCGATCGCCGGAGTGCCGCCGCTGAACGGGTTCGTGTCGGAGTGGCTGACCCTGCAGGCGCTGGTCCACGCCGCCTTCGGGCCCGGCCTGGGGACGGGGCTGGCGGGCGCGGTGGCCGCCGCGGGACTGGCCGCGACCGCGGCGCTCGCCCTCTTCTGCTTCGTCAAGGCGGCCGGCCTGGTCTTGTTGGGGGCGCCGCGCGGGCCGCGGCCCGCGGTGGCGACGGACCCCGGCCTCGCGATGCGCCTCGCTCCGCTCTCCCTCGCGGCCTGCTGCGTCGCGCTCGCCGCCGTCCCCGGCCTGCTGCTCCCGGCCTTGGCCAAGCTCGCCCCGGGAGCGCCCGCGATCGCCGCCCACCCGTCGCTCGAGCTGCCCGGGACGGGCTCGCTGCCCTCGCCGTGGCTCCTCGTCGGCATCGTCGCGCTGAGCGCCGTCGCCTGGCGCCTGCGCGGCGAGCGGCGCGCGGCGCCGGTCCCCGCCTGGGCCTGCGGGCAGGAGGAGGAGCCGGCGCTGCAGTGGACCTCGGCCGGGTTCACGAAGCCGCTCGTCCTCGTCCTGCAGGAGGTGCTGCGGCCGCGGCGCGAGGTCGAGGTGACGCGCCACGGCGGCCTCGTCGCCTCGGTCTCCTATCGCGGTGAGATTCCGCACCGCTTCGACACCCACCTCTACCGGCCGCTGCTCTCCCGCGCCCTCGCCCTTGCCGCTTTCGTCCGCCGGATCCAGTCGGGCAGCGTCCGCGCCTACGCCGGCTACCTCCTGGCGCTGGTCCTGGCGATGCTCGTCCTGTTGCGGGTGGGGGCGATCGGATGACCGCCGTCGCCGCCCTGGTCCAGGTCCTCGGCGGGCTCGCCCTGGCGCCGCTCCTGCCCGGGTTGGTGCAGTCGCTGAAGGCTCGCCTGCAAGGACGCCGCGGCCCCTCGCCGCTCCAGCCCTACCGCGACCTGCGCCGCCTCTGGGGCAAGAGCGGGGCGGACCCGCAGCCGACCACGTTCGTCTACCGCCTCGCGCCGTGCGTCGTCGCCGCGACCACCGCGCTCGCGCTGCTCCTCGTCCCGATCGCCGGGCGCGCCCCCGACTGGTCGCTCGGCAACGACGCGCTCGTCCTGGTCGGGCTCTTCGCGCTCGGCCGGTTCGCGCTCGCGGCCGCGAGCTGGGACACCGGCTCCGGCTTCGCCCTGATGGGATCGAGCCGCGACCTCACCTTCGCCATCTTCGGAGAGCCGCTCCTGCTCCTCGCCCTCCTCGTCGCCGCGTTCCCCGCGGCGAGCACCGACCTGGTGGCGATGTCCGCCGCGGCGGGCGGTTCCGCGCCCTGGGGCGAGCCCGCGCACTGGTGCGGGGCGGCCGCCTTCGCCCTCGTCGTCCTGGTCGAGACCGGCCGTCAGCCGATCGACAACCCCGACACCCACCTCGAGCTGACGATGATCCACGAGGGGCCGCTGCTGGAGTACGCGGGCCGCGATCTGGCGCTGCTCGAGTGGAGCGCCGCCGCCCGCCACTGGATCGTCCTGGTGCTGGCGGCGGAGCTCTTCGGCCCGCACTGGGGCGGTTTCTGGGCACAGCTCGGTTGGCTCGCCCTCGGCCTCCTCGCCCTCTGCGCGGCGCTCGCGGCGACCGAGACGGCGCAGGCGAAGATGCGGATCCTGCGCGTCCCCGGCCTCCTCGCGGGCGGCTGCGCGCTGGCGCTGGTCGGCCTGGCGAGCGCCCTGGTCGGAGGACTGGTGTGAGCGCCGCGGTGGCCGGCCTCGTGGCGCTGGGATTCGGCGTGATCGCGGTGCGTCGGCGCAGCCACGCCACCGCGTTGGTCGCGCTGCAGGGACTGATCCTCGGCGTCACCGCGCTCACGCGCGAGGGCGAGGGCGGCGCGATGGCCGTCGCCGGGGCGATCCTGATCGTCCGCGCCGCGGCGATCCCGCTGCTCCTTCTCGTCGCCCGCCGCCGCACCCCCGAGCGGACGCTGGTGGCCCCGACCACCTCGGTGGCGACGCGGCTCCTCCTCGCCACCGCGGTCGTCCTCGTCGCGCTGGCCGCGACGCCTCCGTTGGGGATCGCCGACCGGGCCGCCGAGCACGGCGCCGTCGCTCTGGTCTGCCTCGGGATCGCGACGGTCGTCGTACGCCGGCCGGCGCTCCTCCAGATCCTCGGCATCCTGGTCGCCGAGAACGGCGTCTACCTGCTGGCGATCGCCGTGCCGGGCGGGGTGTCCGCCGCGATCGAGCTCGGCGTCCTCTTCGACCTCGTCCTCGTCGTCACCGTCGCCGGGGCCTTCGCGGGCAAGATCCACGAGCGGGTGGGCAGCGGCGACACCGACCTCCTGCGAGGACTGCGTGACTGAGGCCGTCCTGATCGCCCTGCCCGCGGTGCCCGTGGCGACCGCCGGGGTCGTCCTGCTAGCGCCGAGCGGGCGGGTCGCCGACCGGATCAACCTCGGCGGCGCGGTCGTCACCGCGGCGGTGGCGGCGACGGTGGTCGTGCTCGCGCTGGCCGCGGCGCCCGGGGTCG
>JAFDWD010000442.1 GCA_018268695.1 Actinomycetota bacterium
AGCCAACTGAACATCCCGGCGACGAACATGTGGTGGGCCCAGACCGAGTAGCTGAGGACGATGATGGCGATCAGCGAGAGTGACATCAGCCGGTAGCCGAAGATGGGTTTTCGGGAGTTGGTCGAGATCACCTCGCTGATGATCCCGAAGCCGGGGATGATCATGATGTAGACGGCCGGGTGTGAGTAGAACCAGAAGATGTGCTGGTAGCTGACGACGTCCCCCCCACCGCCGAACTGGAAGAAGTTGGTGTGGGCGACGCGGTCGAAGAGGACCATCATCTGCACCCCGGCGAGGAACGGGGTCGCGGCGACGACCAGCAATGAGGTGGCGAGGTTGGCCCAGACCAGCAGCGGCATCCGCCAGAAGGTCATCCCCGGCGCCCGCATGGTGATAATCGTGACCAGGAAGTTGAGCGCCGCGAGGATCGAGGAGAAGCCCGCGAACTGGAGGCCGATGTTGAAGAAGGACTGGCCGAGTGGCGCACCGGTCGAGAGCGGCGCGTAGCCGGTCCAGCCTGCGTCGAAGGCGCCGCCGGGGACCAGGAAGCTCGAGAGGAAGATGATCCCGGCAAGCGGCAGCAGCCAGAAGCTCAGCGCGTTGAGGCGCGGAAACGCCATATCCGGCGCGCCGAGCATCAGCGGCAGCACGTAGTTGGCGATCCCGGCGAAGACCGGGATCACGAAGAGGAAGATCATGATCGCGGCATGGGTGGAGAACAGGGTGTTGTAGGTGCCGGCGCCGACGATCTGGGTCCCCGGCTGCGCGAGCTCGGCGCGGATCACCATCGCGATCAGACCACCCACGAAGAAGAAGAAGAAGGTAGTGACGATGTACTGGATACCGATCACCTTGTGGTCGGTGTTGAAGGTGAAGTAGTCACGCCAGGTGGCGGCACCGTGGTCGGCGTGATCGTCGACCTTGGTGGGCAGTCCCGCCGCCCAGCGCAGCCAGTAGTCGAAGGCACCGAAGCCGAGGAGGAAGCCGAGCGGAGCCGTGAAGAGGGGGACCACGATGTGGGGGTAACCGGTCTGTTCGGTCTGCCAGACACCAAGGCCGGAGATCGCCCGCAGCCCGACGACCAAGGCGACGCCGAAGCCCGCTCCGATGATCGCCCCACCGATCCCCCGCAGCCACTTACGCAGAAGCTCGTCGCCGGAGACTCCGAATCCGGGAGTTTGGGGATCGGCCGCGCCGCGGTGGGTAGCTGGTCGTGAGCCTTGGAGCGCGCTGTCCGCCATCAAACGTCCGATCGGTGTCTTTTTCCCACTTGCTTTGGGTAAATTAACACCGGCAGGTGCCGTTGGTCAACCCCGGGCACCGAGGGATCGGGTCGAGGGGTGGCTAGGAACACCCATTGCAGTGGGGTCATCCGTGCCGGAGACTCAGACTCATGAGCCAGATCGCAGTGCGCTGCCATCCCTACGCCCCCGTCGCCACCGAGGAACTGCAGAAGTGGCTGACCGCAGAGGTCGGAAGGCTGCGTGAAGAGGCCCCCGATGCGGCGATCCGCCTCCTGCGTCTCTCCCAGGCCGGCCCGGAGGGCGAGATCGGGGTCGGCTGGCAGATCGAGCTCGGCCTCACCCTTCCCGAAGCCCCCCTGGACCAGAAGAGCCTCTCCGAGCTGCTCGGCGACCTGCGCCTACTCGGTCTCCAGCCATCTGTTCTGCGGGCCCAGGATTTGCCCGCGTAGGGAGTCTGAGTTTGTATCCCGAGCGGGGAGGGTGCAAGCGAGCGAGGCTTTGTGCGGTTGGGTATCGAAGCCCATTGAAGGTGGTTACACAGAGTGGGACGATGGACGCATGGTCGACCCAGGATCTCCAACCGCTCCTTCCGATGCGAAGCCCGCCCCAGCCCAGGAGAAAGCGACGACGATCTCGGAGTCGACGCGCGCAGACGAGATCGGATGCGCCTCCTTTCCGGCCAGCGACCCCCCGGCCGTCTGGACCTGGGAAGTCAAGAGCACGGTGACGGCACCCGAGGCGCCGTGAGCGGGGCAAGGGTCGACTTCCCCGCCGCTCCCAATCACCAGCCCGAGTTAACGGCTCTGCGAGCCATCACTCGCCGTTGCCGGAGTTGGGTTCAAGCGCGGCCAACGCCCTATGGGCTGCGGTCTTGAGGTCGGGGTTGCCGTCCGGGTTGTAAAGAGGGCCGCTCCCGTCGGTCAGCAAGATGTTCGTCTTGGCCGCGCCCTGGGCGCTGATCGGCAGGTGGCCCCGCATCCGATAGGCCAACTTCTCCAGGGCGGGCCCGGCGTCGCGGACCGCCTGAGTACGCACCGGGACCTGGGCCGTGTGAAGCGCGGGTCGCTCGCCTTGGCGCCGGGCTCGGTCGAGGCCGGAGGCCATTTTCAAGCGTGACTCCCGTGACAGGAGGATCTGTGCACGCTCGACAAGCAGGGGGTCGGAATCCGGCCTCACTCCTGCCGCTAGTTCTTCGTCGAGACGAGGACGGCCAAACTGGGCGCGCATGAAGCGAAGGCGGCGCCGCACCCGGGTGGAAGCGGCGGAGAGGCCGGACCGGGCGGGCCTGGATTGCTGCGGAGCCTGATACATCTGATCGGAACCTCCTGACTCGCGGTGAGGCCCATCACGGGCCATCGACCTCAAGCATCGGTCACCTCGCCGACCACGGCCATGGGTGTTTTGGCCCATGTTTCTCGCGGTCCGTGTATTGCCTCAGGCCTCCACAAGGCCTCGCCTGATCGCGTAGCGGGTCAGCTCGACCCGATTGCGCATCCCCAGCTTCTCGAGCATGTTGGCTCGGTGGCGGTCGACCGTCTTCTTGCTGATCACCAGAAGCTCGGCAATCTCCTCGCTGGTATGACCCTCGGCGATCAGCTTGACCACTTCAAGCTCGCGGGGAGTGAGCGGATCCTCCGGGATCGTCTCCCCTCGCCGCGCCCCGTCCAGATAGTCCCGGACCAGAGTGGTCAAGGCGGCCGGGTAGAGAAAGGGCTCTCCGCGCATCGTCGCCCTGCACGCCTCGATCAGATCGCGATTGGCGACCGACTTCAACACGTAGCCCGATGCGCCCGCCTTCAGTGCTTCGAACAGGTACTGCTCGTTCTCGTGCATCGACAGCATCAGGATCCGCAGCTCGGGCCGCCTTCGACTGATCTCCCTGGCGGCCTGAAGACCGGTCATGACCGGCATCGAGACATCGAGGATCGCCAGGTTGGCCTCTCCGGCCAGCGCCAGCTTGACGGCCTCGGCGCCATCGCCGGCCTCGGCGACGACCTCGATGTCGGGGGCCGCGTTCAGCACCATCCGCAAGCCCTCGCGCACGACCACGTGGTCGTCCACGAGCAGGACCTTGGTCTTAAGCGGGACCGGCATCCGCCTCCTCCCAGGGCAGCTCGAGGCGCACCGTCGTGCCCTGGCCGGGCCGCGAGCCGATCTCCAACTTCCCGTGGACCAGCCGTGCCCGTTCGCGCATCCCACTGATGCCAGCAGTGTGCGCCGGGAGGCCGGCCGGTAGACCGCGACCATCGTCGACGACCGAGAGGGTGAGGTTTTGGCCGTCCACGCCCAGGCTGACCGTCGCCAACGCGGCCCCGGAATGGCGAACGACGTTGGTCAGGCTCTCCTGGGCCACGCGGTAGATGACCAGCTCCAATCCAGGAGAGAGCTCAGGCGGTCTTTCGAAGTGCCGCTCGATACGCAGGTCGCCCTGCGAGGCCTGACGTGAGCAGAGGGAGATCAGCGCGTTGACCAGGCCGAGGTCGTCGAGAGCCTCGGGCCTCAGCTCGCGAGCGATGCGGCGTACTTCGTCGAGACTGCCGCGGACGGCGTCGGCGATTCGGCGCAGGTCTTCGGGGGAGTCATGGCCGCTGTCGGCGGCGTGCTCTATCTGGATCGCCGCCGCCGTCAGCGTCTGTCCGATCTCGTCGTGCAACTCGGCGGCCAGCCGCTGGCGCTCGCCCTCCTGGGCGCCCAGCGCGACCCGGGCGCTCTCGTCTCGCTCATGCTCGAGTCGGCCGAGCAACTCGTTGAAGGCATCGGTGAATGCGCCGACGTCCGGGCCGTAGGGGCCGATGTCGGTGATCCGCTCCCCCGGGTCGTCGGGATCGATCTCCTTTATCGCCGCGGTCAACCTCCGGACCGGAGCCAGCACCCTTCTCAGGACCCAGAGATTGGCAGACAGCATCAGGACCAGGCCACCGATCACGATCGCGAGCTGCTCCAGCGCGATCGGGGCGTGGATGGTCACCGGCGTCACTGCCAGCGCCACCGCGGCGGCCACCATGATCAAGGCGCTGGCGAAGAATGCGCGCCACAGGAGCGGCAGACGCTTGTCGGGCATAGATCGAAGAGGGGCGAGGCCTGAGACAACCGCGCCGGGACGCGGCTCCACGCCCTTGGTCACGGTCGGATCGTCGACGATGTCATCGACCCCACTGTCCTTGGTCGACCGGCGGGGGTCAATGGGCATCGCAACCCATAGTGCCGATCTCCTCTGGCGAGGAGGATGGCGGCATGCCCCCTTCCCACACCCCGACTGAGCTTCCCGATCTCGCCGCGGGCGGTCCCGTATCCCGTGCCCACCCCCTGATCCTCTGCTATGACGGCTCCGAGGACGCCAAGCGTGCGATCGAGCACGCGGGTGCCCTCTTCTCCGGTAGTCATGCACTGGTCTTGACCGTGTGGCGGTCGACCACCAGCCTCGGCAGCGTGGGTTGGTCGGGCGCGACAGTCATGCCGAACTTCGCGGAACTCGACAATGCGGCCTTCGAGGCGGGTGCGACCAGAGCCGATGAGGGCGTGTCGCTCGCGCGCCGGGCGGGCCTCGAGGCCGAGCCGCTCGCCGTCGAGGCTGACGGCCCGATCTGGGAGGCCATCGTCGAGACCGCCGACCGGCGGCAGGCAGCGGTGATCGTTCTGGGCTGCCGGGGCCTGACGGGCCTGCGCTCAATTCTGCTGGGAAGCGTCTCCGGAACGGTTGTCCATCAGGCTCACCGGCCGACCCTGGTGATCCACGGGTCCGGCGACCAGACCGGGCGGACTTTGGACGATCGGTCCGTCGACGCCCGCCGCATGCGGGCACACGCCTCGGCCACCGAGCCGCGCCGGTGACGCCAGACTCCCTCCGTCCTTCGTCGCCCCTATGCCGAGAACGTCACGACCACGTCGCCGCCCGGCTGCAACGGGCGAACAGACGCACCAAGCAAACGCAGCAGGAGGTGGCGCAGTGGCCGCCCGGTCAACCTGCTTCCGCCGCCACCAGCTCAGGGCGAAAGTGCCCGTGTCCATTTGCGCCGGACGACGCGCACCTCGACAACGAGACACCCTACAAGCGACGGGCTTCAATCTGGGTTCGCCCACCTCAGAGGCTGAGTTGGAATCCGGGCAGGTCGTACTACCTGCTCACGAGCCGGGTCAGGGTGAAGG
>JAFDWD010000443.1 GCA_018268695.1 Actinomycetota bacterium
ACGGGACATTCACGTGAGTCCGCCTTCCTCACGTCCTGGGCGTCTCATGGAGGTCACAGCCTGCCAGGACCTCCATGAGACGCCCAGGACACCGCCCCTCGGACGGCCGGAGCGGCCGGCACAACGCCGCCTCGCCCCCTACCGAATCGCCGTCAGCCCGACCCCGCCCAGCCATTCACCCGGCGTATCGGCGCACGCGTAGTCGCCGCGGGGGCGATCGAAGAGCAGGCCCAGACAGATGCCCATCACTTTCTGGCCGTAGGCGTTCGGGTGGAGGGATTCGCGGGCCGAGCCCTGGGTGAAGGAGAGGCGGCGGAACCACTCGGCGCTCAGCGGTGAAGGGCCGCCGTCGCCGACCCGCCGCGAGCGACGGTCGCAGAGTTGGTGGCCGTCGAAGGCGTGGACCAGATCGAGGTACTCGGCGCCGGTGGCAGCCGCGGCGGAGCGAAGGGCTTCGGCCAGATCGACGGTCGCCCGGTCCGCGGCCCAGTCGGCATCGGCGTTCCAGACCGGGCAGCCGCCTTCGGTCAGCCTGGTCCAGCCGTCCTCGGGGTAGCGGAACCAGCTCCCGTGGGGGAACGGCGAGGCGTAGCCCATCGCCACCAGCCGGTAGTCGGATCGTGAGTAGCCGGCCGACCCCATCACCCTCCGGACTCCCTGGAAGGCGGCGGTGATCCGTCGCGTCGCGGCGGGCAGTGCGCCTTGGATGTGCGCCTCGGCTTCGCGGTGGCAGGTCGCCTCTTCGTCCTCCGGACTGCGCGCCCAGTCGACCGCGCATTCGGCGACCAGTTCGCCGAAGCCGACGTCGTTCGCCCCCACCGTCACGACGACCATCCGCACCTCGTCGCGCCTCGCCACCGCCGCCAGCTGATCGGCCTCCGGCCCCTCTTCGAAATGGGCCGTGCCGCCTTCGTCCCCGGGCCAGAGATCCCGTGCCTTCGCCCCCGAGCAAGCGAGGTTCACCTTCTCGTCGACATCGATCGGGGCGCTGGCGATCGGCGCGACGTCGGAGCGGTCGCAATCGTTCGACTCGCTCGCGCCGTAGACCCGCGCCGGGTCGTATTCGCAGCCGAGCGCCCCGCATCGGTAGGCGGCGCGATCGGTCCCCGAGCGCGTCCCGAACGGGTCGGACCCGTTGCCCAGCCAGCGGCCGCCCTCGCCCGAGATGAAGCTGTCGCCCATGGAGACGATCGCCGTGGGACGCGCTGCGGCGGACGCGACGGCGAGGACGAAAGCGACGATGGCGAGGGCGGCGATCCGCATGGGCGCCACCAAAGCGCGGCGGCCCCGGTGGGGTCAAGCGATGCGGATGAATTGGTACAGACTGGTGTTGAGTTGGCACACGGTCAGGCCTTTCGTCACACGTCCCGAGGACATCCAGTGGCAGGCGTACGATGGCCCACCCATGCGCTACCCGGCCGAACAGTTCACGCCCGAGGAGAAAGCCCTCCTCGCGCCTCACTTCACCAATCTGGATCGACCGGTATTCGCCTTGGTCAACCTCCCGGAAACGGTCAAAGGCGCGCTTTTTGCCCGCTATTCGCGCTATTCCGGGTCGGTCCGC
>JAFDWD010000444.1 GCA_018268695.1 Actinomycetota bacterium
TAGCCGGGGGGAGGCGGTTCCGTCCGCACGTTCTCGGGAGCCCGGTAGGGCTGGTTGATCTTGTCCGCTTCGTCTGCCACGTTCGCTTGGGGCCGCTCGGTCGCGCAGTCTATTCAAAAGGGGGATGGCCGAGGATGCCGCGTCGGAGACCATTTGTGACGTTCGGGACGACCTCGGGTGCCGCGCGGCGAATTGCCCTGCTCGCGGCGCTTTGCTGCGCCGCCTTCCTGCCGGTCCCCGGAGCCGCCGGCGAGACCGTCCGGCAAGGCAGCTTGCAGGTCTCCTTCGGCGGTTCGGTCTCGCCGCGCCTCCTCCCTCGCGTCGGGACGACCCCGATCGCGGTGACGATCCGCGGCCACGTCCGCGCCCTCACCGCCGCCCCGCCACCCTCCCTGCGGCGCATCGCGATCGAAGTCAATCGCCTCGGCGTGCTCGAACGCGCCGGCCTGCCCGCCTGCCCCGCCGGCCGGCTCCGCGCCTCGAGCACCGAAGCGGCGCTGCGAGAGTGCGGCGACGCCAAGGTCGGCGAAGGACGGGTAAGCGGCGTCCTCGTCCTCCCCGAACAGAGCCCGACGCCCTTCGGCGGGCGGGTCGTCGCCTTCAACGGCACCCTCCCCGACGGCCGGCCGGCGATCCTCGCCCATCTCTATACGGCGCGGCCGGCGCCGTATACCTTCGTCCTCGCCTTCCAGGTCTCCCGTGCCCACGGGACCTTCGGCACCCGCCTCGTCGCCACCGTCCCGGTGAAGACCCGGCGGACCGCCCACATCACCTCCTTCACCCTGCGCCTGCACCGCACCTACGAAGCGGGGGGCGAGCGGCGCAGCTACCTCAGCGCCGGCTGCCCGGCCCCGGCGGGCTTCCCCAGCGCGACCTTCCCCCTGGTGCGCGCCTCCTATGGCTTCGAAGGCGAGAAGACGGTGTCCGACACCCTGGTGCGCACCTGCCGCGTCGTCCGCCGATCGGGGGCACCTGGCTGACTCCTAAAGGAATATTTGGCAACTGGCGATAAATAGCGGCATGACGAGCCCTCAGGTGGTTCCATGGTCCCTGCCCACCCGCCGCTTCGTCGGCCTTCTCGCCGCCGTCGCCGCGCTCTGCGCCCTGGCGCTCCCGGCGCTCGCGAGCGCCCGGCCGCACTTCAAGGTGCCGAAGCCCGCGGTCCTCACCTTCACGGTGGCGAAGGTCGGCAAGCCGGGCAACGCCCCGGTCGGGATCATCCCCTTCACGCCCGGGCTCTACAAGAGCTGCGCGGAAACGGCGGCGGAACCGACGCTCCCCGGGACCAAACTGCCCGACCCCTGTCAAGAAGTCGGCAACGTCCCCTACGAATACGGGATCGGCGAGGTCGAAGTGACGGTCGAACAGTACGTCGCCTTCCTCAACACGGTCGACCCCTTCGGCCGCAACCAGATGGACCTCTACTCGCCGGACGAGAGCGGCGCCGCCTGGCCGCGCTTCGGCCAGATCGACTACTCGGCGCTGAGCGGGCCGGGTAAGCACTACACCGCCGCCGCGCCGGAATGGAACGACAAGCCCTACGGCTTCGCCGACTTCCTCCGCGCCGCCCGCTTCGACAACGCGGTCGCCAACGGCAAGGTGCTGTCGAAGACGGAATCGACCGTCGGGTCCGGCAACACCGAATTCAGATACGTCACCTACAAGGTGCGGCTGTCCCGGAAAACCGGGACCGGGATGTATGACATGCACAAACGCGCCCCGGTCCGGACCAGCGGCACCGGCTTCGTCATCCCGAGCCAGAACGAGTGGATCA
>JAFDWD010000445.1 GCA_018268695.1 Actinomycetota bacterium
GTCGTCGAAGAAGCTGTGGGGGAGGGTGAGCGCGAGGATGGCGAAGAGGACGCCGACCGAGACCAGCTGCACGAGCGCCGAGCGCCAGAGGAGTGAAGTGTCCATCGGGTCGGAGGCTACCGGCCCACGCCCGGCGGCCCTCAGCAGATGAAGCTGCCTTCGCCGCAGAGTTCTTCGACGAGCCCGCCGAAGCTTTGGACTTCTTCTTCGAGCCCTTCGATCCGGCCTTCGAGTTCGCCGACCTGGCCCGATTCTTCCCCGCCCGATTCCGCTTCTTCGCGGACCCCTTCGAGTTCGCCGCGCAGTTCTTCCACTTCGCCTTCGAGTGCCCCCAGTTCTTCCCCGGCCGATTCGCCCGCCGGCCCTTCCGGCCCCGGCTTGCCGACGTGCCCGCGCGGCCCCCGCTCGCCCGCCGGCCCCTTCGGCCCGGTCTGCGCCAGCAGCGCCAACCCCGACCCGATTGCCGCCGCAAGCACGCACACGCCGACCACCAGCGCGATGAACTGATTCCGGGGCAAGGACACGATCGGCTTCTCTTCGGGGGGCATGCGAGCCCGAAACTCTCGCAGACGCCCTACGATTGCGGCAGGCGCACGTCGCCCCCGGGCGGTTAGCTCAGTTGGGAGAGCACTTCCCTTACAAGGAAGGGGTCACTGGTTCGAGCCCAGTACCGCCCATCGCACGTTCGGCCAGGGAGGATTTCGTCGGAGGTTGCGGCGGTATCTTCAGGACATGTCGTTGCGGACGCTGGTCGGTGTGGCGGCGCTGATGGTTGCCCTGCTGGGCTTGTCCTCCGGTGCCGGGGCGGCGCAGACTGGCGGCAGCACGTCGGTGATCAACGGGCAGGAAGCCCCGGCCGGTAGCTATCCCTATATGGCTTTCGTCGTCGATCTCGAAGGGGAATCGGCGAGCCTCTGCTCGGGCACGGTGGTGAGCAGCAACGTGATCCTGACGGCCGCGCATTGCGTCCTCGACGAAACGTTCAGCTCGATCAAAGAACCGGCGGGCTTTCGGGTGGTGACCGGGAACGTCGACTGGGCCTCGTCGCCGCGGACCGTCTCGACCGTCTCCCGGGTGGCGGTCGATCCGAACTTCGCCTACGTCACCTTTCCGGGCTACGCGCCGGTCCGCGGCGATGCCGCGTTGTTGGAGCTCTCCGCCCCGATCACCCAACCGCCGATCCGGATCGCGACCTCGCAGGCGTGGAACACGGGGACGGCCACGACCCTCGTGGGCTGGGGCGAAGCGACGTCCGGTGGAGGGGTGGTCGAAACGCTCCGTTTCGGCGAAGCGGCGGTACAGTCGCCCGAATACTGCAAATCGAAGTCGAGCCACTTCGAAGCCGCCTGGTATCTCTGCGTCCTCGATTCCCCCAGCTCCCGATATTCGATCTGCCACGGCGACAGCGGCGGGCCGCTGCTGATCTTCCCCGCCGGGGAACCGCTGCAGATCGGGGTCGCGTCCTACGGGGTGAGTGAAACCTGCTCGCCGACCCAGCCCCAGTACTACACCCGTGCCGACTTCATCGCGCCCTGGGTCGCGCTGAAGGTGAGCGAATGGGCTCCTCCCCCCGCGCAACCGACGGCGCCGGCGGTCACGCCCACTCCTTCGACCTCGACCGCGACCCCGTCACCGACGACGCCCGCCCCGACCCTGCCGATCATGCGGCGCGGACAGGCGGTGAGCTTCGCGACCCGCGCCCTCGCGGCGGGCCTCGGATGGCGCTTCGGCGGTCGCGTCGGCTACCGGGTCACCTGCACCTCCGCCTCGAGCCCGAAGCAGAAATGCTCGGCCTCCTGGACGCGGAGCGGCAGGTACTACTGGGGGACCGTCACCGTCTTCTACGCCTTCGAAGGCGGCAAGCTGGTCTGGGGCGACCACTACACCGTGCAGACGGTGATCGGCTGCAACCCCCGTTGCTCGCGGCAGACCTTCCGCGGCTAGATGATTGATCCGACGGTCGGGCGGGGGGTTGTGCCGGCGGGGGCGGCAGTCCTAGTTGCGGTGCCCTGGGACGAAGAGCGGCGGAGGACGCGATGCGCGACTTGTCCTTGCCATAGGAAGGACAACTCGTGCATCGCGAGATCGGTGTTGTGCAACACGCACCGAACTCAGCGCTTCTCACGCTCTCTGTGACGTCGGGACACATCGGTGACGGATCCGTGTCCCTCCCGTGCGCCCCGCGTCACCCGGACGCGACGATCCTTCATCCCCTCCCGAAGACCCGGCCGTCTCGGCCAGGGCCGCAGCCAGCCCCCGCACGCTTGTCTCGCTATGCGAGACAAGCGTGCGGGGGCCGTGGCCGGGACGGCGTGTTTGCCGCCGGCCCTTGCGTCCCTTGGCACCCGCCCGTGGAATCAACCATCCAGCTCAGCCGGCGGCGTTGCGCGCGTCGCGCCACTGCAGGACCTCACGGAGTTCGCCCATGTCGTAGCTGCCGTCGGCGCCGCCCCCGACGCCGAGCGTCAGCTCGGTCACCCCGGCGTCGACCAGGGCGTCGGCGTGCTTCAGGATCGGGTCGCGGGTGCCGATCACGCGCTCGATCTCGTTCGGGTCGCGACCGATCGCCGCGCAGTGCTCGGCCAGCACTTGGGACTTGTGGGCGTAGGTCTCCGGGTCGGCGAAGGTGTGCCAGAGCTTCGCGTGTTTGGCGACGAGCTTCAGCGTCACTTTCTCCCCGGCGCCGCCGATCATGATCGGCATCTCGCCGACCGGCGGCGGGTTCAGCTTCGCCAGGCGCTCTTCGATCAGCGGCAGGTCGCGGCGCAGCGCGCGGAGGCGGTCCGGGGCGGTCCCGAAGTCGTAGCCGTACTCGTCGTAATCGCGCTCGAACCAGCCCGCGCCGATGCCGAGGATCACCCGGCCGCCGCTCATGTGGTCGATCGTCGAGTGGATGTTCGCCAGCAGCTGCGGGTTGCGGTAGGAGTTGCAGAAGACGAGCGCGCCGATCTTCACCCGCTCGGTGGCGGCCGCCAGGGCGGCGAGGGACGTCGCCCCCTCGAAGTGCTTGCCGTCCGGATCGCCGTAGAGGGGATAGAAGTGGTCCCAGGTGTAGATGGAGTCGACGCCGAGCTCCTCGGCCTCCCTCCAGGCATCGCGCATCTGGGCGAAGTCGGCTTGCTGGGGCTGGATCTGAACTCCTACTCGGGTCGGCATGGCGCGCACACTACGCTGCGCCGATGCCCGCCTTCACTTCTTCGCTTGCGGAGTCCCTTTCCGGGGAAGCCCTCGAGCGCTTCGAACGCTACGTCCGCATCGACACCCAGGCCGCCCGCGAGCGCACCGGCAGCCCGAGCACGCCGGGACAGCTGGACCTCGGCCGGCTCCTGGTCGAGGAGCTCGGCGCGATCGGCCTCGCCGACGCCGCCCTCGACGACAACGGCTACGTGACCGCGACGCTCCCGGCCAACGGTGAGGGCCCGCGTCCGACGATCGGCCTGATCGCCCACGTCGACGTCAGCCCCGACGCGCCCGCCGAAGGCGTCGAGCCGCTCGTCCACCTCTCCTACGACGGCGGCGTGATCGAGCTCCCGAACGCGGGCACGGTCCTCGACCCCGCCGCGATGCCGGCGCTCCAGGGCAAGGCGGGCGAGGACATCGTCACCTCCAGCGGCGACACCCTGCTCGGCGCCGACGACAAGGCCGGGATCGCCGAGATCATGACCGCGGTCGCGCACCTCGCCGCGCACCCGGAGCTGCCGCGGCCGAACCTGCGGATCTGCTTCACGCCCGACGAGGAGGTTGGACTCGGGGCCTCGCTCTTCGATGTCGAGGCCTTCGGCGCGCTCTGCGCGTACACGATCGACGGCTCGACCCTCGGCGAGCTGCAGGACGAGACCTTCACCGGCTCGGAGGCGATCATCACGATCGAGGGGGTCGACGTCCATCCGGGCTTCGCCACCGGCAAGCTGGTGAACGCGGCACGGCTCGCGTCCCGGATCGTCGCCGAGCTGCCCGCCGACCGGCTCTCCCCGGAGACCACCTCGGGCCGCGAAGGCTTCATCCACATCTACGAGATGGAGGGCAACGCGGCGACGGCGAAGATCCGCGCGATCGTCCGCGACTTCGACGACGACCTGCTCGCCGAGCACGTCGCCTTCCTGCGCGAGATCGCCGAGCGGGTGGTGGGAGAGGAGCCGACGGCGAAGCTGACCTTCGAGGTCAACGCGCAGTACCCGAACATGCGCAGCCACCTGGAGGCCGTCCCCGAGGTCGTCGAGATCGCCGAGCGCGCGGTACGCGCCGAGGGCATCGAGCCGATCCGCAACCCGATCCGCGGCGGCACCGACGGCTCGATGCTGAGCGCGATGGGCCTGCCGACCCCGAACCTCTTCGCCGGCGGCCACGAGTTCCACAGCGTCCGCGAGTGGATCTCGGTCCAGGACATGGCCGCGGCCGCCGCCGTGATCGTCCGCCTCGCGGATGAGTGGTCCCGCGAGCCCGCCTAGCGCAAGCCCAAGCCCGCCGGCTGTTCCTTATGCCGGTATGGCGGCTATAAGGAACAGCTAACTGGGGGTGGCGCCCAGGTCGGGGGGTGAGCCGGTGGCGACGAGGGCGCCGACCAGGGTGCCGATCAGCAGGTCGCGAAGTTCGTCGCGCTCGATGTCGCCGTGCTCGATCCAGTCGAGGCAGGCGCCGTCCATGAACCAGAGCCAGCCGGCGACCGCGGCGCGCGCCTTCGGCGGCGCCTCCTCGGGGTAGATCCCGGCGAGGATCCGCTCGGCGGTCTGGCGGCGGACCTCGGCGATCAGGTCGCGGATCTCCGGCACCCCGGTGGCGCTGCCGATCAGGTTGCGGTAGGCGACCGAGTTCTCCTCGACCAGGGCGAGGAACCCCCCGACGCTGGCGACCAGCTGCTCGGCCGGCGGCAGCGCCGCGTCCGGCTCGGTCCGCGCCCGCAGCTCCTCCGCCCAGGCCCCGAGCGTGGCCTCGAAGAACGCCTGCTTGCTCGGGAAGTAGTGGTAGAGCAGCGATTTGGAGATCCCCACCTCGCGCGCGATCCGGCTCATCGAGAGCTCCTCGTAGCGGTGGCTGGTGAAGAGCTCGGCCCCGCGCTCCAGTAGCTGCTGCCGTCGCTCGTCGACATCAAGGCGGCGGTAGGAGGGATCGGCCATGCGCCGATGCTACTTGTTGACCGTTGGTCTACAAGGTTGATACGGTGTTGACCGATGGTCAACACCGTATGAGGGGGGAACGATGACCATGACCACCCGCACCAGGATCGCGACCACGATCATCGCCGCGTCGGCGCTGGCGGCCACCCACTACGGGCAGGCCATGAACGTCATGGAGTTCGGACGGACGGGGAAGCTCTGGCACTGGGGTGCGGTGGCGGCCTTCGGGTTCGCGCTGCGCTCGGTCGCCCTCGTCAACCGCTGGTGGGCCCTGTTCCCGGCCGCGATGCCCGGTGCCGTCACCTTCTATCTCTACCGCCTCACCGACTACTCGACGCCCTGGGACTCCGAGTCGATTGGCAGCCCGAGCCAACCGGTGCTCTACGTGGTGCTCCTCCTCCTCGGGTCCGGGTTCTACGCGGCGGTGCTCTCGATCGGCTTTCTGCCGCGCCTCGCCTGGGACGCCGCGCGGCGCCGGCTCAGCCGCCGAAGCCGAGTGCCATCACTCCGAGGCTGAGCGCCGAGACCGTCAACCAGAGCGCGGCGCCGAGGACGATCGGTCGAGGGCCGGTCCGGCGCAGGGCGGCGAGGTCGATCGAGAGGCCGACGGCGGCGAGCGCGACGGTGATCATCGCCGTCGCCAGCTCGCTGATCGTCGGGCGCAGGTCGGCGGGGATCAGGCCGGTCGAGGCGACCGCGGCGAGGGCGAGGAAGGCGAGCAGGAAGCGCGGGGTCCGGGCAGCGGCGCGGACGAAGGTGCCGCGCAGAGCGGCCGCGCGACCGCCAGGCTCGGCCGCTCCGCCGACCGGCTCGGGTGCCCCGCGCTCGGCGAGGTACGCGGTCACCGGGACGATCATCAGCGTGCGGGTGAGCTTCACGACGACGCCCGTCGCCAGCGCCGTGCCGCCGTAGACGTTGCCTGCGGCGACGACCGAGGAGAGGTCGTTGATCGCGGTGCCGGAGAAGACCCCGAAGGCGTGTTGGGACATGCCGAGCGCGTGGCCGAGCGACGGGAACGTGAGGACGGCGAGGACGTTGAAGACGAAGATCGTCGCGACCGCATAGCCGACGTCGATCTCCTCGGTCTCCAGGACCGGGGTGACGGCGGCGATCGCCGAGGCGCCGCAGATGCCGGTGCCGACGCCGATCAGCGTGCGCAGCGGGTCGACGATCCCGAGCCGGCGTCCGAGCACCGCCGCGACGAAGAGACAGCCGCCGAGCGTGACCACGATGACCGGCAGCGAGCGGGCGCCCTGGCTGAGGACGGTGGTCAGCGGCAGTCCGGCACCGAGGACGACGACGGCGCCGCGCAGCAGGGTCGAGCTGGAGGCCCGGAGTCCGGGCCGCAGGACCGGGCGGGGCCCGAACCGGGCGCCGACGAGCAGGCCGATGACGATCGCCAGCACCGGCGCCGAGCCGAAGGGCACGTGCCCGGCGAGCGTCCACGCCGCGATCGCGACGAGGAGGCTGAGCGCGAGGCCGGGGAGGACTCGGACGGCGGCAGGGCTTGAGGCATCGACCATGCACCGAGGATCCGGCCGGGCGGCCGAATGAACCAGTCGCATTCGGCGAGCTGGCATTCCAAAGCGGAATACCTGGAAATAGATCGACCCACCGGCCGATCTCTGCTGACCACTGGTCAACAAGCTTGATAGCGTGCTGACCATCGGTCAACAAAGCAGGGAGGCAACGATGAAGGCAGAGAGAGCTGACCAACTGGAGTACCGACCATTTCCGAACGACGAGGGGAAGAACTCCCGGCAGGCTCAGCTGGAGATACCGGCGGTGGTGCGGACGATGGGACTGCCGCGCGGAGCGCGGATCCTCGAGGTGGGTTGCGGGCGCGGAATCGCCCTGCCCGTGCTCGACCGATTGTGTGCGCCGCGTCGCCTGGTCGGCCTCGACATCGACGGTGAGCTCCTGATGGATGCCGCCGACCATCTCCGCGAGCACGACACCAGGGGGGAACTCTGCTGCGGCGACGTGCGGCGGATGCCCTTCGACGACGAGTCCTTCGACGTCGTCATCGATTTCGGCACGCTCTACCACATCGCCCGATCCCCGCAGGCCCTCGACGAGATCGCTCGCGTCCTCGCCCCAGGCGGGACCTTCATCTACGAGACGAAGGCCTCGCAACTCCTCTCGCACCCGGTCCGCTCACGCGGCCGCCGCCTTCCGGCCCCCGCCGCCCATGGCCTGCGCCCCCGGCGCTGGGCGATGCTCTGGGCCTCCGGCACCAAGGCCGAGGTCCGAGGATGAACCAGGAGCCCGATCTGCGTAGACCGCCGCTGACGGTCCGCGCTAGGGGATCAGCTGTTCGCGGCCGGTCGGCATGTGGTTCGCGAAGAAGATGAACCAGACGAGGGCGGTGAGGATGCCGATCGTCACCGAGGCGGGAAGGGCTACCTCGAGGGGTCCGCGGCGCCAGTTGCCGCGGCCACCCATGAGGCGCACGTAGCGGCGGTTCGCGCGGCCCAGCATCCAGGCGACGGCGGCGAGGGCGAGGGGCATGGCGATGAGGCCGGTGATGAGGATCACCGCCGCGTCGCCGCTCAGGCGGGTGAGGAGCCAGAGGGTCACGACCGGGACGACGAGCCAGAGGGCCTGGCAGCCGAGCACGATCGCCACGGCCAGCACCCCGGCCTCGAGGCCTCCTCCTCGCCTGCTCCGTGCGGCGACCATAGGTCGAACATACCGCCGCGGTTCCCAGGTCGGGGATATCAGTTTGCAGCTACCGCCGGTCTTAACTTCCGGACGCACCGACGACAGATGACGAGAGAGAGTTCTACACCGAGAGGCTGGGGTTCGAGCTGCGCGCCGACACGCCGTTCGGCGAGGGGGATCGCTGGATCGAAGTGGCGCCGGCCGGAGCGGCGACGACGGTCGCGCTGGTGGTGCCGATGGAGGGACAGGAGGTCGGGGTCGAGTCGCGGATCGCCTTCACCAGCCGCGACGTGGACGCCGATCACGCGGCCCTGCGCGACGCAGGTGTCGACGTCGACCCGGAGGTGATGCGGATGGGCGACCCGGTGCCGCCGATGTTCTTCTTCCGCGATGTCGACGGCAACCGCCTGCTGCTGGTCCAGGGGGAGTGACGCCGCTCGCCTGACCTCACGTTCCAGCCTCGTCGGTCGTCTTATCCCCGAGACGACCGACGAGAGGAGTGAGGGATGAGGGCGAACGTGCTTGCCGCGCCGCCGTGGGAGCGGGTCGACGCGCTCGACGGTCGCTACCGCTATTTCGACCACCCGCTGCCGACCCCGATCGGCGAGCTGCGCGCCGCCTTCTACCGGCACCTGGCGCCAGTCGCCAACCGGTGGGCGGAGCGCCTCGGGGAGGAGGAGCGCTACCCGGCCGAGCACGCCGAGCTGCTCGAGCGCGGCGAGTTCGTCCTGCTCGAAGGGCGCCCGCGCGCGCAGAGCCGCGCCCACGTCCTCGCCCCAGCGCCCGGCGCCTTCGTCATCTTCCCGACGCACCACCGCCCCGGCGCCGGCAAACGCGGCTGGCACCGCGCCGGCATGCGCCACGGGGTGAGCACGGTGACGAGCGGGTCCCGCACCGCCCTCGGGATCATCTTCCACGACGCGAGCTGAGTCGCGCCGCGGGACTCAGTCCGCGGCCTGCAGCGACAGGTACTCGTGGATTACGCGGACGGCCATCGAGCCCTCGCCGACGGCCGAGGCGACGCGCTTGATCGAGCCGGAGCGGCCGTCGCCGACGGTGAAGACGCCGGGCAGGCTCGTCTCCAGGGGGAGGGCGGGGCGGCCGACCGAGCCGGCGGTGCCGCCGAGGTGGGTGACCTCGAGGTCGACGCCGGTGAGGAGGAAGCCGTCGTCGTCCTTGGCGAGGGCGCCGTCGAGCCACTCGGTGCAGGGGTCGGCGCCGATGAAGACGAAGA
>JAFDWD010000446.1 GCA_018268695.1 Actinomycetota bacterium
CATCGTCACCTCGACGCCTTCGACGGCGGCGATCAGCTCGGCGAGCTCCGGCTCGGACTTCATCAGGGTCCTGGACGCCTCGATCATGGCCCCCGTTTCGGCCGTGGCCGCCGTGTTCCTGCCGCCGACGCCATTTGGGCGGGAAAGTTCATGGGCCGGCGGAGGCCGCCCGGGGGTCGTCCGGGGGTCGTCCGCCCACTCGCTGGGTACGGTGACGCGATGACGGACGCGGCGCGGATCGAAAGCCTGGCGAAGGAGAAGCTGGGGATCGAGGAGCTCCACCGCGGGCAGCTCGAGGCCACCGAGGCCGTCCTCGCCGGCCGCGACACGTTGGCCGTGATGTCGACCGGCTACGGCAAGTCGGCGATCTACCAGCTCGCGGGCGAGCTGCTGGGCAAGCCGACGATCGTCGTCTCCCCCTTGATCGCCCTGCAGCGCGACCAGGTCGAGGCGATCGAGGACCACATCGGCGACGGCGAGGCGGCGGAGCTGAACTCGACCGTCTCGGAGCGCAAGCGCCACGAGCTGATCGAGGCGCTGGAGCGGGGCGAGCACGAGTTCGTCCTGCTGGCGCCGGAGCAACTCGCCAAACCCGAGGTGCTGGAGGAGCTGGCGGCGACCGAACCCTCGCTGCTGGTGGTCGACGAGGCCCACTGCATCAGCGAGTGGGGGCACGACTTCCGCCCCGATTACCTGCAGCTGGGCGCGTTCGCCGAGCGCCTCGGGCGTCCCACGATCCTGGCGCTGACCGCGACCGCCTCTCCCCCGGTCCGCCGCGAGATCGTCGAGCGCCTCGGGATGAAGGACCCGGCCCAGGTGATCCGCGGCTTCGACCGTCCCAACCTCCACTTCGCGGTGCGCCGCTTCACCGAGGCGAAGGCCAAAGAGGAGGCGCTGGTGAAGGCGGTCGCGGACGCCCCCAAGCCCGGCATCGTCTACATCGCGACGCGGAAGGCGAGCGAGGATCTGGCCGAGGGGCTACGGGCGGCCGGGGTCAACGCGGAGGCCTACCACGCGGGCCTCGCGGCCAAGCACCGCGGCGACCTCCAGGACCGCTTCATGGCCGACGAGGTCGACGTGATCGTCGCCACCACCGCCTTCGGCATGGGCATCGACAAGCCCAACGTGCGCTTCGTCTTCCACGCCGGGCCGTCGGACTCGATCGACTCCTACTACCAGGAGGTGGGACGCGCGGGCCGCGACGGCGAGCCCGCCGAGGCGGTCCTCTTCTACCGCCCCGAGGACGAAGCGATCCGCCGCTTCCTCGGCAGCGCCGGGGGGATCGACGGCGAGGGCCTGGAGGCGGTCGGCCACGCGGTGGAGGACGCCGACGGCGATGCCGATCCCCTGGCGCTGGTGGAGCGGCTCGACCTCTCCCGCTCCAAGGTCCTCGAGGCGGTTGGCCGGCTGGAGGAGGCCGGCTGGCTGGAGATCTCCGACGGCGGCTCCGTGCGCCGGGCCGCGGACGGGCCGTCCCTCGAGGACGCGGTCCAGTCAGGGGTCCGCGAGAGCGGCGAGCGGCGCGAGTTCGACAAAACGCGCCTCGACATGATGCGCTCCTACGCCGAGACCCAGGGCTGCCGCCGCGACCACATCCTCAGCTATTTCGGCGAGGAGCACGAGGTCCCGTGCTTCTACTGCGACAACTGCGACGCCGGCCTGGTCCACGCGGACGAGACCGAGCGCCCGTTCCCGATCGGCGCCACCGTCACCCACAAATCCTGGGGACCCGGCGAAGTCCAGCGCTACGACCGCGACCGCGTCGTCGTCCTCTTCGAGTCGGTCGGCTACCGCACCCTCGCCCTCGAGCTGGTCGAGAGCGAGGGGTTGCTGGAAGACGCCTCCTAGCCCTCTAGAAGAAAGCGCCGCCCTTGTATTCGCCGAAGACGTCGCGCATCGCGCCGCACACCTCTCCCAGGGACGCTTCGGCGGCGAGCGCCGCGCGGATCGGGTGGAGGAGGTTGCCGTCGCCGCGGGCGACATCGCGCAGGGCCTCCAGCTTGGCGTCCACCGCCGCCTGGTCGCGGCGCTCCTTGAAGGCCTTGAGGCGGGCGAGCTGACGCTTCTCGGACTCCGGGTCGACCTTGAGGATGTCGACGTCGTCGACCTGGTCGGTGACGAACTTGTTGACGCCGACGATGATGTCCTGGCCGGAGCGGTAGCGCTCGTGGTAGCTGTGGGCGGACTCCTCGATCTCGCGCTGCATGAACTCCAGCGCCTCGACCGATCCACCGAGCTCTTCGACTTTGCCCATCAGCTCCCAGGAGCGCGCTTCGACCTCGTCGGTCAGGGACTCGACGAAGTAGGAGCCCGCGAAGGG
>JAFDWD010000447.1 GCA_018268695.1 Actinomycetota bacterium
CGCTTCGACCTGATCGACACCGGCGGCATCGACCTCGAGGACGAGGCGGAGCTGGCGCGCGACATCCAGGCGCAGGCGCGCACCGCGATCGCCGAGGCCGACGCGATCCTGATGGTGGTCGACGGTCGGGCCGGGCTGCGGGCCGGGGACGCGGACCTCGCCAAGACGCTGCGCGGCGCCGAGGTGCCGGTGATCGTCGTGGTCAACAAAGCCGACCGTCCCAACGACTACACGGCGACGGCGGAGTTCCACTCGCTGGGACTCGGGGAGCCGCTGGCCGTCTCCGCTACGCACGGGCTCGGCACCGGGGACCTGCTCGACGCGGTCGTCGTCGCGCTCGGCGACAACCCCGGGAACGACGAGGAGGACGATGCCGTCCGGGTCGCCGTGATCGGCCGCCCGAACGTCGGCAAGTCCTCGCTGGTGAACGCCTTCCTCGGCTCCGACCGGGTGATCGTGTCCGACCTGGCCGGGACCACGCGCGACACGATCGACACCGAGCTGGAGGTGGAAGGCCGCCGCGTGATCCTCGTCGACACCGCCGGGCTGCGGCGCCGCGCCAAGGTCGCCGGGACCGTCGACTCCTACGCCCAGCTGCGCTCCGAACGGGCGGTGGAGCGGGCCGACGTGGCGATCGTCGTCTGCGACGCCGCCGAGGGGGTCACCGCCGAGGACCTGCGCGTCGCCGAAATGTCGATGCGGGCCGGCTGCGCGACGCTCTTCGTGCTGAACAAGTGGGACATCGGCGAGACCGACATCGACGACGCGCGGATCCGGGTCGCCCGCAAATCGCGCCTGCGCCCGCCGGTGATCACCGCCAGCGCGACGCGCGGGCGCAACGTCGGCACGCTGCTGCCGAAAGCGCTCCAGCTCGCCGACCGCGCCGCCTCCCGGATCCCGACCCCGGAGCTGAACAAGTTCGTCGCCGAAGTCGTGGCCAAGACGCCGCCGCCCGCCAAACGCGGGCGCCGCCTGCGGCTCTACTACGCGGCGCAGGTGGGGACGAGCCCGCCCCGGATCGCGATCCAGGTGAACGACCGCAGGCTGATCGGCCGCGACTGGGCCTACCACCTGGAGAACCGGATGCGCGAGGCCTACGAACTCGAGGGCGTGCCGCTGATCATCGATTTCGTGCCGCATTCGGGCGGCCGCGGGCCGCGACAGGACTGACGGGCGCCCGCGCCTGCCCGGTCCTCTACGCTTCAGCGATGCCGACTTCCAAGCCACTCGCCGAGGGCGAGCACCTTTTCACGTCCGAGTCGGTGACCGAGGGGCATCCCGACAAGGTCGCCGATCAGATCTCCGACGGCGTCCTCGACGCGATCCTGGCGGAGGACCCGGGCGGCCGCGTCGCCTGCGAGACGCTCGTCAACACGGGGATGGCGGTGGTTTCGGGCGAGATCACGACCGACACCTAC
>JAFDWD010000448.1 GCA_018268695.1 Actinomycetota bacterium
CTCAACTACGTCACCGCGCTGACCTTCGCCCGCGAGGGCGAGGACCTCACCGAGCGCTTCTGGCCCGCCGATCTGCACGTCATGGCGAAGGACATCCTCAAGTTCCACGCGGTGATCTGGCCCGCGCTCTGCATGGCCGCCGGCCTCGAGCCGCCGCGCCGCATGGTGATCCACGGCTTCCTGCTGATGGGCGAGAAAAAGATGTCGAAGAGCCTCGGCAACGTGCTCGATCCCTTCGAGGTGATTGAGCGCTTCGGCGCCGACGCGCTGCGCTTCTACCTCTTCCGCGAGGTCAGCTTCGGCCAGGACGGATCGATCTCCACCGCGGGCTTCGAGGCGCGCTACGAGACCGAGCTCGCCAACGACTACGGCAACCTCGCCAGCCGCGTGCTGGCGATGGTGGCGCGCTACCGCGCCGGCGTCGTCCCCGCCGAGTGCCAGGTGGACGCGGTGCTCGCCGAGGACTTCGAAGGCGCGCTCGACCGCCTCCGGGACCTGATCGACCGCGCCGAGCTGTCGCAGGCGCTGGAGGTCATCTGGGCCCTCGTCCGTCGCCTCAACCGCTACGTCGAGGAGACCGCGCCCTGGGTCCTCGCCAAGGAGGAGGCCGATCCCAAGCGCCTCGACGAAGTCCTCTACAACCTGGTCGAGGGCCTCCGCGTCGTCACCCTGATGCTGGTCCCGTTCCTGCCGGCCACGGTGGAGTCCCTGCTCGGGACGCTCGACGAAGAGGGCCGCGGCCTGGCCGAGCTCGGCTCCCGCGGCGGCGGCCAGACGGTGGAGAAGATCCAGCCGCTCTTCCCGAAGATCGAGACGCCCGCGGCCTAGCGCGGCATAAGGAACTTCGCCCCAAAAACTGACGATGCGCCGCCGCGCCCGCGGTGGCAGTGTCGCCATATGGGAGTTGGGATCTCCGCGCGGCGGCTCGCCGTTCTCACGCTCGTGATGCTCGCCGCCGTCGCCCTCTGGGCCGCCGCGCCGGCCGGTGCGGCGAAGCTGGTCGGCAAGGACGGCAAGGTTTACGCCTGTTACAAGGCCAAGGGAAAGTCGAAAGGCGCCGTCAGGCTCGTTCCCAAGAAGGCCAAGTGCAAGCGGGGCGAAAAGAAGATCTCCTGGGGATCGGCGGGCCCCGCCGGGACTCCCGGTCAGAGCGGTGAAAACGGCAGCAACGGCGAAAGCGGGGCGGCGGGCGAAACCGGTGCGGCCGGGGTGAAAGGCCTGGAAAGCAAAGTCCAGAGCCTGACCAACAAAGTCACCGCGCTCGAAGGCATCCTGCAGGGGATCACCAATACCGACCTGCTCGGGGTCGTCTCGAAACTGCAGGGGATCTCGCCGACGCAGCTGCAGGAAGCGGTCGCCGCGGTGGCCAACGTGAAAGCGCTCTGCACCCAGGCCCGCGTGCTGACGACGCGGGCGAACGAACTCGGGGGCCTCTTCGGCGGCATCGAACTTGGCGGCGTGATCCCCAGCCTGCTGAAACTGGTCGTCCCCGCCGCGCCGGCTCCGCTCCAGCAGTTCGGCTGCTGATCCGTACGGGCGGTTCGGGCCGGCTAGGGTGGGCCGGGTGATCGACTCACACACCCACCTCTTCCTCTGCGAGAAGCCGACCGCCGAGCTGCTCGAGGCCGCCGCCGCGGCGGGCGTCAAGCGGATGCTGAACGTGGGGCTCGACGAGACCTCCAACGCGGAGGTCGTGCGGGTCGCCGAGGCCGAGGAGGCGGTGTTCGCCAGCATCGGTCGTCATCCCAACAGCGCCGACGGGTTCGACGACAAGGCCCAGGCGGCGCTCGCCGAGCTGGGTGCCTCCGACGTGGTCCGCGCGATCGGGGAGACCGGCCTCGACTTCTACCGCGATACCGCCGCCCCCGACGATCAGCGCCGCGCCTTCGTCGGCCAGATCGAGGTGGCGCGGGAGCTCGGGCTGCCGATCGTCATCCACGCCCGCGACAAGGACGGGGAGAGCGACGCGATCGACGAGATCTTCGCCACGCTCGACGCCCGCGCCGACGGCGTCACCGTGATCCTCCACTGCTTCTCGGCGCCCGCGAAGGTGACCGAGGCCGCCGAGCGCGGCTGGTACGTCTCCTTCGCCGGGAACGTCACCTATCCGCGCAACGCCGACCTGCGCTTCGCCGCCGCCAAGGTTCCCGAGGATCGGATCCTGGTCGAGACCGACGCCCCGTTCCTCACCCCGCAGGTGCGCCGTCGCGAGCGCAACGAGCCCGCCAACGTCGTTGCCACCGCGGAGGTGGTCGCGGCGGAG
>JAFDWD010000449.1 GCA_018268695.1 Actinomycetota bacterium
GCCGGATCGGGATGCGCCGCGCCTACGAGGAGTTCGCCGCCGACGGCCCGGTCGACCGCGCCCGCTTCGAGGCGCTGCTGGAGACGCTCGAGCTGGGCAGCCTCTGCGCCCACGGCAGCGGCATCCCGGCGCCGATGCGCAGCCTGCTGACCCACTTCCCGGAGGAGCTGGGGCTGCGATGAGCGAGGCCAAGATCGAGGCGCTCCCGGACTCCAACCGCGTCACCGTCGACGGGCTCACGGTCGAGGTGGCCCCGGGCGCGACGATCCTCGAGGCCGCCCAGGCCGCGGGGCGCTGGGTCCCGACCCTCTGCTTCGACGAGCGCCAGGCTCCCTTCGGCGCCTGCCGCGCCTGCATGGTCTCGGTCGAGGGCTCCCCGAAACCGCTGCCCGCCTGCACGACGCCATGCCGTGACGGGATGGTGATCGAGACCGAGGAGCCGACCGCCCGCCGCGTCTCCCGCACCGTGGTCGAGCTGGTCCTCTCCGAGCTGCCCGCGCCGCCCGAGCCCCACACCGAGCTGGCCCAGGTCGCCGCGCGCCTCGGCGTCGCCGACTCGCGCTGGAGCGGCACCGTCCACCCCCACGAGGACGACTTCCGCCACCCCTACCTGGCGCTGCGGCACGAGCTCTGCATCTCCTGCGGCCGCTGCGTCCGCGCCTGCGACGAGGTCCAGGGCGCCTTCGCCCTGACCGCGACCGGCCGCGGCTTCGAGGCGAACATCGCGGCCGGGCTCGACGCCGGCTTCGAGGACTCGACCTGCGTCTCCTGCGGCGCCTGTGCCGACACCTGTCCCACCGACGCGATCTCCGAGATCAGCCTGGTGGCACAATTGGAAAGGACCTGAACATGGCCACTGCGACCACTCCCGAGCCACCCGCGGCGGCGGAGCGATTCGATCGCGTCGCGCACACGACCTGCGGCTACTGCGGGGTCGGCTGCCGGCTCGAGACGCGGGCGATCGACGGGCGCATCGTCTCGATCGGGCCGCTCGACGGGCCCGCCAACCACGGCCACACCTGCCTGAAGGGCCGCTTCGCGCACGGCTTCACCCGCTCCCCGGACCGCCTGCGGACACCGCTGATCCGCGTGGACGGCGAGCTGCGGCCGGCCAGCTGGGAGGAGGCGCTCGACCGCATCGTCGGCGAACTGGAGCGGGTCAAGCGCGACCACGGCGCCGACGCGATCGCCGGCCTCGCCTCCTCGCGCGCCACCAACGAGGACTGCTACGCGATGCAGCGCCTGATCCGCGCCGCGGTCGGCACCAACAACATCGACAACTGCTCGCGGGTCTGCCACTCGCCGACCTCCTTCGCGCTGCGGCGCTCCTTCGGCCTCTCCGGCGCGACCGGGTCCTTCACC
>JAFDWD010000044.1 GCA_018268695.1 Actinomycetota bacterium
GGAGGTCCTCTACGAGCCGCTCGAATCCGACCTCTGGGAGCCGGTCAACGCGCCGATGCGCGAGGAGCCCGGGCGGCCGCCGTCGCTGGTGGTCGAGTCGGAGGCGGGGGACTCCCATCAGGCGTTCCTCTGTCTCGGTTCGCTGGCCGAGGAGGCGGAGTTCCCGGGCGCCGCGGAGATCCTGTTCGCGCCGCTCGAAGGGGCTGGGCCCGTCGACGCCGTCCTCCATGCCGATCTGATCGGCAACCGCGAGGCGCTCTCCCAGGTGCGCCGCCGGGTGCTCGACGTCGAGCACTCCTATAGGGAGCAGCTCGCGGGATCGCCGACCGGCCCCGGCGCCCTCGCCGAGGAGGACCGGGAGCTGGCGCGCGAGTACGAGGCGATCCTTTCCTCGGTGGCGCGGCCGCCGATGCTTCGGGCCTCGATATCCCTCGCCGTCGGCGCACCGGATCCCGACACGCTGGAGGCGCGGATAACGACGCTCCGCGAGCGCTACGGCGAGGTCGCCCTGCACCGACCGCGGGGTCTCCAGCACGCGCTCTTCCTCGACCACCTTCCCCGTCCCGACGGGGGTGCCATCGTCGACTACCGGCGCCAGATGACCACCGAGCAGGTGGCGGCGAGCGTGCCGATCGCGACCGCCGCGGTCGGCTCGCCGGGCGGCGTCTATCTCGGCTACGACCCGGTCGCCGGGCGCCCGGTCCGTTTCGACCCGACCGAGGCGCCGCGCGACTCGCGTCCCTCGGCGGTGCTCTTCTCCGGCACCCCCGGCTCGGGCAAGACGATCGCCGCCCAGGTGATCGCCCACGCGGGGCTCCTGCGCGGGAGCCTCGTGATCGACTTCGATCCGAAGCCCGACCACCGGCTCGCGGAGCTGTCGGGGCTGGAGGACGACGAGGTCGAGATCCTCGAGCTCTCAGCCGACCCCGTCCACCGCGGCAAACTCGATCCGCTGCGGATCGGCCTGCCGGAGCTGCGCGAGGAACTCGCCTCTTCCTACCTGCTCGAGCTGCTCCGCGATCCCCACTCCTCCTGGGAGGTGGCGATCGACCGGGCGGTCCGCGACGCGGTCCGCCAGGACGAGCGGAGCCTGCACGACGTCGTGGCGCGGATGCACGACTCCGAGGCGCCTGGCGCCAAGGACGCCGCGGAGGCGCTCGACGTCGTCGCCGACTTCGGTCTCGCCCGCCTCGGATTCTCCCGTCCCGACGACGACGACGCGCAACTTCTCGACGAAGGGGCGGGCCCGAACCTGATCACGATCCGGATGCCGGGGCTGAACCTGCCGGACCCCGGCACCGACCGCGCCGCCTATACCCGCAGTGAGCGGGTGTCGGTCGCGACGTTGGCGCTGGTCGCCGCCTCGACCCTGAAGCTGATCTCCGGCGACCGCTACCGGCACAAGATCGTCCTGCTCGACGAGGGCTGGGTCTTCTTCGCCTCCTCCCAGGGGCGGGCGCTGCTGAACAAACTGATCCGGCTCGGGCGCGCCTTCAACGCCACCGTCCTGCTGGCGACCCAACAGGTCGAGGACCTCGGCGAGCTGGCGCAGCTGGTCGGGACCACCTTCCTCTTCGGCCAGGACTCCCCGCGCGCCGCCGCCCGCGGCCTGGAGGAGTTCGGTCTCGATCCCGAGGAGGGCGGGCTCGCCTCGCGTCTCACCGAATACCGACGCGGGCGAGGTCTCCAGCGCGACCTCGACGGGCGCTGGGGCGAGGTGCAGGTCGATCCCGACCCGGGGCTCCTCGCCGAGCTCGACACCACCCCAGGACGGAGATCTCCGCGGACCCATGTCTCCGGCGGGCAGGCTGGAAGGGCCCGAGGTGACCACCAGAAAGGCGGCCGACCCGGCCGCGGTGGTCCGCGGCGACGGGACCACGTCGACGATCCCGGCGAGGGTCGCCCGCGAGAGGTCGAGGCATGAGGGGCCTCGCCGCGATCCTCGCTCGTCGCCGCGGGACGATCATCCTCACCGCCACGCTGGCGGTCGGGCTGTTCTGGCTCCTGGCACCGCTGGCCCACGCCGACGTATGGGCGAACGTCGGCCCCGGCCGGTCGCTGGCCGGGCTGAAGGGCGACTGGACCCTCGGCGCCTACGAACTCGACGAGAACTTCTCGATGATCTCGGCGGGGGTCCTCTCCGGGGTCGACGTCTCGGGCTTCCTGCCGATGATCGCGTTCTTCTTCGCGAACGTCATCTGGCTCGGGACCTCCTGGTTCGCCAACCTCCTGATCGAACTTTTCGGCTTCGCCTTCAGCCTCGATCTCGTCAACGGGTCGGGCGCCACGGGCGGCGCGGGGGCGCTCGGGCCGGTCTCGCGGGCGATCCAGACCATCTATGACACCGCCTTCGGCGGGCCGTGGATGGTGTTGGCCGTCTCCTTCGCCGCGCTGTGGGCGATGTGGAAGGCGCTGGTGCAACGGCGCTACGCGGAGACCGCCTCCCAGCTCGCGCTCTCCCTCATATATGTCTGCGCCGCCTTCTTCTTCGTGCTCCAGCCGGGCCAGACGATCGGCGCCGCCTCGCACCTGACGAACGAGATGTCGGGCGCGTTCCTCTCGATCGCCAAGGACGGCGAGCCGACCAGTCAGGCCGAGGCCAAGGAAGCGGGCGCCGACCAGCTCTTCGGTCTCCTCGTCGCCCAGCCGTGGGCCGTCCTCGAGTTCGGCGGGCTCGAGCACTGCGTGAAATCGGGGTCCGAAGGCGACGAACCGGAATCCGTCTCGGTCCAGCCGCTCGCACCGTCGGCGGCGCGAGGTCTGGAATCGGGCCAGACGGTCACCACCGGGGGTAAGACCTGCATCAACAACCTGAAGAAGTACGGGCCGCACTTCCTGCGGATGCCCCCGGGCTCCAAGGAACGAAAGGGCGAGATCGAAGCCCTCGAAGACGGCGACACCTCGAAGCTGCCCGACTCC
>JAFDWD010000450.1 GCA_018268695.1 Actinomycetota bacterium
GACCGCCTCGCCGAGCTCTACGGCCCGGCCGCGGACCGGGTCCGGGTCGCCGAGCCGGGCGTCGAGGGCGCCGCGGTGGCGCCGGGGAGCGCGACCGGCGAGGCGCTGCTCTGCGTCGGCACGGTGAGCTTCGAGAAGGGCCACGACATCCTGCTCGAGGCACTCGCGTCGATCTCGGCGCTGTCCTGGCACTGCACCTGTGTCGGCAGCCTGGACCGGGACCCGACATTCGCCCAAGCTCTCCGTCGGCGCTCGCTGGACGCGGGACTCGACCAGCGCGTATCGCTTCCGGGGCCGTGGACCGGGGACGATCTCGTGAGCGGCTACGCCGCCGCCGACCTGCTGGTGGTGGCCTCGCGCGCCGAGACCTATGGGATGGTCGTCACCGAGGCGCTCGCGCGTGGCCTGCCGGTCGTCGCGGCGGAGGTCGGGGGAGTGGCCGAGGCTCTCGGCGAAGGCGCCGCCGGGGTCCTGCCCGGGATGCTGGTCGCACCGGAGGACCCGGGAGCGCTTGCCGACGCGCTGAGCGCCTGGCTGGGCGACGCCGAGCTACGGGCGCGCCTGCGTCGCACCGCCGCCGAACGACGCGGCTCGCTCCCCACCTGGTCGGGCACGGCGGCGGCGGTGGCGGGAGCCCTGACGGAGGCGGCGGCGTGAGCGGCACCGAGGTGATCCGCGTCAGCCCCGGATGGCTCGCGCTGCGGGAACCTGCCGACGCCGAGGCCCGCTCGCGCGACCTGGTCGGAGTCCTCGAGCGAGCGCTTCCCGCGGCCGGCCCGCGGACCGTCCACGACCTCGGTTGCGGCACCGGCGCGATGGGTCGCTGGCTGGCTCCGTTGCTGAGCGGACCGCAGCGCTGGATCCTCCACGACCGCGACGAGGATCTGCTGGCGCGGGCGGCTCTCGACCTGCCCGGGCCGGCGGCCGACGGCGCCCCGGTCGGCGTCGAGACGAGGCGGACCGACCTCGCCCGCCTGAGCCCCGAGGACCTCGCGGGGGCGACCCTGATCACGGCCTCGGCGCTGCTGGACCTGCTCACCGGCGAGGAGCTGGACCGGTTGGCCCGCCTCTGCGCGGGTGCCGGCTGCCCGGTCCTGCTCACCCTCTCGGTGGTCGGGCGCGTCGAGATGGCGCCCGCCGACCCGCTGGACGCCAGGGTGGCCGCCGCGTTCGACGCCCACCAGCGGCGCACCACGGCGCGCGGCCGGCTGCTCGGGCCGGACGCGGTCGACTTCGCCGCCGAGGCGTTCCGACGGCTTGGCGCCGAGGTCGACGTCAGGCCCAGTCGGTGGCGCCTCGGGCCGGAGCATTCCGACCTGGCCGCGGAGTGGTTCAGGGGATGGGTGGAGGCCGCCTGTGAGCAGGAGCCCGACCTGGCCGGCGAGTGCGAGCCCTACGCCCGCCGGCGCCTCCGACAGGCGGGCGCCGGAGGGCTCGCGGTCACCGTGGGTCACGCCGACCTGCTCGTCCTCCCTTGAGAAGGAACGGGCCTCAGGCCGCCGGCGGCGGGATGTCCAAGCAGGCTTCCCCGAAGCGGGACGAGAGGGCGTAGCGGAGCAGCACGACGTCGCCGATCTGGCGGACCTCGGCGAGCCGCGCCCGGCGGTCGGGGTTCCACGGGAAGTGCCCGTCGCTGACGAACCGGGTGGCGCGGGAGTCGCCGACGAAGAAGGGCGCGACGACCAGCTGCAGCTCATCGACGAGGTCCTCGGTGAGGAA
>JAFDWD010000451.1 GCA_018268695.1 Actinomycetota bacterium
GCGCCGGCGCCGGTGCCGTTCCCGATCATGCACGTGGACACCGGTCACAACTTCCGCGAGGTGATCGAATTCCGCGACAAGGTCGTCGATGAATACGGCCTGCGGCTGGAGGTCGCCTCGGTCCAGGACCTGATCGACCAGGGCATCATCAAAGTCGGCCACGAACTGGAATCGCGCAACCGCCACCAGACCCGGGCGCTGCTCGACGCGATCAAGGACGGCGGCTTCGACGCCGTCTTCGGCGGCGGTCGGCGCGACGAGGACAAGGCCCGCGCCAAGGAGCGGATCCTCTCCTTCCGCGACAAATTCGGCCAGTGGGACCCGAAGAACCAGCGGCCCGAGCTGTGGCATCTCTACAACGGGCGGCACAAGAAGGGCGAGCACATCCGCGTCTTCCCGATCTCCGACTGGACCGAGCTCGACGTCTGGCGCTACCTGGCGCGCGAGGAGATCGAGCTGCCGCCGATCTACTTCGCCCACGAGCGCGAGGTCGTCGACAACGAAGGCCTCCTGATGGCCGTCAACGAGTACTTCCCGCTGCCCGAGGGTGCCGAGTCCCACACCGAGATGGTCCGCTACCGGACCGTCGGCGACGCGACGCTGACCGGCGCGGTGTCCTCCAAGGCGACCAGCTACGAGCTGGTGATCGAGGAGACGGCGGTCTCGCGGATCACCGAGCGCGGCGCGACCCGCGGCGACGACCGCTTCTCCGAAGCGGCGATGGAGGATCGCAAGCGGGAGGGCTACTTCTAGTGCCCGCCACCGAGATCCTCCGGATCGCGACCGCCGGTTCGGTGGACGACGGCAAGTCGACCCTGATCGGGCGGCTGCTGCACGACACCAAATCGATCTTCGAAGACCAGCTCGAGTCGATCGAGCGGACCTCGGAGAAACGCGGCGACGAACAGACCGACCTGGCGCTGCTCACCGACGGCCTGCGGGCCGAGCGCGAGCAGGGGATCACGATCGACGTCGCCTACCGGTACTTCGCCACGCCGAAGCGAAAGTTCGTGATCGCCGACACGCCAGGCCACATCCAGTACACGCGCAACATGGTCACCGGCGCCTCGACCGCGAACCTGGCGCTGCTCCTGATCGACGCGCGCAAAGGCGTGCTCGAACAGACCCGCCGCCACGCGCTGCTCTCCTCCCTGCTCGGCGTTCCCCACCTGGTCCTCTGCGTCAACAAAATGGACCTGGTCGATTACTCGCGCGAGGTCTACGACGAGATCCGCGAGGAGTTCGTCCAGTTCGCCGCCAAGCTCGACATCACCGACCTCGGCTTCGTGCCGATCTCGGCTCTGGTCGGCGACAACGTGGTCGAACCGTCGCCGAACATGCCCTGGTTCCACGGGCAGCCGCTGCTCGGCCACCTCGAGGACGTCCACATCGCCTCCGA
>JAFDWD010000452.1 GCA_018268695.1 Actinomycetota bacterium
AAGGTGATCGGTTCACCGTCGATCGAGATCTGCAGCGCCTGCAGCTTGCCCGCGGTGAGGTCGCCGCGGTGGGTCGGGACGAAGCGGTAGATGAACGAGTTCGGCTGCTTCACCTTGGTCACGGTCGCGCCGTCGGTGACGCCGCTGCCGCCGGTGTCCTCGACCAGGTAGACGTTGCCGAGCGAGTCGGGGACGACACCCTCGTAGCCCGCTTTACCCATCGAGCCGTCGAGGCGTTCCATCGTCGGCACCGTCGTGGTCGCCCATTTGAGCGGCCCCTGGATGACGCCGCCGCCGGACCCGGCCTCGCTGGTGTAGAGCAGCATGCCGTTGAACGGGTCGTAGGCCGAGCCGTCGATGCTGGTCAGGCCGACGCCGCTCGCTTCGTTGCCGAGGTAGGTGATGCGGTGCGCGGGATCGGTGACGTCGAGGTTGATCCGCGTCGCGTACGCCTTGTTGGAGCCGTTCTCGTGGCCCTGGATGAGGAAGTGGCGGCCGTATTCGTAGCCCGCCGTCGGGCCGCCCGGGTTGGCGGCGGTGACGAGGTAGGTGTTCTGGTCGGGCTCGGTGCGGGTCCCGTCGTTGAGGAAGCCGTACTTCACCTGGGTCGCGGTCGGGTTCTCGAGCACATCCGAGCCCTGGGCGACGGTTTTGGTGCTGAACCCGGTTGCGAGCAGGTTCACCTGTGAGCCTTCCGCCGGCTGGGCCGACGGCACTCCGGAGACGATCTGGGCGACCGCGACTCCGGCCAAGACGAGACACGCAAGCGCCATGCAGGCGCCGATCAACTTACGCATGGTTCTCCCTATGGGTGGAGGTCTGGACGAGGAATCAGGGACGAGACGAGAACGACTCGCAACCTAAATTTCGCCTGAGGGCCTCTTGTGACGGCGCGGTGACCGTCTCGTGAAGAAGGTGTGATCAGCTGTGCGGCGGACCGCACGACTTCCGCGGGTCGGCCACCGACCCGTCGGGCATGATCGTGTTGCAGAGCTTGGCGCCCGCGGCGAACCCGGGGGCGACCTTCGCCCCGACCAGGATCGCTTCGCTCAGATCGGCGCCGCGCAGCTTCGCCCCGCGGAGATCGGCCTCGACCATCGCGGCGCCGCCGAGGCGGGCGCCGCGGAGATCGGCGTGGGTGAGGTCGGCCCGGGTGAGGTTGGCGTCGCGGACGTCGGCCCCGGAGAGGCTCGCGCGGGTCAGTCGCGACGCGACCAGGTCGGCGAAGGTGAGGTTGGCGCCGGTGAGGTCGGCCGCCGTGAGGTCGGTGTGGACCAGGCTCGCGCCGGCGAGGATCGCCTTGACCCAGCGGCTCGCCCGGAGGTCGGCGAAGGCGAGATTGCCCAGCGCGAGGTTGGCGCGCTCGAAGTCGGCGTGGGCGAAGCGGGCGTAGGTGAGGAAGGCGGCGTGGACCTTGATCCCGGCGAGGCCGGCGCCCGGGCAGGCGGATTCCGAGGCGATCAGACAGCCGCGGAGTTCGATCCCCGCGGGGTTCGGCAGGGTGCTGTGGGAGGTTTCCCGGAGGACGGTGAAGATCGCCGCCTCGGCCGGGATCGTGATCGTCGGCCCGTGCGAGGCGGTCGGCCGGAACGGGCAGCTGCGCCGGTGGCCGCGTACGGTGCCGTCGGGCATGATCGTGTTGCAGAAGGTCGCCCCAGCGAGCCGGGCGCCCCGGAGGTCGCCGCCGTCGAGGTCGGCGTAGGTGAGGTCCGCGCCCCGCAGGTCGGCACCCCGCAGGTCGATGCCGGTCCCGAGGATCGCGCCGAGGTCGGCGCCGCGGAAGTCGGCGCCGTGCAGATCGGCGGCGCTCAGGTCCGCCGCGTGCAGGTCGGCCTTGCGCAGGTCGGCCCCCGCGGCGCTCATCTCGGCCAGGCCGCCGAGCGTGAGGTCGGCTCCGGCGAGGTCGGCCTTGCGGAGGTCGGCGTAGCTTGCGATCAGGGCGGGCGCTGACGCGCCGCTCAGATCGGCGCCCCGCAGGTCGGAGAGGGAGACGGTGGCGCCGGCCAGCGAGGCCCCACGGGCGCCGAGTCCGCGCAGGTTCGAGGCCGGAAGGACGGCGCCGCTCAGCGTCTGGCCGTCGAGGTTCGCGCCCGGGCATTCGGTCGCCGGCAGGAGCGTGCAGCCACCGACTACCGAGCCCGGTTCGACACCACCCTCGCCGACCGCCTCGAGCACCGGGTAGAAGGGGTTGGTCGGCTTGACCTTGATCGCCGACTGTCCGGCGATCGAACCGGACGCCGCCACGCAGGCGAGGAGGCAGGAAAGCAGGATCGCGACAAACGCCTTACGGACCATGCCGGTGAGGTTTCGCCCGTAGGATAAGAATCCTCTTCCGGTCCCCCACCTTGAGGGGCGCCCGGGGGACGCGGACCCTAGACTGGCCGGAGTGAGAATGCGCGCCCTCATCGGCCCGCGGGCGCAGTCGGCCTCCCTGATCGCGCTCGGCGCCTTCGCGGTCCACCAGCTTCGGTACCTGATCGCCTACGGCGACGAAGCGGGCAGCGAGCTCGCCGGGCAGGGCCACGGCTACCTGATCCACCTGGTGCCGCTGCTGCTCGGCTTCGGCCTCGCGATCCTGACCGCGCGATTGGTCCGTGGACTGCTCGGCGGGAATCCGTCGCCGCGGTCCGAACGGCGCCTCAAGGCCACTTCTTATGCCTTCGGCATCGCCGCCGTCTTCTGCTGCCAGGAGCTCGCCGAGGGTGCGCTCTTCGCCGGCCACGCCGCCGGGCCGGCCGCCGTCTTCGCCGGTGGCGGCTGGACCGCGCTGCCGCTGGCCGCCCTCTTCGGAGTGCTCGCCGCGCTGCTCGATCGCAGCATCGAGGCGATCGAGTCACTCGTCGCCACGGCCGAGCCGGAAGTCGAGCGGCCACCGCTTCGGGTTTCCCTGCCGGAGGCGCCGCCGCGCCTCGGCCGCCGCCTCTCCCCGATCGCCTCGGGCCTCGCGCAGCGTCCCCCTCCCCTCGCCTCCTGAGCTGAACAGCTGAGGTGCGCCGCCCCCTCCCGGGCGACGGCGCACGCCTGCGCACGGGCCGCGGCCCGTGCCGGAACGAAGGAGCAACGAGATGAGAAAGCTCGATCAACGGGCACTCTTGCTGGTGCTCGGCGTCGGGGCGTTGGTCGCGCTCGGCGTCGGGGTGGTCGTGAAATGGCAGCCCAGTGGCGGCGGCGATGACGGTTCCGTCACGTCGATGGCCACGACGACCGCGAACGAGGCCGCTGCCCCCGCGCCCGCGCAACCGGAGAAGCAGCAGCAACCGCAGAAGTCCCAGAAGCCGAAGGCGCCCGCCGTGCCGACGATCGTCGTGCGCGAAGGGGAGCCGGTGGGCGGCGTCGCCGAGCTGACCTACGACAAGGGCGAGCGCGCCAAGTTCCGCGTCACCTCCGACAGCGCCGAAGAGATCCACCTGCACGGCTACGACATCGGCAAGGAGGTGGAGGCGGGCGGCACCGTGACCTTCGACTTCGACGCCGACCTCGAAGGGATCTTCGAGATCGAGCTGGAGGAACGGGCGACGCAGATCGCCGAGCTTACGGTCAACCCATGATCGGGCTGCCGTCCCTGCCGGAAGCCCACGCGCTGGTCGCCCGATCAGACCTGCCGATCCCGGCCTGGCTCTTCGCCTGGGCGGCGTCGGGGGCGCTGATCGTCTCCTTCTTCGCCCTGGCGCTCGCCTGGCGGCGGCCGCGCCTCGAGGACGAGCACTGGCGCGCGATCCCCTCGCGGGTCGCGCGCGCCGTCGTCTCCCTGCCGGCGCAGATCGTCTGCGGTGCCCTCGGCGTCGGCCTCCTCGGCGTCGCCGTCTACGCGGGCCTGCGCGGGACCGACGCCCCCGAACGCAACCTCGCGCTGACCTTCTTCTTCGTCACCGTCTGGCTCGGGTTCCCGGCGCTGAGCGTCGTCTTCGGGGACGTCTTCCGGCCCTTCAATCCCTGGCGTGCCGTGGGACGGGTGGCCGGGGCGGGCGCGGCGCGGCTGGGCGTGGGACGATCGCGCCCGCTCGCCTACCCGGAGCGCCTCGGCCGCTGGCCGGCGGCGGTCGGCCTGGTCGCTTTCGTCTGGCTCGAGGTGGTCTACGGGGTCGGTGGCGTCACCGGCGCCGGCCTCACCCCCCACACCGTCGCGGTGGCGGCGCTCGTCTACAGCGCCTACACGCTGGCGATGATGGCGCTCTTCGGCACCGAGCCCTGGTGCGACCGCGGCGAGGTCTTCTCGGTCTACTTCGGGATGTTCTCCCGGCTCGGCGTCTTCGAGGCGCGCGAAGGGACGCTCGGCCGGCGCCGCCCGCTGGCCGCGGCAACCCACTGGGCGAGCGTGCCCGGCTCGCTCGCGGTCGTCGTCGCCTCGATCGGGACGACCAGCTTCGACGGCGCCCAGGAGGGCGCCTTCAAGGACGGCATCGAAGCACTCGACGAATCGCTGCTCGACGCGGGCCTCGGCGCGGTCAGCGCGCTCCGGCTCACCGACACGATCTTCCTCGCGCTGACCGTCGCCGGGATCGCCGCCGTCTACCTGATCGGCGTCTGGGGCATGCGGACGATCGGTGGCGGGCGCTCCTTCGCCGCGCTGCGCTCGAGCTTCGCCCACACCCTGATCCCGATCGCCTTCGCCTACCTCCTTGCCCACTACTTCACCCTCTTCTTCTTCCAGGAGCAGGCGCAGTTCACCTACCTCCTCTCGGACCCGCTCGGGACCGGCACCACCGACCTCTTCGGCACCGCCGGCGGTGGGATCGACTACGCCGCGCTCAGCGCGCGGACCATCTGGTACGTCCAGGTCGCCGCCCTGATCGCGGGCCACGTCCTCGGCCTGACCCTCGCCCACGACCGCGCCCTCGTCATCTGGCGCGACCCCCGCGAGGCGAGCCGCTCCCAGTACTGGATGCTCGCCGTGATGGTGGCCCTGACCTGCTTCGGCCTCTACCTCCTCTCGGTGGCGAACCGATGATCCCCCTCGCCCACCTCGGCCACTGGTCCTGGGTCTTCTACGTGATCCCGGTGGCGATCGTCATCGCCGGCATCGTGCGCAGCACCCTGGAGGAGCGGCGGCGGAAGAAGGGGGGTGGGAAGCGAAGGAAGTGACCCGGAGGGTTGCGGCAGTCCTAGCTGTAGATGCCGGCCACGTTGTTCCCGGTCAGTTCCCGTAACCGCTCGATCGGCGGTCGGTGACCGAGGGCGCCATGTCGTCGCCTGAAGTTGTAGCGCTCCAGCCACCCC
>JAFDWD010000453.1 GCA_018268695.1 Actinomycetota bacterium
ACCCTGCAGGACTTCGACTACTACGAGATCCACGAGGCCTTCGCCGCCCAGGTCCTCTGCACGCTGAAGGCCTGGGAAGACGAGGCCTTCTGCAAGGAGAAGCTCGGCCTGGTCGCGGCGCTCGGCGCCATCGACAGAACGAAGTTGAACGTCAACGGCGGCTCGCTCGCCGCCGCCCACCCGTTCGCGGCGACCGGCGGGCGCATCGTCGCCGGCCTCGCCAAGCAGCTGCACGAAGACGGCAAAGGACGCGGCGTGATCTCGATCTGCGCCGCCGGCGGCCAGGGCGTCGTCGCGATCCTCGAGGGCCCGGAAGGAGCCAAGTAACCCATGTCTGATCGCTACTCACAGATCGTCAACGCGCCGGTCTTCTCGACCGTCGCCAGGCAGGTCGGCCTCCCCCAGCCGGTCGACCTCGACCGTTATCAGCCGGGCCGGCCCGTAATCGCTGGGCCGGTGCTGAGCGGTGCGGCGCCCGGCGGACCCGGAGCAATAGAGCGCGCGCTGAAGAAGGTCCTCGACGAGATCGGCGCCGAACGCGCCGGCGCCGAGGGCAAGGCCAAGGCGCTCGTCTTCGACGCCTCCGGCATCGCCGACTCGACCGACCTGGTCGAGCTGCAGCGCTTCTTCTACCCCGCCGTGCCGCGGCTGCGGCGGAATTCCCGGGTCATCGTTTTGGGGACCACGCCGGCGCTGGCCGGCTCGGCCCGCGCCCACACCGCGCAGCGCGCGCTGGAGGGCTTCGTCCGCTCGCTCGCCAAGGAGATCGGCGGCAGGGGCGCGACCGCGCAGCTCGTCTACGTCGAGCCCGGCGCCGAGGACCAGCTGGAGTCCACCCTGCGCTTCCTGCTCTCGCCGAAATCGGCCTACGTCGACGGCCAGGTGATCCGCGTCACCAAGGGCGTGGCCGCCACGCCGGAGATCGACTGGGACCTGCCGCTGGCGGGCAAGACGGTGCTGGTGACCGGTGCCTCGCGCGGGATCGGCGCCGCGATCGCGGCGACGCTGGGCCGTGACGGCGCCAAGGTCGTCGGCCTCGACGTGCCCCAGGCGGAGGCGGACCTGCGCGCCGTGGTCGAGGCGCTCGGCGGCGAGGCGCTGCCGCTCGACATCACCGCCGACGACGCCCCCGACGCGATCGCCTCGCACTTCGCGAGCGGCGGCGTCGACGTCGTCGTCCACAACGCGGGCGTCACCCGCGACCGCACGATCGCGAAGATGCCCGAAGACCGCTGGGCGCAGCTGATGGAGATCAACCTCTCCTCCGAGGAGCGGATCAACGACGCGCTGCTCGACTCCAAACGCCTGAACCCGAACGGCCGCATCGTCTGCGTCTCCTCGATGTCGGGGATCGCGGGCAACTCGGGCCAGACCAACTACGCCGCCTCGAAGGCCGGGGTGATCGGGATGGTCGAATCGATGGCCCCCGCGCTGGCCAAGAAGAAAGCGACGATCAACGCGGTCGCGCCGGGCTTCATCGAGACCCAGATGACGGCGGCGATGCCGATCGGCCCGCGCGAAGCCGGCCGCCGGCTCTCCTCGCTCTCCCAGGGCGGGCTGCCGGTCGACGTCGCCGAGACGATCGCCTGGTTCGCCTCCCCCGCCACCACCGGCGTCAACGGCAACGTGGTCCGCGTCTGCGGCCAGAGCCTGCTGGGGGCGTAGGGACGATGGCGACCGCGACCCGCAAGCTCGACAGCGCGCCGTCGATCCTGCCGCTCTACGGCAAGGCGGCGGCGACGATGGTGCCGGGCGCCTCGCTCCTGCCGTTCGTCCCGGGCGGCGGCGGCGAGATCCCCGACGTGCGGCTGGAGCTCGGGCAGGTCGTCGCCGATCCGGACGCGGTCGCCGCCTACGCCAAGGTCTGCGGCTTCGCCCTGCGTGACCACCTGCCGCCGACCTACCCGCACGTGCTCGCCTTCCCGCTGCACATGGCGCTGATGTCGGACGGGTCCTTCCCGTTCGGCGCCGTCGGCCTCGTCCACGTCGCCAACCAGATCACCCAGCACCGGCGGCTCGGGACGGGCGAGGCGCTCGACCTGCGGGTGCAGGCGACGAAGCTGAAGGCTCATCCCAAAGGGAAGGCGTTCGACGTCGTCACCGAGGTGCGGGTCGGCCGCCAGATCGCCTGGGAGTCGACCTCGACCTTCCTGCGGCGCGGCAAGGGCGACCCGGGCGCCGCTTCCGGGGAGGCGTTCCCGATCGTCGACGAGGACACTCCGGCGAGCGCCACCTGGGTCCTCGACGGCGCCCTCGGGCGCCGTTACGGCGCCGTCTCCGGCGATCGCAACCCGATCCACATGCACTCGCTGACCGCAAAGCCGCTCGGCTTCCCGGCGGCGATCGCCCACGGGATGTGGACGAAGGCACGGGCGCTCGCGGCGCTCGAGCCGCGCCTCCCCGACGCCTTCGCCGTCGACGTCCGCTTCCGCCGCCCGATCTTGCTGCCGGCGAAGGTCGAGTTCGCGACCAGCGAGGGCGACAAAGAGGAGATCGACTTCACCGTGCGCGGCCGAGGCGCCAAGCGCTCCAACCGACATCTGGACGGCCGGGTCACCCCGGTCGCCGCCAAAACCAGTCCCAAAGGAAAGGCAAAGTGAGCACCACGACCACCGACACCGACAGGGGCGTCGCCGAGCGCGCGATGGGCATCGGCCTGCGCGGGCTGAACTGGCTCGCGGGCTCCGACCTGCTCGACCGCATCCGCATCCGCAAAGGTGTGGAGCGCGCCCTCTTCCAGGGCACCAAACAGGGCTTCCGCACGGCGACCGCCGCCGGGCGCACCTTCGCCGCGGCGCAGAAGCTGGGCAAGCCGGCGCGCCAGCCGCGCTCCAAGTCGAAGGGGCTCTTCGACGTCACGCCCGACGACGAGCAGGCGATGTTCCAGGAGGCTGGTCGCGCCTTCGCAGCCGACCAGATCCGCCCGGCCGCCAAAGCGGCCGACGACGAGCGCGCCACGCCGCCGGAGGTCCTCGCGCAGGCGACCGAGCTGGGCGTCGCGATGCTCGGCGTCCCGGCCGAGCTCGGCGGAGTGATGGAAGAAGGCGCGGCGACGGCGGCGACGCTGATCGGCGAGGCGCTCGCCCACGGGGACATGGGGATCGCCTACGCGGCGCTCGCCCCCGGCGCGGTCGCCACCGCGATCGGGCTCTGGGGCTCGGCCGAGCAGGAGGCGACCTACCTGCCGTCGTTCACCGGCGAGGACGTCCCCGCCGCGGCGCTGGCGATCCTCGAGCCGCGCCCGCTCTTCAACCCGATGCGACTGGAGACCAAGGCGCGGCGTGAGGGCGAGGACTGGGTGCTGGACGGCGCCAAGTCACTACTCGCCCGGGCGAGCGAATGCGAGCTCTTCGTCGTCGCCGCCTACGCCGAGGGGATCGGCCCGGCGCTCTTCGTCGTCGAGTCGAAGACCAAAGGGCTCTCGATCGAGGACGAGCCGGCGATGGGCCTCCGCCCCGCCGCGACCGGCAGGCTGATCCTCGAGGGCGCGCGCGTCCCGGCGACGGCGATCCTCGGTGAGGCCAAGCGCTCCGACTACGTCGAGTGCGTCAACCGGGCGCGGATCGCCTGGGCGTCGCTTTCGGTCGGCACCTCCCAGGCCGTCCTCGACTACGTCATCCCCTACGTGAACGACCGCCTGGCGTTCGGCGAACCGGTGTCGAACCGGCAGGGCGTCGCCTTCGCCGTCTCCGACATCGGCATCGAGTCGAACGGCATGCGCCTCGCCACCTACCGGGCGGCCGCGCGCGCGGACCAAGGCGTCGACTTCGCCCGCGAGGCGGCCATCGCCCGGCGGCTCGCCTCCCAGAAGGGGATGAAGATCGGCTCCGACGGGGGGCAGCTGCTCGGCGGCCACGGCTTCGTCCAGGAGCACCCGGTCGAGCGCTGGTCCCGCGACCTGCGATCCGCGGGCGTCATGGAGGGCGCCCTGCTCGTCTGATCACGCTTGTCTCGCATAGAGAGACAAGCGTGCAGATGAGAGCGAAGGAGAG
>JAFDWD010000454.1 GCA_018268695.1 Actinomycetota bacterium
CCTAGCGACCCCGGAGCACTGTCATGGCCAGTCAGAAGGAAGTCAAAAGTCGCATCGCGTCGATCAAGAACATCAACAAGATCACGCGCGCGATGGAGATGGTCGCGGCGGCGCGCCTGCGCCGCTCCGAACAGCGGATCGCCGATCTCCGTCCCTACTCGGAGGGGATGCGGAAGCTGACCCGGATCGCCTCCGAGCACGCCGGCGGTCTGCCGCGCGTCCCGGTGCTGGCCGAGCGTGAGAACGTCCGACGAGTCGGCATCGTCCTCGTCACCGCCGACAGAGGATTGGCCGGCGCCTTCAACTCGAACATCATCCGCGAGGGCATGCGCTCCGCCGCCCGCGTCCGCGACGAAGGCGCCGAGCCCTCGTTCTCGGTGGTCGGCAAGAAGGGCGTCTCGGCGCTGACCTTCCGCAAGCAGGAGATCGCCGGCGAATACGTCGGCTTCACCGACCGCCCCGCGTTCTCCGATGCCCGCGCGATCGGCGAGTCGCTCGTCGCCCGCTACGTCGACGAGGAGGTCGACCGGGTCGAGCTGATCTACAACAAATTCGTCTCCCCGCTCACCCAGCACGTCTGGCGCCAGACCCTGCTGCCGCTGCAGCAGGCCGAGGTCGTCGGCGAGGGGGCGGACTCCGAGGAGGAGCCGGAGCCGGAGGTGTCGGGAGAGGGCGGCGGTCTGCAGGCCCGCTCGGAGTGGTTCTACGAGCCCGACCCCGAGGAGCTCCTCACCAGGCTGATCCCCGAGTACGTGACGATCTCGGTCTACCGGGCGCTGCTCGAGTCGGCCGCTTCGGAGCTCGGCGCGCGGATGACCGCGATGCGCAACGCCGCCGAGAACGCGGAAAAAATCAACGACAAACTGACGCTGGAGATGAACCGCGCCCGCCAGGCGGAAATCACCCAGCAGATCCTCGAGGTCGTCTCCGGCGCCGAGGCGCTGAGCTAGCCCGAGCCACCAGAATTCCCGCACAAATTTCGAAAGACCAGGAAAAGGACCCAGATCACAATGGCTGAGAACGGCAACGGAGCAGGGCAGAACATCGGTCGCGTCGAGCAGGTCACCGGCGTGGTGATCGACGCGCTCTTCCCCGATGAGCTGCCGGAGATCTACTCGGCGATCACGATCGAAACGAGCGGCGCCGGCGCCTCGGATCGCGAAAGCGACCAGGCGACGAACCTGGTCTGCGAGGTGCAGCAGCACCTCGGCGACGACCGCGTCCGCGCGGTCGCGATGGACGCCACCGACGGTGTGCGGCGCGGCGACAAGGTCGTCGACACCGGCAACCCGATCACGGTGCCGGTCGGCGACGTCACCCTGGGCCGGATCTTCAACCTGCTCGGCGACCCGATCGACAACGGCGA
>JAFDWD010000455.1 GCA_018268695.1 Actinomycetota bacterium
CAGCTCGTGGTCGTCACGGCGGAAGAAGCGGAAGCCACCCTCGGCGATCGCGCCGATCCCGTACTCCGGGTTGAAGGGCGCACCGATCTTCCGCACCACGAGGATGTCGAGCGGCGCCCCCAGCAGTCGAGCCACCTCGAAGGCGACGGGCACCCCGCCGCGCGGCAGCGCGACGACGACAGGGTCACGGTCACGGAAGTGCTCGAGCGCGGCGGCAAGGCGACGGCCTGCTTCGTCGCGGTCGGCGAACAATGCGAGTCGGTTTGGCATCGGCCCATCGTCAGTCGCCGCGACGGGGGGCGCATCGGCAAGAACCCGTAGCGACGCTGCGGTGTCACCCGGATGGCAGGAGGTCGCGGCCGACCTAACGTCGTCCCCATGGCAGATCCGAGCGCAGGCAACCGTACCGCTCCCTCGCCGTCCGGAGGGACCTCGTCGCCCTTGGGCTTCCCCCTGGTGATCGCGTCGTTGGCGCTGATCATCGTGGTGGGGGCCGCGCTCGCCGTCGCCTTCATGGTGAACGGCATGCACAACGGCACGGCGGGATCGGGCGCGCCGGGGGGCCTGGCGCACCGCTCGATGATGGGAGGCTCACCGCCCGGCTCGATGATGGGCGGCGCATCGCATGGCTCGATGATGGGCGGTGCCGTGACCGAAGGCTCCGGCAAGGTCGACTCGATCCACCTCACGATCAAGAGCGACGAAGAGCACGGCAGGCTCGGACCCGAAGGCACCTGGCACGACGCGTACCTGCCCGCGAGCTTCACGGTCGAACCCGGGGACACGGTGAACGTGACCGTCCAGAACTACGACGAAGGCGAGCACACCTTCACCTCGATGCCCCTCGGCCTCGCCGCCACCATCGCCGCGGGCTCGGCCTCGCATCCCAAGACCACCACCTTCACCTTCCAGGCCCCGAACCGGGCCGGCAACTACCTCTGGTTCTGCGCGCTGCCGTGCGACCCCTGGGCGATGGCCCACATCGGCTACATGCGCGGATACGTGCGGGTCGCATAGTCCCCGAGATCACGAGAGAAGGAGTCCGAGATGAAGGCGCTTGTCTACCACGGGCCGGGCCAACGGAGCTGGGACGAGGTCGATGACCCGAAGCTGATCGACCCGACCGACGCGATCGTCCGCGTCGACACGACGACGATCTGCGGCACCGACCTGCACATCCTCAAAGGCGACGTGCCGGAGACGACGCCGGGCACGATCCTCGGCCACGAGGCCGTCGGCACCGTCCAGGAGGTCGGCGCGAGCGTC
>JAFDWD010000456.1 GCA_018268695.1 Actinomycetota bacterium
CTTCGGTGGGAGGAGGCGTTCCCGCGCGCGCTCGAGCAGGCCCGCGACGGATTCCCCGTGCCCCCGAGTCTCGCCGAATCGTTCGCGATCGAAGCGGAGGCGCTGCGGCGCGACCCCGGCTGCCGGGAGACCTTCTTCACCGATGGCCGGCCGCCGCGGGCCGGCGAGGTGCTGCGCCAGCCGGCTCTCGCCAAGACTCTCGAGACGCTTGCCGCCGACGGGCCCGAGGCCTTCTACGGCGGCCCGATCGGGCGGAAGCTCGTGGCCGGCCTGCGCTCCCACGGCTCCCTGTTGACCGTGGCCGACCTGGCCGGATTCGTCCCCGAGACGACGACCCCGCTGATCGGGAGGCTTGATGGCGATCAGGTGGCGACCGCCCCCGCCAACTCGCAGGGCATCCTGCTGCCGCCCCTGCTCGCCGCCGTCGATCGGCTGGGCGAGGGGTTCGACCCGCTCGGGCCGCGCGCCGGCGAGCTCGCGCCGGCGTTCCGCGCCGCGCTCTCGCTACGCGACGAATACCTCTGCGATCCGGTGGCGACCGGGTCCGCGCCGGCGCCGATCCCGGCGGACGTCGACCTGCTCGCGGGAATGGGGGAGGTGTCGGCGCCGCCGGTGGCCAACGGGGACACGGTGGCGATCGTCGCCGCCGACGAAGCCGGCAACACGGTGTCGCTGCTGCAGAGCCTCTTCCATCGCTTCGGCGCGGCGATCCTCGAGCCCGAGACGGGGATCCTCCTCCACAACCGCGGCTCCTACTTCAGCCTCGACCCCGCCTCGCCCAACGTGATCGCGGGCGGCAAGCGCCCGGCCCACACCCTGACCCCGTGCACCGTGTTCCACGACGGCCGCCCGCGGACGGTGATCGCGACGATGGGCGGCAGCGCGCAGCCGCAGATCCTGATCGAGATCATGCTCCGCCTGCGCCTCGGCGACGCGCCGTCGGAGGCGGTGAGCGCACCGCGCTGGGTCGTCGGCGGCCTCGGCGCGGGAGACGCGTTCGACCAGATCCTGGTGGAGGAGGGAGTCCCTGACGTCGCGGTCC
>JAFDWD010000457.1 GCA_018268695.1 Actinomycetota bacterium
CGCCGCCGAAGACCGAGGGTGATGCGCTTCGACCTCTCGGATCTGGATCGCCTCACCGGCTTCGCCGACGCCCTCGAGCGTCTCTTCTGGTGCCTGATCGTGGTCGGCCTCTTCGCCGCCATCCTCGGCTCCCCCGGCACCGGCCTGTTCCTCCTGATCCTCGGCGCCGCCGCCTTCGTCGTCCGGGTCGGCCTCGAAGACTTCGTCCGCTCCCGCGGTCGCCGCAAGGAGCCCGCCGCGCCGAAGAAGGCCGCCCCGCCGAAAGAGCTCGTGATTGAGAAGAAGACGAAGCCCGCCGCGAAACGCAAGGCCGCTCCCGAGCCCGAGTTCAACGTGTACCGCACCTCCCGCCGCCCGCGGCGCAAGAAGTCTGCTGTTTAATTAGTCCGGATGAACCGGATCCTCCCCGCGATGTTCGCGGTGATTCTCTGCGCGCTCGTCGCGGCCACTCCGGCCGCGGCGGAAACCGGCAATTCCGCCCCGGTCCGTGACCTGGATGACGGCGGATTCGTAATCCCACAAATCACCGGCCCGGAAGCGCCGGAGGAATACCCGTTTCGGGTCAGCCTCGGTGAAGAACAGGAACTTGTTCAGCTGACTGCGACCGAAGTTGGGGTCGAGTACCGCTCTGGCGTTATGGCGTTCATCCTCCGGGCGGCCCCGATGCACGACGCGGAAGGCGCCGCCGTTCCGGTGACGCTCGCCTACACCGGCGAAGATGTGATCACCGAGAGCGTCCATTATCGGGACGGGAACCCGGCGGCCGGATTCGCTGCGTTCCGCTATCCGATCGTCGACGGCTCCGGCTGGGAAGGCGGCTTCAGGACTTCCACCGTCGAAATGAACGATCCGCAGCAACCTGCGACCGAACCTCCGGCAGGACCGGTTTCCTTCGCCCCGACCTGCACGGTTCCGTACCTCCGCGGGTTCGGGCTCGTTGCCGTCAAGAAGCTCTTGCGCGACGCCGATTGCAGGATCGGGCGGGTCCGGCTCGCCCGCGGCGCCACCAAGGTAGGGAGCCATGTCGTCAAGCAGTTCAGGGCACCAGGAACCCAGCTCCCCGACGGTGCTCCGGTCGCCGTGAGGCTTGGCGCGCGCTGAACCCCGGTGCGGGCTGGCGCTTCAGGCCGTGAGTGCTCTTTGGCGCGGCAGGCGTGCGCACCAGAAGGCGAAGAGGACGATCGCGATCACGCCGCCGAGGGCGTGGAGGCCGATCAGGACGCAGATCGCGTCGGGGATCCCGGCGAGGACGGCGCCGAGGAGCGTCGCGCCGAGCGGCAGGCTCAGGACCCGGGCGGTGAGCGCGGCGCAGAGCATCCAGGCGATCGGGCCGGTGAGCCAGCCCCAGTCGTCGAAGAAGCTGTGGGGGAGGGTGAGCGCGAGGATGGCGAAGAGGATGCCGACCGAGACCAGCTGCACGAGCGCCGAGCGCCAGAGGAGTGAGGTGTCCATCGGGTCGGAGGCTACCGGCCGACGCCCGGCGGCTTCTCAGCAGATGAAGCTGCCTTCGCCGCAGAGTTCTTGGACGAGCC
>JAFDWD010000458.1 GCA_018268695.1 Actinomycetota bacterium
CCTGCCGCGGCTGGGTCGAGCAGAAGCGCTTCTCCTTCGCGATGCTCGGTGTCGTCCTCATCTTCATCACCCTCTCGATCTTCGTCCCGACGGTGGAGAGCACGCTCGTCTCCAGCACCGACAAGCTCCCTTTCGGCCTCTCCGGGATCGAAGGCATCGACAAGATGCTGCTGCTCGGCGCCGCCCTGGCGATCACCTTCGGCATCTGCTCGGTCATCTACTGGGCGGTGCCGAAAGCGCCGGTGCCCTGGCGGGCGATCTGGCCCGGAGCCTTCTTCGTGACGATCGCCGCCGGCCTCGCCAACTGGCTCTTCCCCCTCTATCTGAGCAACGTCTCCAGCCTCTCCCGCTTCGGCTCGACCCTCGGCTTCGTCCTCATCGCCCTGCTCTGGTTCTACCTCCTCAGCCTCGGGATCCTGGCCGGCGCGGTGATCAACTCGCTGCGCTTCGAGCTCCACGAGACCGGTGAGCTCCCTTATGGAGACGACTCGGCGCCGCCGGCCAACCCCTGCGCCGGGCTGACCGAGGCGGAGCGGGCGAGGGCAACCGCTGCACGCGGGCAGCGGGACTGAGATGATGCGATCACCGTGGGGAGACACTCAAGTACTGGGTTTGCCCCGAGCGATCGGGTCCTTGGCCCCGTACCGGGGCTGAAGCCCCCTTCTCAACGTCGGCGGATCCTCGAGGCGATGGTCGCCTCCTGCGCCGAGAAGACCTACGCCGGGACGACGATCGCCGACGTCGTCTCCCGGGCGGCGGTCTCCCGCACCACCTTCTACAAGCTCTTCAACGACAAGCGGGACTGCTTCGACGCCGCCGCCACCCACTGCATCGACCGGATCGCGGAGACGGTCGCGGCGGCGGCCGCGGGGTGCGACTCCCCCGCCGAGGCGACGCGGCACGGCGTCGCCGCGATGCTCGAGCTGCTCGCCGCCGAGCCGGCGCTGGCACTGGTGCTGAGCGGCGACGTGGTCGGCGTCGACCCGGGTCTGGTCGAGCGCTACACGGCCTTCACCATCCCGGCCCTGGAAGGGATCTGGGAGCGTGAAGGCGTGCCGCCGCCGAAGCACCTGAGCCCCGGGCTCGCCTTCGGCCGCGCCCAGCTCCTGATCTTCCACGAGGTCGCGGCCGGACGATCGGAGCGCCTCCCCGCCCTGCTCCCGGACATCGTCTACCTCGCAATCGCTCCCTTCGCCGGTCACGACGAGGCGCTTCGCCAGGCGCGGATGGCGGGCGCCGGGGCGGCGACGTGACCGAGGCCGACGCCCTCCCCCGCGGTCGGCACGGCCTGTCCCGCGAGGCGGTCGAGCGCTCCCAGCGCGAGCGCCTGCTCGATGCCGCCGCCCGGGTCACCGCGGCGCGCGGCTACGACGCGACGAGCGTCGCCGACATCCTCGCCGAGGCCGGCGTCGGGCGGGAGACCTTCTACGAACTCTTCGAGGACCGGCGTGCCTGCGTCCTCGCCGCCCACCGGGAGCTGCTCGACGACCTCGTCGGGCACGTGCGGATCGCCTACGAGGCGCCGGGCGACTGGGTCGAGCGCTGCCGGGCCACCCTTCGCGCCCTGCTCGAATGGTTCGCCGCGGCCCCCCCTCTGGGACGCTTCCTGCTGATCGAGCCGGCGACCGTGGGACCGGAGTTCCACGAGATCTTCCAGGCGGGCTTCGACCGCTTCGTCGCGATGATCGACGACGGCCTCGACGAGGACCTGCCCGA
>JAFDWD010000459.1 GCA_018268695.1 Actinomycetota bacterium
AGGGCCTTCGCCATCGCCACGTCGCGGTCGGCGGTGTCGGCACCGGTGTCGAGTGACCAGGCGGCGCGCAGCACCGCCGGGGCAGCGAACTCGATCCCGAGCAGGGAGTCGGCCAGGTGGTGTTTGACCGCCTGGAAGGTCCCGATCGGGACGCCGAACTGGCGCCGCTCCTCGGCGTAGGCCACCGCCATCGCGAGCAGCGCCCGGGACAGGCCGATCAGCTGCGCCGCCGCACCCAGCGCGCCGCGCTGCCAGGCCGCCAGGCAGTCCTCGTCGGAGGCGCCGAGGGCCTCCCCGGCGATGTCCCCCGTGAGCACGCCGAGCTGTCGTGCGCCGTCGATCGAGGGTGCGGGCGCCAGTTCGGCGGCGGTCAGTCGTGACACCGGCCCGCCCTGCCGCTCGGCGACGAGGACCAGGCCCGCGTCCCCCGCCCACGGCACCTGGTCGGCGCCGTCGAGGGCGCAGGCCACGAGCAGCTCCCCCGCCACGATCCGCTCGACCGCATCGGTGTCCCCGGCCGCCGCCAGGAGCGGCGCGGCGACGAAGGCGGTCTCGACGATCGGCAGCGGCAGCGCCACCCGTCCGGCCTCCTCCAGCAGCGGCACCAGGTCGCAGGCACCGAGCCCGAGGCCGCCCGCCTCCTCCGGCAAGGCGGCGCCGAGCACGCCCATCTCGGCGAGCTTTTCCCAGGCGGCCGCGACCCGCGGCGCGCCCGCGCCGCCTTCCCAGGCGTCGCGCACGACCGCCGGCTTGCACTCGTGCGAGAGAAGGTCACGGACGGCGTCGCGCAGCGCCGTCTGGTCGTCGTTCAGGGCGAAACGCATGGCGTCCTCACTTCCTCGGCAGGCCGAGCAGTCGCTCGGCGACGATGTTGCGCTGGATCTCGTTGGTGCCCGCGTAGATCGGGCCGGCCAGGGCGAAGAGGAAGCCGCGGCTCCAGGGCCCGTCGACCTCGGCCGCCGGCCCGAGCAGGTCGAGTGCCGTCTCCTGGAGGCGCACGTCGAGCTCCGACCAGAAGATCTTGTTGAGGCTCGACCGCGCGCCCGGCGAGCCGCCCTCGCTGATCGTGGTCACCTGTTCGAGCGTGAACAGCTGGTAGGCCTCGGCGTCGATCCAGGCGCGGGCGACGCGGTCGCGCAGCAGCGGCCCGGCCGCCTCGCCGCGCTCTTCGGCCAGCTCGATCAGTCGCTCGGCGGCGGAGAGGAAGCGGCCCGGGGAGCGCAGGGTGAGGCCGCGCTCGGACCCGGTCGTCGCCATCGCCACCTTCCAGCCCGCGTCGACCTCGCCGATCACCGCGCCGTCGGGGACGAAGGCGTCCTCGAGGAAGACCTCGGCGAAGCCCTCGTCGCCGTCCAGCCGCTCGAAACCGCGCACCGTCACGCCGTCGAGGTCGAGCGGGACCATGAAGTAGCTGAGCCCGCGGTGGCGCTCGGACTCCGGGTCGGTGCGGAAGAGCCCGAACATGTGGGTGCAGAAGGCGCCCCGGGTGGTCCAGGTCTTCTGCCCGGTCAGCCGCCAGCCGCCCGCCGCCTCGTCGCGCACCGCGCGGCTCTTCGTCGCCGCCAGGTCGGACCCGGCGCCGGGCTCCGACCAGCCCTGGCACCAGAGGTCCTCGGCCGCCGCCATCCGCGGCAGGATCCGGTCCTGCTGCTCGGGCGTGCCGAAGTCGAAGAGGGTGGGGGCAAGGAGGAAGATCCCGTTCTGGGTGACCCGCATCGGCGCCCCGGCGCGGTAGTACTCTTCCTCGAAGATCAGCCACTCCCAGAGCGTCGCGTCGCGCCCGCCGTAGGCCTGCGGCCAGGAGACGACCGCCCAGCGCGCCTCGAACAGGCGCTTCTCCCACTCCAGGTGCTGGGCGAACCCCGCCGCGGTGTCGCCGGACTCGAGCTCGCCCGGGACGTTCGCCTCGAGCCACTCGCGCGCCTCGGCGCGAAAGGCCTCCTCGCTCTCGCCGTAGGTGAGATCCACGTCTCAGCCCTCCTTGCCGAACTCGTCGCGGACCTTGTCGGCGACGCCGGAGAGGTTCAGCTCGAAGGTGAAGCCCTGCTCGTAGCGGTAGCTGCGGCGCACGTCCCAGAGGTCGATCCCGTTCAGGGACTCCTTCGCCGCGCGGATCACGGTCGGGTCCTTCGCCGCGATCTGGGCGGCGACGCCGCGGGCCGCCTCGCGCAGGCGCCCCGGCTCGACCACCTCGAGCACCGAGCCGAACTCCTTCAGCTCCTGCGCCGTCGCGGTCGCCGAGGTGTACATCATCGCCCGCGCCTTGTGCTGGGGGACGAGGCGGGAGAGGTGGGTGGCGGCACCGAGCGCGCCGCGGTCGACCTCGGGCAGGCCGAAGGTGGCGTCCTCGGCGGCGACGATCACGTCGGCGTTGCCGGTCAGGCCGATCCCGCCGCCGAGGCAGAAGCCGTTGACCGCGGCGATCACCGGGACCGCGCACTCGTACACCGCCGCGAACGCCTCGAAGCAGCCGCGGTTGGCCCCGATCAGCGCCGTCTGCCCCTCGCGCTGGATCTCCTTGATGTCGACGCCGGCGTTGAAGCCGCGCCCCGCGGCGGCGAGGATCACGACGCGGACGCTCTCGTCCTCGCCTAGCCCGCGCACGGTCCGCGCCAGCTCGAACCAGCCGGCGACGGTCAGGGCGTTGACCGGCGGGTAGTCGACGACGACCTCGGCGACGCCGTCCTCGCCGACCGTCGCGGTGATCTTGCCGGGCTCGCTCATCGATTCCTCCTCGGGAGTGGCTGAGAGTTCAGGGGTGCTGGCTGGAGACCGAGACGACCTCGCCCGTCATGTAGGACGAGTAGTCGCTGGCCAGGAAGACGATCGTCGTCGCGACCTCCCACGGCTCGGCCGAGCGGCCGAAGGCCTCGGCCGCCGCGAGCCGGTCGAGCAGCTCCTGGGGGGCGGAGCGGGCGAGGTTCTCGTGGATCGCGATGCTTGGGGCGACGCAGTTGACCCGCACGCCGCTGCCGGCGACGTCCAACGCCGCGCAGCGGGTCAGCGCCATCACGCCGGCCTTTGCTGCCGCGTAGTGGGCCTGGCCGGGTTGGGCGCGCCAGCCGAGCACCGAGGCGTTGTTGATGACCACGCCGGAGCCGCGCGGGGCCATGTGGCGGAGCGCCGCGCGGGTGCAACGGAAGGTGCCGTTCAGGGTCACGTCGAGGACCGTCGACCATTCCTCGTCGCTCATCTCGAGGATGCTGCGCTCGCCGCCGAGGCCCGCGTTGTTCACCATCACTTCGATCCGGCCGAGGCCGTCGACCGCGGCGTCGACGAGCGCCCCGACCTGCTCCTCGACGGTGACGTCGCAAGGGATCGCCAGCGGCGCGCGACCCGTTTCGGAGGCGAGCAGCTCGGCGGCCTCGCCGAGGCGCTGCTCGTGGCGGTCGGAGATCGCCACCGTGGCGCCCTCCTGGGCGCAGCGCAGCGCCGTCGCGTAACCGATCCCGGTGCCCGCGGCGACGGTCACCAGCACCGACTTGCCCTCGAGCAGGCGGTGTCCGGGAGGCGGGGAGGGGATAGTTCCAGGTCGGTCGTCAGGCACGCTTCATCAGCTTAGTCGCGGTTGCCTAACCTAGCAAGCGCTTGATAGATTCACGGACGGAGAGGAGAGTCGGTGACGAACTTGGATCAAACCCGGACCGCCCTGGTCAGCGGCGCCGCCAGCGACATCGGCCGCGCCGTCTGCGAGGCACTGGTCGGGGCCGGCGCGACCGTCCTCGCGACCGATCTGCCGGGCGAGCGGCTCGACGCGCTGGCCGCCGATCTCGGGATCGAGGCGATCGCCGCCGATCTCACCGACCCCGCCGCGGCGGCGGCCTTCGCCGAGCGTCCGGTCGACGTCCTCGCCGCGGTCGCCGGCCTGCCCGTGGTCGAGCGCTTCGTCGAGAGCGACCCGTCCGGGTGGGAGCTCCTCTGGCAGGTCAACCTGCGCGCGCCGATGTTGCTGACCCACTCGCTGCTCCCCGGGATGAGCGAGCGCGGTTGGGGTCGGCTCGTCTACGTCTCCTCCGACAGCGCCCGCGCCGGCGCCGGCGGCGAGGCGGTCTACGCGGCGGCGAAGGCGGGCCTCCTCGGGTTCGCCAAATCGATCGCCCGCGAGGCGGCTCGCGGCGGCGTCACCGCGAACGTCGTCTGCCCCGGCCCGATCGACACCGAGCGCTCCCGGGCGATCCTCGAGGAGCGCCCGCGTCTGCGCGAGAGCCTGATCAAGGCGATCCCGGTGGGCGCCCTCGGCACCCCCGGCGATGTCGCCGCGGCCGTCGCCTACCTCGCCTCGCCCGCCGCGGGGTTCGTCACCGGGCAGACGCTGAGCGTCAACGGCGGCATCACGATGAGCTGAGTGACCTACCGATGAAGGGGAGATGACATGGAGATAGTCGACGCACACGTCCACCTCTGGCAGCCCTCGGCGCGCCCTTGGTATCCGGCGATGCAGGACCCCGAGGCGGCCAAGGCCTTCGCCGGCCTCGGCGACGTCACCCGCATGGCCCGCGACTTCCTGCCGCAGCAGCTGCGCGAGGAGACCTCGGCGGTCGAGCTGCTCGGCCTCGTCCACGTCAGCGCCGTGAGCGCCCCGCGCGTCCAGCTTGAGGAGCTGCCGTGGGTCGAAGGCGTGCTCGACGAGATCGGGCTGCCGGCGGCGACGATCGGGGCGCTGGAACCCGAGCAGAGCCGGGCGGCCCTGGAGGCCGACCTCGAGGCCCAGTCCGCGAGCCCGCGCTTCCGCGGCATCCGCGTCCTCACCGGCCTCGACCCCGCGGGCGGGACCGCCGCCGACATCTGCGCCGCGCTCGACCAGCGCGATCTGGTCTTCGACCTCGTCGCCCACCCGGCCACCGCGGGCGCCTTCGCGACGCTGCTGGAATCGTGGCCCGACCTCCACGTGGTGCTCGAGCACTCGGGCTGGCCGACCGCGGTCGACGCCGACGGACTGGCCGAGTGGCGGGCGGGGATCGACCGGCTCGCGGCGCTCCCGCACGTCGACTGCAAGGTCTCCGGGCTCGGCATGGCGACCCATTCGCTCGACGCCGAGACCCTGCGCCCCTGGATCGAGGGCTGCCTCGAGGCCTTCGGCCCCGGGCGCTGCCTCTTCGGCGGCAACTTCCCGGTCGAGGCCATGTATGGGGACTACGCGACCCTGATCGACTCCGTGTCGGCCGCCGTCGCCGGCCTCGACGAGGCCGACCGTCGCGCCTTCTTCGTCGACAACGCGCGCCGCGCCTACGGCCTCGGTGGCTAGATGGGGCGGCCGTCCGAGGGCGGTGTCCTGGGCGTCTCATGGACGTCCTGGCAGGCTGTGACCTCCATGAGACGCCCAGGACGGGCGGGGTTCGGTGGGAAGGTGGCACGGGTCCAGGCGGAGGTCGGACTTACGTCGGAGTTCCGCGCGGGAGATGCCACGAAGAGCCCCGGGGAGCTCGGATCCGTCACGAAGACGCCACGAACTCCACACTTCCACGCGTCTTCCTCTTGTTGTCGGGCTCGAGAAAGAGGCCCGAGAACGCGCTGCATGCATTTACCACCATATAGGGGGGTGAATGCATGCAGCGCGAAAGTCCGTGTTGTCCAACACGCACGGAAGCGTGGAGTTCGTGGCGTCTTAGTGACGAGGTCTGAGACCCGTGGCGGATACGTGTCACTCCCGCGCGGGATCCGTGACTCCCGTCCCGACCCTCGTCCTTTCCCCGCGCTCCCGGCCGTCCCGGCCACGGCCACAGCCTGCCCGGGCCGTGGACGGGACGGCCGTGTCAGCCGACACCCCGTGCGTCCCTTGCCCATCCCTCACCACCTCCTGGGCCGAACGCGTGCAACCAACGTGCCGGTGGCGACCCGAGGCGTGCGGTGACGGTCTCGGCGCTCGGGGACAAGGTCCCGCGGCTCGATCCGACCGCCTGGGTCCACCCCGACGCGACGATCATCGGCGATGTCGAGATCGGCGCCCGGTCGACCATCTGGCCGGGCGCGGTGCTGCGCGGGGACTTCGGTGCGATCCGGATCGGCGCCCGCACCTCGATCCAGGACAACGCGGTGATCCACGCCGCGCCCTGGGCCCCGACCGTGGTCGGCGACGAGTGCGTGATCGCGCACCTCGCCTTCATCGAGACCGCGGTCGTCGGCAACCGCTGCCTCGTCGCGGTCGGCGCCCAGGTGCTGCCCGGGGCGACCCTCCGGGACGGATCGACCGCCGCCGCCGGCGCCGTCCTCGCGAACTCGCTGGAGGTGCCGAGCGGGTACCGGGCGCAGGGCGTCCCCGCCAAGCTGGTGTCGGCGGCGAATCCGGGACCCGAGTACATCGCCCGGGGCGCGGTCGACTACGCGGCGATCGCGGGGCGCTATCTCGCCGCCGGGATCGGTTCGACCGGCGCCGAGATCACGGCCGCGCTTGACCGGAAGGCCGGATGCAAATAGTCTCCAACCAAGCGCTTGCTTGTTAAGCGCGTCGCGTATGCCGGACAAACTTCCAGACAAGCGGATGAGCGAGGAGCAGGTCGTCGCCGAGCTGCGCTCGGGGATGACCCTCGGGATCGGTGGCTGGGGCTCGCGTCGCAAGCCGATGTCGCTGGTGCGGGCGATCCTCCGCTCCGACCTCGAGGACCTCACGGTGGTCTCCTACGGCGGGCCGGACGTCGGCCTCCTCTGCGCCGCGGGCAAGGTCCGCAAGCTGGTCTACGGGTTCGTCTCCCTCGACTCGATCCCGCTCGATCCGCACTTCCGCGCCGCCCGTCAGGCGGGGGCGATCGAGGCGGCCGAGTACGACGAGGGGATGATCTTCTGGGGCCTCTACGCGGCGGCCAACCGGGTCGACTTCCTGCCGCTCCGCGCCGGCCTCGGATCCGATCTGATGAAGGTCAACCCCGACCTCCGCACGGTCGCCTCCCCCTACGGCGGCGACGAGCTGGTGGCGATGCCGGCGTTGCCGCTCGACGCGGCGATCGTCCACCTGAACCGGGCGGACGCCCACGGCAACGCCGAGTACCTCGGCCCCGACCTCTACTTCGACGACCTCTTCGTCACCGCCGCGGAGCGCGCCTACGTCTCCTGCGAGGAGGTGGTGTCGACGGACGAGCTCGGGGCCGTCCACCCGGCGACGATGCGGATCTCCCGCGCGTACGTGAACGGCGTCGTCCGTGCCCCCGGCGGTGCCCACTTCACCTCCTGCGAGCCTGACTACGACCGCGACGAGGCCTTCCAGCGCGCCTACGTCGAGGCCGCCGGCGACCCCGGGAGCTGGGCCGAGTTCAGCGCCCGCTACCTCGAGGTCGGCGAGGCCGACTACCAGGCCGCGGTGGCCGAGCTGCGCGCCGAGGGGGCGGCCCGATGAGCGAGGCGACCGGCTCCGGCACCGCCACCTCCGCGGCCGCCGCCACCCGGGCCGAGGTCTGCGCCGTCGCCTGCGCCGAGGTCTGGCGCGACGCCGGCGAGATCCTCGCCAGCCCGATCGGCCTGGTGCCGATGGTCGGCGCGCGCCTCGCCCGCGCCACCTTCTCCCCGGGCCTGATGCTGAGTGACGGCGGCGCGATGCTCGTCGCCGGCACCTGGGCGGTCGGCGAGGCGCCGCCCGCCTACGAAGGCTGGGTCCCGTACCGCTCGATCTTCGATCTGGTCTGGAACGGCCGCCGGCATGTGATGATGATGCCGAGCCAGATCGACCGCCACGGCAACGCCAACATCTCCTACGTCGGCCGCGACTTCGAGCGCCCCGACGTGCAGCTGCTGGGCGTCCGCGGCGCCCCCGGGAACACCGTGAACCATCCGACCAGCTACTGGTTGCCGCGCCACTCGACCCGCGCCCTGGTCGAGCGGGTCGACATGGTCTCCGGGGTCGGCAACGATTCCGCCGCCGCGGCCGGCGAGGGCGCCTTGCGCTTCCACGACCTGCGCCGCCTGGTCACCGACCTCGGTGTCTTCGACTGGGGCGGACCGGAGGGGACGATGCGGGTGCTCTCCCTGCACCCGGGCGTGGGCCGCGAGGAGGTCGTCGCGGCGAGCGGCTTCGCGATCGACGGCCTCGACGCCGAGGTTGCCGAGACGCGGGTACCAACCGACGAGGAGCTGCGGCTGATCCGCGAGGTGATCGACCCGAAGGGAGTCCGCGACCGCGAGGTCCGCTCGTGACCGAGGCGGAGCCGCGGATCCGGACCGCGCTCACCGATCTGCTCGGCATCCGCCACCCGGTCGTCCAGACCGGCATGGGTTGGGTCTCCGACGCGACCCTGACCGCCGCCACCTCGGCCGCCGGCGGGCTCGGCATCCTCGCCGGGGCACCGATGGGGATGGCCGAGCTGGAGGCCGAAGTGGCGAAGATCAAAGGGCTCACCGAAGAGCCCTTCGGCGTCAACCTGCGCGCCGACAACCCCGAGGTCGGCGCCGCGATCGACCTGCTGATCCGCGAGCGGGTGAAGGTCGCCTCCTTCGCCCTCGCGCCGAAGCCGGAGCTGATCGCGCGGCTGAAGGAGGCGGGTGTGCTCGTGGTGCCCTCGATCGGTGCCGTCCGCCACGCCGAAAAGGTGGCGGCGTGGGGCGCCGACGCGGTGGTCGTGCAGGGCGGTGAGGGGGGCGGCCACACCGGCCCGATCCCGACCAGCCTGCTGATCCCGGCCGTGGTCGACGCGGTCGACATCCCGGTGATCGCCGCCGGCGGCTACTTCGACGGTCGCGGCCTGGTCGCGGCGCTCGCCTACGGCGCCGTCGGCGTCGCCATGGGCACCCGCTTCCTGCTGACCAAGGAGAGCCCGGTCGCCGCGGCGGTGAAGCAGCGATACCTGCGCGCGAGCGTCACCGACGCGGTCGTCACCACGGTCATCGACGGGGTCCCGCAGCGGGTCCTGGACAGCGGCCCGGTGCGCGATCTCGAGCACTCGGGCGGCGTCGCCCGGCTGCTCCAGGCAGGCCGCAACGCGCTCGCCTTCCGCCGTCTCTCCGGAACGGGCTGGCTCGACATGGCGCGCGAGGGCCTGGCGATGAAGCGCACGCACGAGCTTTCCTGGAGCCAGGTCGTGATGGCCGCGAACGCGCCGATGCTCTACCGCGCGGGCCTCCACGAAGGCCGCGAGGACGTCGGCATCACCGCCAGCGGCCAGGTCGTCGGGTTGATCGACGACATCCCCAGTTGCGAGGAGTTGATCGAGCGCATCGTCGCCGAGGCGGCGGCGGTGCTGAGGAGGTTGGATGAGCGGGATCGTTGAGGATCGGGTCGTGATCGTGACCGGTGCGGGGCAGGGCCTCGGCCGGGCCCACGCGGCAGCGCTGGCGGCGTCGGGGGCGCGGGTCGTCGTCAACGACGTCGGCGAGGGGGCGAAGAAGGTCGCCGACGCGATCGTCGCCGCCGGCGGCACCGCGATCGCCTGCGTCGCCGACGTCGCCGACTGGGAGGACTCGAAGCGGCTGATCGACGTCACCCTCGAGTGGTTCGGGGGGCTCGACGCGCTGGTCAACAACGCCGGGATCACCCGTGACCGGATGCTCGTCTCGATGTCCGAGCAGGAGTGGGACGACATCGCCCGGGTGAACCTCAAGGGCCACTTCTGCCCGCTGCGGCACGCCGCCGCCTACTGGCGCGAGCACTCGAAGGCGGGGGAGCCGGTGAGCGCCCGGGTGATCAACACCAGCTCCGGGGCCGGGCTCCTGGGCAGCGTCGGACAGGGCAACTACAGCGCCGCGAAGGGCGCGATCGCGGCGATCACGCTGGTCGCCGCGGCGGAGATGGGGCGCTACGGGGTCACCGTCAACGCACTCGCCCCGGCCGCCCGCACGCCGATGACCGAAGGCGTCTTCGCCGAGCAGATGAAGGCGCCCGCGGAGGGCTTCGACGCGATGGACCCGGCCAACGTCTCGCCGCTGGTGGTCTGGCTCGCGAGCGAGGGGTCGGGCGACGTCAGCGGTCGCGTCTTCGAGGTCGAAGGCGGCACGATCGGGGTCATGGACGGCTGGCAGTTCGGGCCGCGCGCGACCCAGGAGCGCCGCTGGGAGCCGGAGGAGATCGGTGCCACGGTCGCACGGCTGATCGAGGAGGCACCGGCTCCGGCGCCGGTGTACGGCGCATGAGCGGCGAGGCCTACATCGTCGACGCCGTCCGCACCCCGGTCGGCAGGCGCGGTGGCGGGCTCGCCGCCGTCCACTCCGCCGACCTCGGCGCCCACGCGATCAAGGCTCTGGTCGAGCGCACCGGGATCGACCCGGAGCGGGTCGACGACGTCGTCTTCGGCTGCGTCGACACGCTCGGCCCGCAGGCCGGTGACATCGCCCGCACCGCCTGGCTTGCCGCGGGCCTGCCCGAGGGCGTCCCCGGCACCACCGTCGACCGTCAGTGCGGCTCCTCACAGCAGGCGGTCCACTTCGCCGCCCAGGGAGTGATGAGCGGGACCCAGGACCTGGTCGTCGCGGGCGGCGTGCAGAACATGAGCGCGATCCCGATCTCCGCCGCGATGACGACCGCCGAGCAGTTCGGCTTCACCGATCCGTTCAGCGGCTCGACCGGTTGGCGCGAGCGCTATGGGGACCAGGAGATCTCCCAGTTCCGCAGCGCCCAGATGATCGCCGACAAATGGGAAATCTCGCGCGAGGAGATGGAAGCGTTCGCGCTCGAGAGCCACCGTCGCGCGGTCGCCGCGATCGACGCCGGGTTCTTCACCGGCGAGATCGCGCCGTTGGCCGAGGTCGAGGTCGATGAGGGCCCGCGGCGGACCGCCGACCGGGAGAAGATGCGCTCGCTGGCGCCGCTGACCGAGGGTGGCACCGTCACCGCCGCGGTCGCCAGCCAGATCTCCGACGCCGCCGCCGCGATCCTGGTCGCCTCCGAGGCGGCGGTGAAGGAGCACGGCCTCACCCCGCGGGCCCGGGTCCACCACCTCTCGGTGCGCGGCGACGACCCCGTCTACATGCTCACCGCGCCGATCCCGGCGACCCGTTGGGCGCTGCGGAAGACCGGCATGAGCCTCGACGACATCGACCTGGTGGAGATCAACGAGGCGTTCGCGCCAATCGTCCTCGCCTGGCAGAAGGAGCTCGGTGCCGACCTCGACAAGGTGAACGTGAACGGCGGCGCGATCGCCCTCGGCCACCCGCTCGGCGCCACCGGTGCCCGCCTGATGACGACGCTGCTGAACGAGATGGAGCGCCGCGGCGCCCGTTACGGCCTGCAGACGATGTGCGAGGGCGGGGGCCAGGCCAACGTGACCATCCTCGAGCGCCTCTAGGCGGATGATCGTCGCGGCCGCGCTCGCCGAGGACTTCGCCGGGCGCAGCGGCGCGGCGCTGGTCACCGGCGGCAGCGGCGGGGTCGGCGGCGAGGTCTGCCGCATGCTGGCGTCGCGCGGCGCCGCCGTCGCGCTCTCCTACCGCTCGCGCCCGGCCGCGGCCGAGGCGCTGGTCGCCGAGATCGAGGCCGCGGGCGGGTCCGCCGCCGCCTTCGAGGCCGACCTCGTCGACGAGGGCTCGGCGCGCGCCCTCGCCGACGCGACCCGCGAGCGCTTCGGTGGGATCCACACCTACGTCCACGCGGCGGGCCCGGCGGTCTCCCAGCTCCATCTGAGCCGGGTCGACCCCGCCCTGCTGCGGACCCATCTCGAGGCCGAGGCCGCCGCCTTCTTCAACGCGGTCGCGCCCCTCCTCGCCGACCTACGCGAGGCCCGCGGCTCGATCGTCGCCGTCACCACCGCGGCGACCGGCCGCTTCGCCGTCCGCGACGGCCTCTCCGCCGTGCCCAAGGCGGCGGTCGAGATCCTGGTCCGCGGCCTCGCCGTGGAGGAGGGCCGCTTCGGCGTGCGGGCCAACTGCGTCGGTCCGGGAATGCTCGAAGACGGAATGGCGGCGACGCTGGCGGCCCGCGGCGACCTCGACGAGAAGGCCCTCGAGGCCGCCCGCGCCAACATCCCGCTGCGCTCCTTCGGCCGGGCGAGCGACGTCGCCGAGCTGGTCTGCTTCCTCGCCTCCGACCGCGCCCGCTACATCACCGCCCAGAACGTCAACGTCGACGGCGGCTATGCCGCCTGACGAGGGATCAGGCCGCCTTCGTCGGTGACGGTGATCGAGCGGGCATTCGACACCCGCCCCGCGGCCGGGTAATGGCCGTGCTCGTTGTCCAGACGAACGTCTTCCGGGCCCGCGTAGGATCGCGGTCATGAGGATCGCCATCGTCACCGGAGCTTCCAGCGGGATCGGCGCCGCAGCCGCGCGGGCGCTGGCCGGCGACGGCTGGCGCGTCGTCCTCGGGGCCCGCCGCGTCGATCGCCTGGAGGAGCTGGCGGCCGAGCTCGGCGGGGAGGCCCGGCGCCTCGACGTCACCGACCCGGAGTCGGTGGTCGAGTTCTGCGCCGCGGTGGAGGAGTGCAACCTGCTCGTCAACAACGCCGGCGGCGCCCACGGGGTCGAGTCGGTCGAGGCGAGCGTCGAAGACAAATGGCGCCTGATGTTCGAGTCGAACGCGATGGGGACGATGCGGATGACCAAGGAGCTCCTGCCGAAGTTGCGCGCCTCCGGCGACGGCCACGTGATCACGACCACGAGCATCGCCGGCTTCGAGACCTACCGCGGTGGTGCCGGCTACACCGCCGCCAAGCACGCCCAGCGGGCGATCGTCCAGACCCTGCGCCTGGAGTTGCTCGGCGAGCCGATCCGGGTCACCGAGATCGCCCCCGGCCTGGTCGAGACCGAGTTCTCCGTGGTCCGGTTGGGCGGGGACGAGGCGGCGGCCGAGGCCGTCTATCGCGGCATGACCCCCCTCCGCGCCCCGGAAGTCGCCGAGTGCATCCGCTGGGCCGCGGCCCAGCCGTCCCACGTGAACATCGACGAGATCGTCATCCGCCCGCGCGATCAGGCGCGGGCGATGGAGGTTGCGCGGCGGGAGGGGTAGGGCGGGGCGTTGTGCCGGCCGCTCCGGCGGTCCTAGTTTGACGCCCAGGACGTGAGGGTTCCGTGTGAAAGTCCCGGGAGACGTGACGCTTCCGCCCGGAACTCCACGCCCTCGTCACGGTTCCGTCGCACCCTGACCCAACCCTCTGTCCTTTGTCACTCTGTGGTTCCCAAAGGACAGAGGATTGCCGACCCGTAGACCTTTCATGCCCCGGCCGTCTCGTGTTTGCCGCAGGCCCTTGCGGCCCTTGCCTCGGGTCCCGTCTACCCTGACCCCGTGACCCCCGCCAACCCCCGTCCCCAGCGCCGCGCCCGTCGCATCGCGATGAGCCCGGCGGAGGTCGACGAGTTCCTCGGCACCGCCCGGACCTGTCGCCTCGCCTCGGTCGGCGCCGCCGGGCCGCACGTCACGCCACTTTGGTTCGTCTGGCACGAGGGGTCGCTGTGGATGCAGTCGCTGACCCGCTCGCAGCGCTGGACCGACCTGATGCGGGATCCGCGCGTGGCGGTCGTCGTGGATGACGGTGAGGAGTACCTGGAGCTGCGCGGGGTGGAGCTACGCGGGGAGGTCGCCACGGTGGGTGAGATTCCGCGCGTCGGCGCCGCGGAGGTCCCGGAGCTGGAAGCGGTCGAGGCGGCCTTCGCCCGCAAGTACCTCGGTGGCGGCAAGTTCGGTTACGACGGGCGCCACGGCTGGCTGCGGCTCGATCCCGCCAGGCTGGTCAGCTGGGATTTCCGCAAGATCCCCTGATCGTGGCTGGTGTCCGACGAACGTTGGGAAGTCCCGCCCACTTGCCCGCGCGGGCAAGGAATAGCCCTTAGTCTTTGGAAACTCCCCAGCAGGGGAACGAAATGAGCATTCTCGACGACGCAATACGCGAGCACCTGGAACTGAAGCGCGCCCATGGCGCGGACGACGCGGAGCTGAAAAAGCTCGAGGACGAGGCGTTCGGACCGCCCCAGCGGCCGGACGAGGTAGACCCGTTCGCCGAGGCGCCGACCGAGTTCCTGGCCGCCCCTGGAGAGGGCGCCGCCGACGTGCCGGAGATCGGCGACGAGAACGCGCGCAGCGGCCGTCGTCCCGACATCGCCGACCTGCAGGAGGCGCCGCCGGTCGAGGACGCGCCCGCGCCGGCCGACCAGGCCCCGATGGCGCCGCCCGCCCCGAGCGTCGAGGCCGCCCCGGCGGAGATCGAGGACGAGCTGTCGCCGACGCCCGACGCGCCGCCGCCGAGCCCGACCGACGCCGCCGACGTGCCGCTCCCGCCGCCGCCCGCCGACGCTCCGCCCGCCGACCTGGCGCCGCCGACCGGGGAGACCTCCACCCCGCCCGCCGAGGCCGCCTCCGGGGCGTTCTTCGACCAGTTCTCAGGCCCCGCCGACGACGCCTTGGCGCCGCCCACGGACGAAGCACCGGCCCCGTCGGCCGAGGCCTCCGCGCCCGCCGACGAGGCTCCGGCCCCGCCCGACGAGGAGGAGCCGTCCGCCGCCGAGCACCCGGTGATCTCCGACGCCCCGGCCGATGCCGACGACCGTCCCGAGTTCGTCGACCAGCCGACGCAGATGTTCGACGTGCAGGCCCACGTCGATGCCGAGGCTGCCGCCGAAGCGCCGCCCGCGGAGCCCGACGAGCCGCAGCAGCTGAACCTCCGCGGCCCCGACGCCGAGGTCGCCGGCCACCCGCCCGCCGAGGCCGACGCCGAGGAAGGCTCCGCCGAATTCGACTTCTTCAACGAACAGCGGCTCTCCGATGAGCTCGACCAGGCCCTCGAGGCGCCGCTGCCGCCGACCGACGAACACCTGGCGATGCCCCAGTACAAGGACGCGCCGCCGGAGCAGGGCGGCATCTTCGACTTCCAGTCGGGCGGCGAGAGCTACGAGGAGGATCCCTCGCAGGAAGTGCTGCGCCGCGCCGACGAAGCCGAAGCGGCCGAGGAGCCGCTCGAAGACGACGAGTCGCCGACCGACTACGACCCGGAAACCGGCCACGAGGACGTCCTCGAAGACACCCCGCGCTTCCTCGAGGATTCGCCGGACGACGACGACCTCTGGTTCGAGCAGAAGCCGCCGAAGGATTTCGATCTCGACTAGCCTCAGGCGCGGTGCCGGGAGCCGCGATCGAGGCAGAGGGGTTGGTCAAGTCCTACGGTGACGTGCGGGCGCTCGACGGCGTGGACCTGAGCGCGCCGAGCGGCACCGTCCTCGGCCTGCTGGGCCCGAACGGGGCGGGGAAGACGACCGCGGTCCGCATCCTCACCACGCTGCTGCCCGCCGATGGGGGATCCGCTCGGGTCGCGGGGCTCGACGTCGGCACCCAGGCACAGGAGCTGCGCCGTCGCATCGGCCTCGCCGGCCAGTACGCGGCGGTCGACGAAAACCTCACCGGCTTCGAGAACCTGCAGATGGTCGGGCAGCTCTACCACCTGCCGAAGGGGGAGCCGAAGGAGCGCGCGACCGAGCTGCTGGAGCGCTTCGACCTCGCCGACGCGGGCGGGCGGCTGGTCCGCACCTACTCGGGCGGGA
>JAFDWD010000045.1 GCA_018268695.1 Actinomycetota bacterium
CATGGGTCAGTTCGCGCACTAGACCGTCGCCAGGCGCCCCTCCTACATAAGATCGCCTGCCCATGAGTGGCTACGAACCGAAAGCGATCGAGAGCAAGTGGCAGGCGGTGTGGGCCGACGAGCGCACCTGGGAGGTCCCGAACCCCGGGCAGCCCGGCTTCGACCCGGAGAAGCCGAAGGCCTACGTCTGCGAGATGCTCCCCTACCCGTCAGGGGAACCCCACGTCGGCCACCTCAAGGTCTACGCGGTCGGTGACGCGATCGCCCACCTCCGGCGCCGTCAGGGCTTCCAGGTCGTCCATCCGATGGGCTATGACTCGTTCGGCCTTCCGGCCGAGAACAACGCGATCAAAACGGGCGAACCGCCGCGGGTCGCCACCGAGCGCTCGATCGAGTCGTTCCGCCGTCAGTTCCAGTCCTGGGGGATCTCGATCGACTGGGCGCGCGAGCTTGCCACGCACCAGCCCGATTACTATCGCTGGACCCAGTGGATCTTCCTGCAGCTCTTCGAGCGCGGGCTCGCCTACCGCACCGAGGCGGCCGTCCAGTGGTGCCCGAAGGACGCGACCGTGCTCGCCAACGAGCAGGTGATCGACGGCCGCTGCGAGCGCTGCGGCACCGAGGTGATCCAGAAAAGCCTCGAGCAGTGGTTCTTCAAGATCACCGACTACGCCGATCGGCTGCTGAGCGACTTCGACGCGCTCGAGTCCTGGCCCGAGCACGTGATCACCATGCAGCGCAACTGGATCGGTCGCTCCGAAGGCGCCGAAGTCGTCTTCCGCAACGATGAAGTCGGGCTCGACTTCCCGGTCTTCACCACCCGTCCCGACACGCTTTTCGGCGCCACCTTCTTCGTCCTCGCGCCGGAGCACCCGCAGCTCCGGAAGCTGGTCGCGGGCACGCCCGCCGAGGCGGCGGTGCGTGAGTACGTCGACCGGGTCGGCCGCGAGTCGGCCGAGGAACGCGGGGCGGAGGACCGCGAGAAGACCGGCGTGCCGCTCGGGCGCACCGTCGTCAACCCGGTGAACGGCGAGCAGATCCCGATGTTCGTCGCCGACTACGTGCTGATGGAGTACGGCACCGGCGCGATCATGGCGGTCCCGGGCCACGACGCGCGCGACTACGACTTCGCGAAGAAGTTCGACCTGCCGGTGAAGCGCGTGATCGAGGGGACCGACCCGGAGGCGCCCGGCGACGCCGAGGGCCTCCCCTACACGGGCGACGGGCCGATGGTGAACTCCGGGCGGTTCGACGGTCAGGGCAACAGGGACGCCTACGCGGCGATGGTCGACTGGCTGGGCGAGGAAGGCCGCGGCGAAACCGCGGTCAACTACCGCCTGCGTGACTGGCTGCTCTCGCGGCAGCGCTACTGGGGCGCGCCGATCCCGATCGTCTACTGCGATGAGTGCGGCACGGTGCCGGTGCCCGAGGACCAGCTGCCGGTCGAGCTCCCCGAGATCGAGGACTACGCGCCGCACGGCCAGAGCCCGCTCGCGGCGGCGACCGACTGGGTGGCGACCGAGTGCCCGAAGTGCGGCGGCGCCGCGCGGCGCGAGACCGACACGATGGACACCTTCGTCGACTCCTCCTGGTACTACGTCCGCTATCTCGACCCGCGTAACGACGAGGCCGCCTGGGATCGCGAGGCGGCCAACCACTGGATGCCGGTGGACCAGTACATCGGCGGGGTCGAGCACGCGATCCTCCACCTGATGTACGCGCGGTTCGTGGTCAAGGCGCTCGCCGACCTCGGCCACCTTGACGTGCAGGAGCCGTTCGCGAACCTCTTCGCGCAGGGGATGATCACCCGCGACGGGGCGAAGATGTCGAAGTCCCGCGGCAACACCGTGAGCCCGGCCGACTACGTCGAGCGCTACGGCGCCGACACCGCCCGCACCTACGTCTGCTTCATGGGGCCGCCGGAGCGCGGCGGCGACTGGACCGACGAGGGGGTGGAGGGCGTCAACCGCTTCCTCTCCCGCCTCTGGCGGCTCTCCGAGGAGGTCGAGGAGCGCACGGCGGCCGGCGGCGACCCGGCGGCGGCCGAGGGCGACGCGCGGACCCTCGTCGCGAAGGCGCACTGGTCGATCGACAAGGCGACGAAGGACTTCGAACGCGGCTTCCAGTTCAACACCGTGATCTCGGCGGTGATGGAGCTGGTCAACGACGCCTACCGGCTCAAGGACGGCCTCTACGGCGATCCCGGGGGAGAGGCGTCACTGCGCTTCGCGGTCGCCACCGCTGCCTCGCTGATCTTCCCCTTCGCCCCGCACATCGGCTCGGAGGTGTACGAGCGGATGACCGGCGAGCGCGTCTGGGAGCAGCCCTGGCCGACCGCCGACGAGGCGATGCTGCTCGCAGACACGGTGACGCTCGTCGTCCAGGTGAACGGCAAGCTGCGCGCCAAGATCGAGGCGCCCGCCGAGGGGTCCAAGGAGGAGCTGCTGGCGCTCGCGAAGGGGAACGAGAACGTCTCGAAATTCCTCGACGGCAAGGAGATCGTCAAGGAGATCGTGGTCCCGGGCAAGCTCGTCAACCTGGTCGTCAGATAGACCAATTTCCGAATCGGCGCCCGCGGGGGCGTCCGGTTTTGGTAGAA
>JAFDWD010000460.1 GCA_018268695.1 Actinomycetota bacterium
AGGCCTCCGGCCCGTTGATCAGTTTGGTCACCTTGATGTCGGCCATCGCCGGGACGCGGCGCTCCGAGTTGCGGGTGATCTCCTCGAAGCGATCCCACTCCTCTTCCAGCAGACGGCCGTTGAAGTCGGGCGGGATCGCGTCGAAGCCGCCGGTCCCGTTCGGCAGGAAGGCCGGTTCCGACTGCCGCTCGTAGCCACCCATCACCAAGCCGTCGCCGTCCTCGCGGTAGTAGACGAGCAGGTCGGGGTCGCGCAGGGTGGGGAGGGAGCGACGCGCCTCGCCGGACCCTCGGGCCTCCCTCACCGCGTCGAGCGGCTGGGTCACCAGGTACTGGTGGGACATTGGCAGGAGCGGCACGCGGACGCCGGCCAGGCGCGCGATCTCGGCGGCGAACATGCCCCCCGCGTCGACCACCACCTCGGCGGCGATGTCCCCCCGTTCGGTCCGCACCCCGCGGACTCGTCCGTCCTTCACCTCGATCCCGGTCACCCGGGTGCCGGTGAAGATCCGGCAGCCGCCCCGCCGCGCGCCGTCGGCCAGCGCGTAGGTCAGCTGCGAGGGGTCGATGTAGCCGTCGGTCGGCAGCCAGGCCGCGCCGAGGACGCCCTCCGTCGACATCAGCGGGAAGAGCTCACGCGCTTCCTCGGCGGAGATCAGCTCGAGCGGCAGCCCGAAGGTCTTCGCCCATCCCGCCTGGCGGCGCAGCTCCTCCATCCGCTCCTCGGTCGAGGCGAGGCGGATCCCACCGCATTCGGTCCAGCCCGGGTCGAACTCCGACTCCTTGCCGATCCGCCGGTAGAGGTCGACCGAGTGCATCATCATCTTGGTCAGGGAGACCGAGCCGCGCAGCTGGCCGACCAGCCCCGCCGAGTGGAAGGTCGAGCCTGAGGTGAGCTGATCGCGGTCGAGGAGGATGACGTCCTCCCAGCCGAGCTCGGCGAGGTGGTAGGCGAGCGAGGTGCCGCCGACCCCGCCGCCGACGATCACGCAGCGGGCCGAGTCGGGGAGCTCACCGCGCGGCATGCGCGTCCTCCAGGAGGGACTCGAAGCCCGGCGTCTCGGCCGCGGCCAGCAGCCGGTCGAAGTGCTTCGTCGCGTAGGCCTCGAAGTCGACGTCCAGGTCGGAGATCGCGGTCTGCACGACTCCCCACATCGCCTCGCGGAAGTCGGACATCAGCCGCATCAGGCGCAGCGCGGCGAGATCGGCAGACGTGGGCGGCGCCCCCAGGTATGCGGTCAAGAATGCCTCCTCCTCGGCCGGGCCGAGCTCGTTGTTGACGGCGAAGTTGCCGAGGTCGAACCAGCGGTTGCCCATCCCGGCGTACTCCCAGTCGACGATCCGGATGCCGTCGGGGGAGGCGATGAAGTTCGCGGGCAGGAAGTCGTTGTGGCAGAGGACGGGGCCGCCGTCCGCGAGCGTGGGCGCCGCCTCGATCCGCGCCGCGACCTCATGCGCCTGGTCGTAGGCGTCCGGCACCTCGCCGCCGCGCGCGCGGGTCGCCGCGGCGTAGTCCTCGACCAGGCGGAAGGCGTCGAAGCGCGCGCCGATCTTTCCGCAGCCGTGGATCGCGCGAACTGTCGCGCCGACCTCCGCCAGCGTCGCCGGCTCGCGCAGGTCGTCGGCCTCCAGCGTCGGCCCCTCGACGAACTCGGTCACCAGCACCACCGGGTGCTCGAGCGCCGCGATCACCGCCGGGGCGACGCCCACGGTCGCGGCCAGCTCCCCGGCCTCGCGCTCCCCGGTCCGGTCGGAGCCGAGCAGCTCGGTGTCGTTGCCCGGCAGCCGCACGACGACCTCGCGCCCGCCGAACCGCGCCCGGAAGTTGTGGTTGGTGATCCCGCCGCCGAGGACCGTCGCCTCTCCTTCGGCCGGCCCGAGCTGCGCTTCCAGTCTCTCCACGATGTGTGCCGGCAGGGCCAAAGGTCGACGGAGAAAATTCTCCAAGTTGGCATTGACACGATCCCGA
>JAFDWD010000461.1 GCA_018268695.1 Actinomycetota bacterium
CGCGAGGTGCTGGAGGAGGAACAGATCCTGCGGATCGACCATTACCTCGGCAAGGAGCCGGTGATGGACATCTCCTACATGCGCTTCGCCAACTCGACGCTCGAGCCGGTCTGGAACCGCGAGCACATCTCCCACGTCCAGGTGACGATCGCCGAGAACTTCGGGGTCGACGACCGCGGCCACTTCTACGACTCGGTCGGGGCGATGCGCGACGTGATCCAGAACCACGCGCTGCAGGTGCTCGGGCTGATCGGGATGGAGCCGCCGAGCAGCAACGACCCGGACTCGATCCGGGACCAGAAGCTGTCCTTCTTCAAGGCGATGCGCGCGGCCGACCCGAAGCGCTACGTGCGCGGCCAGTACGACGGCTACCTCGAGGTCAAGGACGTCGACCCGAAATCGACCACCGAGACCTTCGCCGCGATGCGCCTCGAGGTCGACAACTGGCGCTGGTCCGGCGTCCCCTTCTTCATCCGCGCGGGCAAGTGCCTGCCGGAGAAGACGAGCGAAGTGACCGCCGTCTTCCGCCGGCCGCCGCTGCTCGGCATCGGCCACGGGAAAACGCCCGAACCGAACCACATGACCTTCCGGATCGAGCCCGAACCGGGCGCGCGGATGCGCCTCTGGGCGAAAGCGGCGGCCGACGAAAGATTCGAATCGGCCGACCTTGAGGTCCTCTTCGAACGAGTGCCGGGCGCCGACCCCGAGCCCTACGAGCGCCTCCTCGGCGACGCCCTCAACGGCGTCCACACCCTCTTCACCCGCCAGGACGCGATCGAAGAGACCTGGCGCGTGGTCCAACCCCTCCTCGACGAACCGGGCCCGGTCCTCCCCTACGCGAAGGACACCTGGGGCCCCGAGGAGGCACAGCACCTGGTCCAGGGCACGACCGCCTGGGCCGACCCCTGGCTGCCGGGCACCTGAGGTTGCGGCGGTTCCGGCCGTCCGAGTGGCGGTGTCCTGGGCGTCTCATGGAGGTCCTGGCAGGCTGTGACCTCCATGAGACGCCCAGGACGTGAGGGAGTGCGGTGTTTCTCCGGGGGTTCGCGCGGGAGATGCCGCACCTCGGAGAGCCCCCTATACGCGCTGCGTGCATTACCGGGGCTATGGCACGGGTAAAGCACGCAGCGCGAAAGTCGGTGTTGTGCAACACGCACCGGATCCAGGACTTCTCACGCTCTCACGCACGGAAGCGTGGACTTCGTGGCATCTCCCGCACGTCTCCCGGGACGGCGTCGCACTTCCTCCTCACCTTTCATACCCCGGCCGTCTCGGCCACGGCCACAGCCGGCCCCCTGCACGCTTGTCTCGCATAGCGAGACAAGCGTGCAGGGGGCCGTGGCCGAGACGGCCGTGCTTGCCGCAAGCCCTTGCGTCCCTTGCCCGTCGCTCGCATCCCCCCGCCCGACCCAACTCCTAGCCCCGTGCTAGGTTTTCGGGCGCCCTAACTGAGGGCACCCTAAGAGCATGATTCCTACCTTCGTCATCACGCTGCGCGAGGGCGTCGAGGCCTCGCTGATCGTCGGCATCATCGCCGCCTTCCTGGTGAAGGAGGGGCGCCGGGATGCGCTGCGGCAGATGTGGGTCGGGGTCGCGATCGCGATCGTGCTGTGCACCGCGGTGGGGGTCGGGCTCGACCTCGTCGGCGAAGAACTGCCGCAGAAACAGCAGGAGGGCCTCGAG
>JAFDWD010000462.1 GCA_018268695.1 Actinomycetota bacterium
CCATCATCAGGAGGACGTCGGCGCCCCCCTCGCGGAAGTGCTCCGCGATCGCGGTCGCCGCCAAGGCGGCCTTGATCCGCACCAATGCGGGCTGGTCGGAGGTGGCGACGACGACCACCGAGCGCTCCAGCGCCGCCCCCAGGTCCCGCTCGACGAACTCGCGCACCTCGCGGCCGCGCTCGCCCACCAGGGCGATGACGTTGACGTCGGCGGAGGTCGAGCGGGCGATCATCCCGAGCAGGGAGGACTTGCCGACGCCGGAGCCGGCGAAGATGCCGAGCCGCTGGCCCTGCCCGCAGGGAACGAAGGCGTCGAGCGCCCGCACGCCGAGCGCGAGGCGCCTCTCGATCCGCGGTCGGCCGAGCGGCTCGGGCGGATCGGCGGCGGCCGATCGGCTGCCGCCGGCGCTGAGCGCCGAGCCGTCGAGGGGACGCCCGAAGGCGTCGACGACCTGGCCCAGGAGCGCCTCGCCGACCGGCACGCGGAAGGCCTCGCCCTCGGCGGTCACCGGCTTGCCGGGCCCGATCCCGCTCATCTCGCCGAGCGGCATCAGCAGCGTGCGCGAGTCGCGGAAGCCGACCACCTCGGCCGGCACCGGCGGCCGGTCGCGCCCGGTCTCGATCCGGCAGACCTCGCCGACCTCCGCCTCGAGGCCGCTCGCCTCGATGATCAGCCCGATCACGTCCCGCACCCGTCCCCGCCGCACCACCAGGTCAGCCCCGTCGATAGCGGCGCGCGCCGTCGCGAGCGCGCCGCTCATGCGGTGCCTGCCGCCTGCGCGACGACCTTCGCGGCGCGCTCAAGTTGGGCGGCGATCTGGGCGTCGAGCTCACCCGCCCGCGTCTGCACGACGCAGCCACCGCGTTCGATCCGCCGCTCCTCACGGACGCTCAGCTCACCGCCGTGCTCGGCGGTGAACGCGGTGAGCGACGCGCGGACCAGCTCGGCGTCCGCCGGGTTGACGAGCAGCGTGGCGGGGAGGGGCTCGGTGAGCCGTCTCAGGGCCCCGCGCACCACCTCGAGGACGAGCTCCGGCCGCGCCTCCAGCTCGCCGCCGAGCACCTTCTCGGCGATCCGCAGCGCCAGTGCCACCGCGACCGGCTCGGCCTCCGCCGCGGCGCTCGCGCTCGCCTCGTCAAGCCGCGCCGCCGCGCCCGCCAGCGCCCGCGCCGCGCCGCTGACCTCGGCGCGTCCGGCCGCCAACCCTTCCTCGTAGCCCGCCGCCCGCGCCGCGTCCAGCTCCGCCTCGCGCTCGGCCTCCGCCGCCGCCAGCCGCTCCTCCGCGGGCCGCGGCACCGCCAGTTCGGGAAACTCAAACGACGAGTTCATCGCCGCCCCGGTTGCCGACCGTCAGCTCGCCTTCCTCCTCGAGCCGTCGCACCTCCGCGACCACC
>JAFDWD010000463.1 GCA_018268695.1 Actinomycetota bacterium
CAACCGCTTCGCCCTCGCTGAGGGTGGAGCGCCCGAGCCCGACGTTGTCAGGGGTGATCACGCGGAAGTGGGCGGCGAGCCCGCCGAGGAACACCGGGTCCCAGTCGGCGCCGGTCGCCGCGTAACCGTTCAGCAAGAGGAGCGGCGGGCCGTCGCCGACCGCGGTCCAGGCGATCGACCGGCCCGGGCGGACCTCGACGATCCCCTCCCCCGTGCCGGTCCCACCGACGCTCAAGGCTCCACCTCAACCATCACCGTCACCGGCCCGTCGTTGATCAACGCCACCCCCATGCATGCCCCGAAAACTCCCTTCTTCGCGTTCGTCCGTTCGCAGAACCGGTCGTAGAGCGGCTCGGCCTGCTCGGGCCGCGCGGCCTTGATGTAGCTCGGCCGCGTGCCCTTGCGCGTGTCCCCATACAAGGTGAACTGGCTGACGCAAAGGATCTCCCGCTCCGGCCCGAGCGGCTCGTTCATCTTCCCCTCCGCGTCGTCGAAGATCCGCAGCGCAAGCACCTTCTCCGCCAGCCGGTCGCACTCCACCTCGGTGTCTCCCACCTTCACGCCGAGCAGCACCACCATCCCCGCCTTGATCTGCGCCACCCGAGTCCCCTCGACATCGACCGCCGCCTGGCTGCAACGTTGGACGAGCGCCCGCATCGGGCCTAGTTTACGGCCGGTGCCGGCGGTGATGACGCGCGGGCTTGTGCCGCTTCACGCAGTGAACGGCCTTGCCCTTGAGCTTCTTCTTGACGAAGCCGCGTTTGCACCTGAGCGGCTTCGGCTTCGGTTTCGGTTTCGGCATGACGACCGTGGTCGCCGCCGGTGCGGAGGTTGCGGGCGCCGGCGGGGTCACCACCACCGGACCCGGGCCGAGACTGCCGTCGATGCCGCTGACGATCGCCGGCGGGGCGATCGCGATCGGCACCGCCGTCGCGAAGCTCGGCTGGGCGTTCCACCACTGGGTCGGGTAGGCGTCCGGCGAGTTTTCCGACGCTTCGGGCCCTTCGAGTTCGGCGGCTTCGGGCGAGAAGACGATCTTGAACGATTCGTTCCACAGCCCGGTGAAGCGGTATCCGCCCGACACGGGCGTCTTGAGGCAGCCGAGCTCCCACGCTTCGCTCGCTTCCGTGATGCAGACCTCGACTCCCTTGAGGGGCGCGCCCGTCGCCGCCAGGCGCACGGTACCGGCGATCTGGCCGCCCCGTTGGAGCGCCGCGTTGACACCGGTCACTTCCTGACCGGCGGCAAGGTTGAACGGCCCTCCGGAGTAGTACTGCGAGACCAGTTCGGATTCGGTTTCGGCAGTCGAGAAGAAGACTTCATATCGACCCGGGGCAAGGCCTTCGATCGCGTAGGCGCCCGTGAAGCCGGTCGCTCCACAGCCGTATTCGCTTTCGTCGGCGGTGAACGCACATGCTTCGACGCCAGAAACAGGAAGACCGGTGGCGGCCGCGGTCACGGTGCCCTTGATCGACCCGCCTTTTTCGAGTTCCGCATCGATAGCGGTCACCGGCGCCCCGCTGACGACGACGTTGCTCGGGTACGTCTTGTTCACGTAGCCGATCGGTCGTCCCAAGAATTCGACTTCGTATCCGCCGTCCGGCACTGCGGGGATTTCGTATTCCCCTTCTGCGTCGGTCGTTTTGCAGAATTTTTCTTCGCCACCGCCGACCGCCGGGTAAGCGCAGACTTTGACGCCCTGGAGTCGCTGTCCACCCACTTTCGCCGTCACGGTCCCCGAGATCGATCCGGTCGGAGCCGCCTCGGCCATGGCGGGCACCGCCAGTCCGAAGACGGCGACGAGCAGCGGGATCAGCCACGCGGTCGGTCGGATTTGGGTACATCCATTCATCAAAGCGCCGCTGAGTATACGGGCGCCGCGGACAGACCGCGGGCCGGTCATGATCCGCCCGAGCGTTCAACGGATATCTTTCCGGCCGTGGACGGGCAGGCCGCGATCGATCTCGAACGCCCGCGCTCGATCCCCCAGCTGATCGGCGCCTCCTTCGACCTCTACTTCCGCGTCCCGATCCTCTTCCTCCTCCTTGCGGCGATCGTGGTGGTGCCGTGGGAGCTGATCGTGTTGCTGGTGACCGGCGAGGGCCCATTCGCCTTGGGTCACGAGGGGTTCATCACCAGCAACGTCGTATCGCTGATCGACTCCTTCTTCGTCACCGCGGCGGTCTCGGCCTTCCACGTCCACGCGGTCCGCGAAGTAGGTGACGGCGGGAGGCCGCGCCTCCTCCCGACTCTTCGTCAGAGCATGACTACGCTGCCCGTCGTCGCCTTCGTAACGGGAGTCAGCGCGGTCGTCGTCCTTCTCGGCGTCTTCGCCCTCGTCGTCCCCGGCCTGATGTTGTTAGCGAGATGGGCGGTGGTCTCCCAGACCGCCGCACTGGAAGGCGGTGGCTGGACCGACCCGTTCCGACGTAGCGCGGATCTGACCGAAGGGGAGCGTTGGCATGCCTTCTGGCTCCTGTTGGTGGCGGGTGCCATCACGCTCCTACCCTGGATGCTCGTCCGCGGTGCCGTCGGCCACTCGACGACGACCATCGGGTCCTTCGCGGCAGGCACCGCCCTTCAAGTCGTCATGCGCTCGTTCGAGGCCCTCGTCGTGGCGCTTCTCTACTTCGACCTCAAGGCGCGGCAGTCGGTTGGAGCGGCGGAGCCCACCGGGTCCACGCCGATCGCCGACGGCCGCGCCGCCGGCTGGTACGTCGACCCCTCCCAGCCCGCGCGGATGCGCTACTGGTCCGCCGACGGCACCTGGAGCAAGCACACGGCCAAGACCCCGAAGGAGACGCTGTGGGAATGGCAGGAGGAACGACGGGCCGGGCCGGCGCCCCCGGGGATGGCCACCGACGAACACAGCGGGCACTCGCTCGACCCGGACGTCTACACGGACGACAGTCGCCCGGCGGGCTGGTACGTCGATCCGAACCAACCTTCGGTCATGCGCTACTGGCACGCGGGCGAGCACCGGCAGTGGAGCAAGACGACGTCCAAGACGCCGAAGAACGCGCAGGCCGATTGGCGCGACCTCAGGTGGCGGAGCTGAAGAACGAGATCGCGCGGTCGGCGACCAGGTCCGGGGCCTCGTCGGCGATGAAGTGGCCGCAACCCTCGACCAGTTCGACCCGCATGTCGTCGGCGTGGCGCTGCCAGCCGGCCAGCAGCTTCGGCAGGAGCGCGGTGTCGGCGGTGCCGTGGAGGTGGAGGGTCGGCACGGTGAGGCGCTCGCGGACGTAGCGGCCGCGCATCATCTCGGGCTGCTCTCGCACGAGGAAGGTCCGGTACATCTGCACGCAGGCCCGGGCGCGGTCGGGCTCGGCGAGGTTGTCGCCGAAGATGCGGAGCGTCTCCGAGTCCCAGTTGTCACGGACCGCGGAGGCGCCGACGAGCAATTTCGGCACGAAGCTGCCGCTGGTGTGCAGGCGGTAGCCGAGGAAGGGCGAGGCGACCAGCGGCTGATAGGCGAACCGCCAGAGCTCGGGGAAGAGGACGCGCTGGTTGACCCACGGGGTGAGGATGTTCAGCGCCAGGTAGCGCTCGATGCGCTCCGGCGCGCGCAGGCAGAGCAGGTACCCGATCCAGCCGCCCCAGTCGTGGCCGACCAGCTTCACCCGGTCGATGCCGAGCTCGTCGAGCACCGCGAGCACGTCGGTGGCGAGGTTCTCCTTCTCGTAGCCGTCGCGGGGCGCGTCCGACCAGCCGAAGCCGCGTAGGTCCATCGCGATCGCGCGGTGGCCGGCGCCGGCCAGGGCCGGCAGCAGGAACCGCCACTCGTACCAGTGCTGTGGCCAGCCGTGCAGGCAGAGGACGACATCGTCGCCCTCCCCCGCTTCGGCCAGGTGGAAGCGCAGCCCGCGCGCCTCGACGTAGCGATGGCGGACGCCGTCGACCTGCGGCGGCTCCGCCATCGCCCGAATCCGTTCCGGGTCGGGGTTAGCCGACCGTCGCCGCCGTGCGGCGGAAGTCCTCGAGCTGCTCGCTCATCGACTCGAGGTTGCAGGCGACCATTTCCGGCCAGGCCTTGTCCGGGTGGTCCTGGATGGTCTTCAGCCCGTTGCCGCTGATGATCGCGACGACCGACTCGTCCGGGGCGATCTTGCCCTGGGCGACGAGCTGGCCGAGCGAGGCGATCGTGGTGCCGCCGGCGGGCTCGGTGAGGATGCCCTCGGTGGCGCCGAGCAGGTCGATCGCCTCGAACACCTCGACGTCGGTGACGGTCCCGGCCGAACCGCCGCGGCTGCGCACCGCGTCGATCACCAGCGGGCCATCGCCCGGCGCGCCGATCGCCAGCGAGTGGACA
>JAFDWD010000464.1 GCA_018268695.1 Actinomycetota bacterium
CCAACCACCGCAGCTTCCTCGACCCCTTCGTGGTCGGCGCCTGCCTGCCCTGGCGGCGGCCGATGAACTACGTGGCGAAGGTCGAGCTCTTCCAGAAGCCGCTCCAGGCGTGGTTCCTCTCGCGCCTCGGCGCCTTCCCGATCCGTCGCGGCGAAGCCGACGACGAGGCGATGGAGACGGCGCGGCAGGTGGTCGAACGGGGCGGGACGCTCTGCATCTTCCCCGAGGGCACCCGCCACCGCAGCGGCAGCCTCGCCAACCCGAAGCGCGGCGTCGGCCGCCTGGCGCTGCAGACCGGCGCGCCGATCCTGCCGACCGCGGTGATCGGCACCGAACAGGTGCGGCGCGGCTGGCGCATCCGCCCGCGCAAGGTGAAGGTCCGCTGTGGCCGGGCGATGACCTTCCCGCGGTCCGAGGAGCCCTCGACGGCCCTGGCCGAAACGGTGACGACGCGGATCTGGCCCAACGTCCTGCTGCAGTGGGAAGACCTGGGCGGGCTGCCGCCGATGCGCCGCGCCGCGGTGATCGGCGCGGGGAGCTGGGGGACGGCGGTCGCCGTGCTGCTCGCCCGCGGTGGGCTCGAGGTCCAGCTCGGCGCCCGCACCGCGGCCGGCGCGGCGGATCTGATCGAGGCCGGCGAAAACCGCCGCTACCTGCCCGGGGTGCCGCTGCCGGAGGCGATCGACGTGCGTCCGGCGAGCGGGATCGAGCTGACCGGCCTCGACCTGATCGTCCTCGCGATCCCCTCCAAATCGCTGCCCGCGGCGGTCGGCTCGATCGCCGATCGGGCCGGCGAACGCTCCTCGATCCTGCTCCTGACCAAGGGCCTGATCGCGCCGCAGGCACAGCTGCCGTCCGAGTACGTCGGGGAACGGGTGCGGGCGCGGGCGCTCGCCTCGCTCGGTGGGCCCGCCCACGCCGCCGAGGCGGTTTCCGGGTCCGCCGCGCTCGTCCTCGGCTCCGCCGATCCGGACCTGCGCGCCCAGCTCGGCGAGGTCTTCAAACGCGCCGGTCTGGTCTGCGAGCGCACCGCCGACGTGGTCGGCGTGGAGATGGCGGGCGCGGCCAAGAACGCCGCCGCCCTGGCCGCCGCCGCGGCGGAGCCGCACGGCCTGAACGCGGCGGGCATCGCCGTCGCCGAGATCTGGCGCGAGTGCATCGCCTGCGGCGTCGCCCACGGCGCCGATCCGGAGACCTTCGCCGGGCTCGCCGGAGTCGGCGACCTGACCGCCTCGATGTTGGCGCCGACCGGGCGCAACCGGCGTGCGGGCGAGCTGCTCGGCGCGGGCACCCCGGCGGAGGAGATCCCCGCCATCATCGGGCAGGCCTCCGAGGGCCTCGACACGACCCCGCTGCTGGCCGACGCGATCGCCGCCTCCGGCGTCCACGGCGAGGCGCTCGAGGGCCTGGCGAAGCTGATCCGCGGCGAAGTCGCCTGCGAGGACTGGGTGGCCGGGCTGCGCAGCGCCGAGCGGGCGAGGCAGGCGGCATGAGTCGTGGGGCCGACGCTCATCTAATCTGGGCCGGTGAGCGGCCCCGAGGAGAACGTCGAGCCAGCGCAACTAGCTCCGGCGAAGAAGGCGGAGCTCGATCGCGCCTTCGAGGACTTCTACCGGGCCCACCTGCGCGACGTCTATTCCTACGCGTACTACCGGGTGGGGAACCACCACGACGCCGAGGATCTCACCGAGCAGGCCTTTCTGCAGGCCTACCGGCACTTCGACCGGGCGCGGCGCGAGTCCCACGGCCGGCCGCTGCGCCCGTGGCTGATCCGCATCGCCCACAACCTGGCCTCGAACTACTACCGGGACCGCTCGCGCCGGCCGCAGACGCCGCTGGACAGCGCCGACCCGATCGCGGCGCGGCACGACACCGAGGACCTGGTCGCCGGGCGGGAGGAGCTGCGGCAGGTGATGGCCAACCTGGAGCACCTCTCCGACGACCGTCGCGAGGCCCTGATCATGCGTTTTGCGCTGGGCATGGACAACCGCGAGATCGCGCGGGCGCTGGGCCGCTCCGACGGGGCGACCAAGGTCCTGATCCACAGGGCGATCAAACAGCTGCAGGAGGAGATGGGCGGCGATGACACCGACGGGTGAGCAGGG
>JAFDWD010000465.1 GCA_018268695.1 Actinomycetota bacterium
CGGGCGTCGTCGAAGAGGTGTGTGTAGGTGTCGAGCGTGATCGTGATCCGGGCGTGACCGAGGATACGGCTGACCTGGGCGACGTCGAGTTCGAGGTCGACGATCAGGTGGCTGGCGAAGGTGTGGCGGAGGTCGTGGAAGCGCAGCGGCGGCCAACCTTCGTTGTCGAGGCCCGCCGCCCGTGCGGCGCTCTGCAGCACCCGGCGGCTCACGTTGCGATGCCCGAGAGGGGTACCGCGGCCGGTCGCAAAGACCCAGTCACCGGGCGCCGCAAAGGGCGTGGCCTGCTTGTGGGCGGCCAGCAGGTGGGCGAGCTGGGGGACCAACGGCACCTCGCGCACCGAGGCCGGCGTCTTCGTCGCCACCCGCCTCGGCGGCTCGCCCCGGCGGGCGCGCGAGAGCTGGAAGCGCACCGAGATCACGCCGCGGCGGAAGTCGACGTCGCCCCAGATCAGCCCCAACATCTCCGAGATCCGCAGGCCGCTGTAGAGGGCGGTGGTGACCAGCAGGCGGCCGCGGGGCGGGCAGGCGGCCAGCAATCGCTCGATCTCGGCCCGGCCGAGCACCCGTTGGCGCCGGCGCCGCGGCCGCGGGCGCTCCCAGGTCTCGAGCAGCTCCACCGGGTCGGCGCGGATCCAGCCGTGCCGGCGGGCGTAGCGGAGGATCTCCTGCAGCGTCCCCAGCGCGCTCGCCGAGGTCTTCGGCGAGCACCTCCCGGCCCGCATCGCGCCGAGCAGCTCGGCCACCGTGCCGACGCCGATCGTGGCGACCCGTCGGCTCCGCAGGGCGGGGAGGAGGTGACGGTCGAGCTGGTAGCGGTGGGCCTCGAGCGTACGGGGATGGCGCTCCCCGGCGGCCACCTTGCCCTCGAAGCGCTCGAGCCACCAGCCGGCGACGGTGTCGAAGCGAAGGCGCGGCGAGACGGGTGCCCTGCCCTCGTGGACCGCGGCGATCAGCGCCGTCCGCCGCCGGCGCGCCTCCTCGAGGTCGAAGCCGGCGGTGCGGAAGTGGAGGACGCCGGCGTGGCGGGTGCAGACCGCGTACTTGCCGTTCGGCTGGCGGTAGATGCCGCGCTCGACGCGGACGCGGCGGGGGGTCGGCTGGGCGCTCATCGTTACCTCCTGGCCCGTGCCCGGGAGGTCGCCGGTCGGCGCCACGGGCACGAGGTTGACCTGGAGTTGACTACCCCGTCCCCGGGAGGTCAGCGATCCGGAGGAGGCCGAAGAAAGAGGCCCGTTTGCAGGTAGAAAAGAGTGGAGCTAGGCGGATTCGAACCGCCGACCTCCTGGGTGCGATAGGCGCCGTTGAGCGATCCTCCTTCGTTTTCCGCATTCTAGAGCGGTGTAGGGCCCGGTTCCTATTAGAGACCGAAGGCGGATGTACGTCGATATACGCAGGGATATACGGGGATTCGGGCACACATCGCCGTTAGTGCCCAGTAGGGGCCTTGGTCGGTTCAAACCGGTATCCCGTCGACTGTACGTGCCGGACACCCCATCGTCGGTCGCTGGACCTCAGTGAGGCGTCCGCGATTGGGACGATCCGCCTGCTCAGCGGCTGGAACCCTGGCGGACGCTGCTTGGCGTCTTGATCGCCGCGCCGTTGAAGGACGCGCGTTGGCCCCCTCGTGGCGGTGTCCGAGGCAGTCGTCAGGCTTTTGGCTAACCCGTACGACCTTCTTCAATCATGCACGACTTCCCATACTTCCGTACTCGAAATGTCCCGTCGAATTCGACGCGGATGCCCACGCCGGAACCGGGAGAGGCAATTGTCGTCAGCAAATACGGGGAGGAACGTCGTAAAGCGGTGATCCTGCACCCTGATGATTTCGATCTTCTTGAGAGCTATCGCCGCATCCTCGGCCGGATCCCATTCGAGCTGAAACTCACGGAGACGGCGATTGAGGCACACCGGCTCGCCGAGAAGGCGGATGTTCAGGAACTTGATCTGGCTTCATTGGACCGCGCCATCCCGTGAAGTTCGAGGGGGTAGTGCGTGGCGCTGTCGCTTGGGCGACCCTCCCGAGTCTCCGCCTTGGGCCCATGCGTCGCTGGCAGGGTGATGGGTTGCCGGCGGAGGCCATAGATCCAGTCGAACTCGCGTGGCAACTCCGGGAGACCGGTGGTGACGCGTGCACGCTTTTGGTCGACGTCTCCCTTCGTCCGGTCGTCCTCCTGCAGGATCGTCCTCGAGGGGTCCTTGAGGACACCTTGGCGCTCGCGATCGTCCCCCTCGTTGGGCTGACAGAG
>JAFDWD010000466.1 GCA_018268695.1 Actinomycetota bacterium
CGCCTCACCCTGATCGCGACGATCCTCGGCTCGACCGTCGTCTTCCTCGACGCGACGATCGTGAACGTCGCGCTGCCCTCGATCGGGCGGGAGCTGGACGCGGGGCTGGCCGGCCAGCAGTGGGTGCTCGAGGCCTACATGCTCACGATGGTGTCGCTGCTCCTGGTCGGCGGCAGCCTCGGGGACCAGTTCGGGCGGCGGCGGCTCTTCGTCATCGGCCTGATCGCCTTCGGCGCCACCTCGGTGCTGTGCGCGCTCGCCCCCAGCGAGGAGTTCCTGGTCGGCGCCCGGGCGCTCCAGGGGATCGCCGGGGCGCTCCTGGTGCCGGGATCGCTGGCGATCGTCGCGGCGACCTTCTCCGGTGAGGAGCGCGGCAAGGCGGTCGGGACCTGGACCGCGTGGACCGGGATCGCGACCGTCTTCGGGCCCGCCGGCGGCGGCGCCCTGGTCGGCCTGATCTCCTGGCGGGCGATCTTCTGGGTCAACATCCCGCTGATCGCGGCGACGGTGGTGCTGGCGCTGCGCGCGGTCGAGGAGTCGAGCGATCCCGACGCCTTTCGCGGCATCGACGTCCCCGGCGTGCTGCTCTCGGCCGCGGGCCTGGCGGGGCCGGTCTTCGCCCTGATCGAGCAGCCGACCCACGGCTGGGGCGACCCGGTCGTCTGGGTGCCACTGATCGCGGGCGTCGTCTGCTTCGCCGCCTTCGTCACCTGGGAGGCGGTCGCGAAGCGCCCGATGCTCGACCTCTCGCTCTTCCGTATCCGCAACTTCGCGGTGGCGAACCTGACGACCCTGGCGGTCTACGCGGGCCTCGCCGCCGGCCTGCTCTTCGTCGGTCTCTACCTGCAGCAGGTGGTCGGCTACTCGCCCTTCGAGGCCGGCCTGGCGACGACCCCGATCTCGCTCCTGCTCTTCTTCCTCTCGCCGCGTTGGGGACGGCTGGCGTCGGGGACGGGGCCGCGGCTCCCGATGACGCTCGGCCCGATCGTCGGCGGGCTCGGGATGTTCCTCTTCATGCGCCTCGACCCGAACGCGTCCTATCCGTTCGAGGTGTTGCCGGCGGTGCTCGTCTTCGGCCTCGGGCTCTCGGCGACGGTGGCGCCGCTGACCGCGACCGTGCTCGACTCGGTGTCGGAGCGCCGCGTGGGGATCGCCTCCGGCGTCAACAACGGAGTCTCGCGCGTCGCCGGGCTGCTCGCGATCGCCGTCCTCGGCGCGGTGATCTCGGCCCACTTCGGGGCGCGACTCGACTCCGAGCTCGGGTCCCGGCCACTCAGCCCCGTCGCCGCGAGCGCCGTCGAAGAAGCCAAGGAACAGCCGCTCGGCGTCCCCGACGTCGACGAAGTCGGCGCGGTCGAGGCCCCGCGGATCGTCAGCGCCTCGAGCGACGCCTCGACCTCCGCCTTCCACCTCGGTGCCCTCCTTGCCGGGTCCCTGATGATCCTCGGTGGCATCGCCTCCGGGGTCGGCATCCGCAACCCGCGACGGCGCGATCCCGGCCCTGAAGGCGCCGAACCGGCCGAGAAATTAGATTTGGCGGCCCATGGCTGACGGCAAACCGATCATCTTCTCCGGCATCCAGCCGACCGGCGCCAAGCACCTCGGCAACTTCATCGGCGCGATCCGCCAGTACGTGACCGGCCAGGACCGCGGCGACCCGGCGATCTTCTGCGTCGTCGACCTGCACTCGATCTCGGTCCCCTACGACCCCGCGGACCTGCGCGAGCGGGTCCTCGACACCGCCGCGATCCTGCTCGCCGCCGGGCTCGACCCGGAGCGCTGCATCTTCTTCCGCCAGGCCGACGTCCGCGAGCACACCGAGATGACCTGGTACCTCTCCGCGGTCACCTCCCACGGCGATCTCGAC
>JAFDWD010000467.1 GCA_018268695.1 Actinomycetota bacterium
CCGCTGGGGGATGTGACCTGGCGGTTAACCAGTCGTTACAACCTCGGGAGGTCTGGGAAGTCTTTGATGACCCGCTCGATCGTCGTCAGCGCGGTGTCGAGGTTCTCCCGCGTGTGGGTCGCCATCAGGCTCGTGCGGAGCAGCGCGCCGCTCGGCGGCACCGCCGGGTGGATCGCGACGTTGGTGTAGACGCCGGCGTCAAAGAGTGCCTTCCAGAGCATCACCGCCTGCCAGTCCTCGCCGACCACGACCGGCACCACCGGGGTGGTGGCGACGCTGCCGTCGGGAAGCGTCCCCGGCTCGATCACCTGGAGGCCGAGCGAGCGCAGGCCTTCGCGCAGGTACTCCGCGTTGCCGAGTAGGCGCTCGAAGAGCTCGGGACCCTCCGAGCGGATCACCCGCAGCGCCGCCAGCGCCGCGCCGACCGCGGCGGGCACCGCCGAGGCGCTGAAGATGAAGGCGCGCGAGGAGACCCGCAGGTACTCGATCACGTCGGCCGGGCCGGCGATGAAGCCGCCGCAGGAGGCGAGGCTCTTGGAGAAGGTGCCCATCCGCAGGTCGACTTGGTCCTCGAGCCCGAAGAGCTCCGAGGCGCCGGCGCCGCGGGCGCCGAGGACGCCTGCCCCGTGGGCCTCGTCGACCATCAGGCGGGCGCCGTAGGCGCGGCAGAGGTCGACGATCGCGGGGAGGTTGCAGACGTCTCCCTCCATCGAGAAGACGCCGTCGACGACGACGAGCACGCCGCCACCGTCCTCCGCCGCACGGGCCAGCATCTTCTCCAGTTTGTCCATCCGGTTGTGACGGAACGGGCGCAGTTTCGCGCCGGAGATGCGGACGCCGTCGAGGATCGAGGCGTGGTCGCCCGAGTCGCAGATCACCGTGTCGGCCGGGCCGAGAATCGTCCCGATCGCGCCGACGTTCGCCTGGTAGCCGGTGGTGAAGACGATCGCGTCGTCGGTCCCCATCCATTCGGCCAGCTCCCGCTCGAGTTCGAGGTGGAGCGGCGTGGTGCCGTTGAGGAGACGTGAGCCGGTCACGCCGGTGCCGTAGGTCTCGAGCGCCTCGCGGGCGGCCTCCTTGACCCGCGGGTCCCCGGTCAGCCCCAGGTAGTTGTTGGAGCCGAGCATGATCGTCTCCCGGCCTTCCATCTCGACCACCGGGCCGGCCTGCGAGGTGAGCAGGCGGAAGTAGGGGAGAAGGTCGTGCTCTTTGGCAGCTTCGAGCTGCTCGAGCCGGTCGTGTTCGCGCGCCTTGGCGAAGACATCGACCGGCGCCTTGGCGGTCTCGCTCATGGCAAAGAGTCTAGGTAGGCCGAGGATGGAAAGCGGGCAAACCCGCAGTTTGCGCGGTTCCGGGGGCGGTGGTCGGGAGTCGACCTGAGCCCTCGTTATCTTGGGATCGGTGAGTGACCACCACCTTGACGGGGAGATCGTCGCCGAGGAAGACGCGTCGGCCGAGGACGCCGTCGACCCGGTCCGCAGGCTCCCCAGCGTCGAGCCCGAGTCGGGCTCGCTGGTGCTGCGCGGCGAGGTGAAGAGCGCCGCGCTGGCCGCTGCCGGCGGGGTGCTGGCGGGGGCCGCGACCGTCGCCGCCGTCCG
>JAFDWD010000468.1 GCA_018268695.1 Actinomycetota bacterium
AGCCGGGCGGGTGTGGACCAACTGCTACCACCAGTACCCGGCCCACGCGGCGTTCGGCGGCTACAAGATCTCCGGCGTCGGCCGCGAGAACCACCGCATGATGCTCGACCACTACTCGCAGACCAAGTGCCTGTTGGTCAGCTACGACGAAAAGCCGATGGGGTTCTTTTGATCGAGGCGACCCCCGCGGCCCTGGAGGCGATCGGCCGGCTTCGCGAGAAGCACGGCCCGATCGTCCTCCACCAATCCGGCGGCTGCTGCGCCGGCTCGGCCCCGATGTGCCTGACGGCCGATGAGCTTCCACCCGGCCCCGGCGACGTCCGCTTAGGAGACGTCGCCGGGGTCCCTTTCCTGATCGACGCCGACCTCCACACCCGCCTCGGCACCCCCGGCTTCGTCCTCGATGTCGCCGAGGGCAGCGAGGACACCTTCTCCCTGGAGGGCTCCGAAGGGCTGCACTTCACGACGAGGGTTGTGCCGGGGTAGGGGCCCGAGGAAAGGGACGCAAGGGTTGTCGGCGAGCACGGCCGTCTCGGCCACGGCCACGCCGACAGCCCTTCGCTGTTACCCCCCTAAATTGGAGGGAAGTAACGAACGGCTGATCCTAGGTGCGGAAGAAGTGCGACGAGACACACGGAACCCTCAGGGCACAAACTAGGACTGCCGCACACCCTCGCGCGACATCGCGGGGCGCGGGACGACGATCACGGGGCAGGGGGCCTTGCTGATCAGGGCGCCGGAGGTGGAGCCGAGGAGGACCCGCTCGACGGTGCCGTAGCCGCGGGAGCCGACGACCAGGAGGTCGCCGTCCTCGCAGGCTTCGGCGAGGGCGTCGGCGGTGGCGCCGCGGAGGGTGCGGAGGTGGAGGTCGATCGCGGGGTCGACTTCGTCGCGGGCCTGGCGCTGGATGTCTTCGGTGTCCTCGGGCATCGACATCGTGTAGGCGATCGCGCCGCGGACCGGGTCGGTCGGGCGTTCGACGGTGAGCACCTCGAGCTCGGCGCCGCGGGCGCGGGCGAGCGAGGCCGCATGAGCGAGGGCCGCCTGGGACTCCTCACCGCCGTCGTAGGCGACCGCGACCTTGCCGCCGCCCTCGTGGGCGCGACCGGCGTAGTCCTTCGGCGCGGTCGCCACCGGCACCGGGGCGCCGTGCAGGAGCGCCTCGCCGACCGAGCCGATCACGATCCGGCCGATCGCGCCGAGGTGGGGCGAGCCGACCACGATCAGGTCCAGGTCTTCCTCGTGGACGTGGCGTTCGAAGACGCGGGCGGGGGAGTCGCCGACGTAGGTGAAGGTCTTGATCTCCCGCCCCGGGAGGCGCGAGGTCACCGGCTCGAAGAAGTCCTCCGGCAGCGGGAACTCGGCGCTCGTCATCAGGTGGAAGGTCTCCGAGGGCGCGCCCGGGTAGGGCAGGACGTTGACGACGGCGACGTAGGCGTCCTCCGGCGCGATCGCCCGGCACAACTCGACCGCGTCCTTGGCCCCGAGGCCGCCGTCGTAGCCGATCAGGATCCGCCTTGGTGCCCAATTGAAGTCTTTGTCGCTCACCGCTTGCTCCTCTCGTGAAGGTTGTGATTCCAACCTAGGCACGGGCGGCCCGGCCGATATCCGTGCGACCCCGCAGTGGCGCTTGTGGTGGCGACGGCCGCGCTCAGAGGGCGAGGAGGCTCCGCGCCTGGCGCGCCAGCTCGATGTCCTCGCGGGCGGCGACGAGGACGACGGCGGCCGCGGCGCCGGGCGGCGAGAGCACCGTGTCGAGCTCTCCTCCCGAGTTCAGGGCCGGGTCCAGCTCGACGCCGAGGAAGCCGGCCGCGGCGCAGGCGCGCTCCCGCACCGCCGCCGAGCGCTCGCCGACGCCGCCGGTGAAGGCGAGCGCGTCGAGGCCGCCCATCGCCGCCGCCATCGCCGCGATCGCGCCGCCGAGGCGGTGGACGTAGACGTCGAGCGCCAGCGCCGCGCGCTCCTCGCCGCGCTCCGCCCGCGCCACCACCTCGCGCATGTCGGCGGTCCCGGCGAGTCCCAGCAGGCCCGCTTCGCGGTCGAGCGCCCGCTCCATCTCCTCGGCGCCCAGCCCCAGATGCCGCTGCACCCAGAGGATCAGGCCCGGGTCGACCGAGCCCGCGCGGGTCGCCATCACCAGGCCCTCGAGCGGGGTGAAGCCCATCGTCGTATCGACCGAGCGGCCGCCGGCGACCGCCGCCAGCGAGCCCCCCGCGCCGAGGTGGGCGGTGACCAGGCGCAGCTCCTCCACCTCGCGACCGAGGAGCTCCGCCGCCCGCCGGCTCGCGTAGGCGTGGGACAGCCCGTGGAACCCGTAGCGGCGCAGCGGCGTCCCGTCGCCGCTCCATTCGGCGGGCAGCGCGTAGGTGCGCGCCGCCGCCGGCAGGTCGGCGTGGAACGCGGTGTCGAAGCAGGCGACGTTCACCAGGCCGGGGGCCACCTCCTCGACCGCCCGCATCGCCCGCACCGCCTGCGGGTTGTGCAGCGGCGCCAACTCGGCGAGCCGTTCGAGCTCCGCTTCGACCCCGGCGTCGACCACCGCCGGCCCGGTCAGCTTCGCGCCGCCGTGGACGACGCGGTGCGCCGCGGCCGCCGGCGCCGGTCCCTCGGCGAGGACCGCGCGGAGCTCCTCGCGCAGCGCGTTCGGATCGTCCCCGGGCACGCCGTCTCGCGACGCCGCCACCTCGTCGTCCGGCCCGAGCAGCCGCAGCTTCAGGCTCGAGGAGCCCGCGTTGACGGTGAGGATCGAGGGCGCGCCGCTCACCCGGCCCGCGCCAGGCTCCAGTCGCGGACCTCCGGCATGTCCTCGAGGTGCTCGCGCACGTAGGCCTCGTGGCGGGCCAGCATCTCGCGGCAGTGCGCCTCGAGCGCCGCCGCGCCCGCCGGCGCCCGCCGGGCCCGCCGCAGCGCCTCCAGTGCAAGGTGGTAGCGGCTCATCTCGTTCAGCACCACCATGTCGAAGGGGGTCGTGGTCGTCCCCTGCTCGGTGAAGCCGCGGACGTGGAAGCGACTCGGGCTCGGACGTCCGTGAAGGAGCTGGTGCAGCGCGCGGGCGTAGCCGTGGAAGGCGAAGACGACGTGGTCCTGGTGCCCGAAGAGGTTGGCGAACTCGGCCTCGGTCAGCCCGTGCGGGTGGGCGGCGGCCGGGAAGAGGCCCATCAGGTCGACGACGTTGACCACGCGGAGCCTGAGGTCGGGGACGTGGCGCCGCAGCAGGTCGGCGGCGGCGACGATCTCCATCGTCGGGATATCCCCGGCGGCGGCGAGGATGACGTCGGGGTCGTCGGGGTCGTTCCCCGCCCAGTCCCAGCGCGAGGCCCCCGCGCGGGCGTGCTCGACCGCCTCCTCGTAGCCCAGGTACTGCAGCTGCGGCTGCTTGTCGATCACGATCAGGTTCACGTAGTCGCGGCTGCGCAGACAGTGGTCGGCAACCGCCAACAGGGTGTTCGCGTCGGGCGGGAAGTAGACGCGGACGACCTCGCCGCGGAGGCTGATCATGGTGTCGATCAGCCCCGGCCCCTGGTGGCTGAAGCCGTTATGGTCGTTGCGCCAGCAGGTCGAGGTGAGCAGCACGTTCAGCGACCCGACCGGCGCCCGCCAGTCGAGCCGGCGCACCTCCTCCAGCCACTTGGTGTGCTGGATCGCCATCGAGGCCGACACCATCGCGAACGCCTCGTAGGTGGCGAAGATCCCGTGGCGGCCGCTCAGCAGGTAGCCCTCGAGCCAGCCCTGGCAGTTGTGCTCGGAGAGCACCTCCATCACGCGGCCGGCGGGGGAGACGTGTTCGTCGTCGGCGCGGGCGTCGATCAGGCAGCGGTCCTCGACCTCGAACACCGCGCCGAGCCGGTTGGAGTTCGTCTCGTCGGGACAGAAGAGGCGGAAGTTGGCGGCTTCGGCGTTGGCCGAGTAGACGTCGCGGAGCAGCTCGCCGAGACACCGCGTCGATTCGGCCCGCTCCACGCCGGGGGTGCTCACCTCGAGCGCGTAGCGCTGCGGGTCGGGGACCTCGAGCGCGACCAGGCGCCGGCCGCCGTTGGCGTAGCTCGTCGCGCCCACGCGCTTGTCGCCCCGCGGCGCCAGCTCGGCGAGCGCCGGGTCCAGGCGCCCGTCGGCGTCGAAGCGCTCCTCCGGCTGGTAGGAGCGCATCCACGCCTCCAGCATCGCCAGGTGCTCGGGGTTCTCGCGTACCGCTTTCAGCGGCACTTGGTGCGCGCGGAAGGTGCCCTCGACCGGCACCCCGTCCACCGTCTTCGGGCCGGTCCAGCCCTTCGGCGTGCGCAGGACGATCGCCGGCGGGCGCAGGTTCGAGCGGCCGCCGGAGCGCGCCGCGGCCTGGATCGCGCCGATCGCCGAGCGGCACTCGGCGAGCGTCACGGCGAAGTCGTGGTGGACCTCGCGCGGGTCGGTGCCGCCGACGAAGTGCGCGGTGTAGCCGTGGCCGGCCAGCATCTGCCCGATCTCCTCCTCGCTCGCCCGGCCGAGCACCGTCGGCCCGGAGATCTTGTATTCGTTCAGGTGGAGGATCGGCAGGACGGCGCCGTCGCGCGCCGGGTCGAGGAAGCGGACCCCCTTCCAGGAGCCCTCCAGCGGCGCGGTCTCGGCCTCGCCGTCGCCGATCACGCAGGCGACGATCAGGTCGGGGTGGTCGAAGGCGGCGCCGAAGGCGTGGACCA
>JAFDWD010000469.1 GCA_018268695.1 Actinomycetota bacterium
CGATCTCCGCCTGCAGCCAGAGGCCGATCGAGGTGCGGCGGGAGAAGCGTTCGCGGCAGAGCTCGGCGAGGTTCTTCCCGGTCGCGATGCCGAGTTTCGCCGACTGCGTCTGGACCAGCATCGCGACCAGGTTGGCGGCGAGGACGATCCACAGCAGCAGGTAGCCGAACTTGGCGCCGCCGCTGATGTTGGTGGCGAAGTTGCCGGGGTCGATGTAGGCGACGGCGGCGATGAAGGCCGGGCCGAGGAAGGGCCAGATGCGGGAGAGGCCGCGGGCGTCGCCGCGGAGGGAGCGATGCGCGGCGGCGGCGACAGCGGCCTCGCCGGGAAGCGCCTGTTCGGCTTCCGAGCGCGCGGCGGGCGGCGTCACGGCCTCGCCCCCGGCGGGACGCGGGACTCGGCCGGCGGCGCCAGGTCCGGCCCGGGGATCGGCGTCCCGTGCGGGTCGTGGCTCGGTTCGCCGAGCTTTGCCGCGATCAGCGCCTCGAGGTCCTCGGAGATGTAGTGCTCGAGGACCTCCGCCTCGGCGTGGACGCGGTCCCTCGGCATCCCCAGCGCCTCGGCGAGGAAGGCCTCGATCAGCCGGTGGTGACGGATCACCTCGAGTGCGACCTTCTCCCCGGCGGGCGTCAGGCTCACCCCTTTGTAAGGGACGTATTCGGCGAGGCCGAGCTCGGCGAGCTTCTGCAGCATGGCGGTGGCGGTCGCCGGGGTGACGCCGAGGCGGGTGGCGACCTCGCCGCTGGGCACCAGCCCCTCGCGGTCGAGCCCGAGGGCGTAGACCGCCTTCGCGTAGTCCTCTGTGGCCTGAGAATTAGACACGTCTAAAAATGGAGTTTAGACACATCTAAATCGCGGGCGCAAGTCGGCGCCCGAAAGCCGGCAGGTCCGGCTTCCTAGAATCGACCTATGACCGTTGCCGTGGAGCTCGACGCCCAGTACCGCCAACTGCGCGAGGAGTGCGGGCTGCTGGTCCGCGAGCGTGGCTTCATCGACGTGCTCGGCCCCGACGCCGCCGAGTACCTGCAGGGTCAGCTGACCAACGACGTCGAGGCGGTCGCCGTGGGCGACGGCCAGTACGCGGCGCTGCTCGATCGCAAGGGCCACATGCAGGCCGACCTGCGACTGGTCCGGGTCGGCGAGGGCGCGATCCTCCTGGACACCGAGCCCGCGACCAAGGACGCCGTGCTCAAGCACCTGACCATGTACTCGATCGGGCGCGACGTGCAGGTCGCCGACGCGACCTCCGAGCGCGGGGCCGTCTCCCTGATCGGGCCGCGGGCCGTGGAGATCGCCGGGACCGCGCCCCTGCCGGAGTTCGCCAACGAAGCGACGACGGTGGCGGGCGTCGACGTGGTCGCGGTCGGCACGCGGGACGGGGTCGATCTGCTGCTGCCAGTGGCCGAGCGCGACCGCGTGGTCGGCGTCCTGGTCGAGGCGGGCGCGGTCGAGGTCAGCCCGGAGGCGGTCGAGATCTTCCGGGTCGAGGCGGGGGTCCCCCGCTTCGGCGCCGAGATGGACGCGGCGACGATGCCTGCCGAGGCGGGGATCGTCGAGAACGCGGTGAGCTTCACCAAGGGCTGTTACATCGGCCAGGAGACGGTCGCCCGGCTCCACTACAAGGGCAAGCCGAACCGGCACCTGCGCGGGCTGCGGCTGAGCGGTGCGGCAGAGCCCGGTGCGGCGCTGAGGCTGGGTGAGAAGGAGGTCGGGACGCTCGGCGGCTCGGTCGTCTCCCCCGCCCTCGGGCCGATCGGCCTGGCCATCGTCCGCCGTGAGGCCGAGCCCGGGGCCGAGATCGCCGTAGGTGAAGATGGCGTTACGGCCGAAGTTGTCGCCCTCCCCTTCGGCTAGATTGCGCCCGAGATGGTTCTCGGGAGAGCCAGAGTCGCGGGGGGCGGCGCGCTCGCCGCGCTGATCCTGGCCGTGGTCGGCGCCGGCTGCGGCGCGCAGTCGCATCCCAACGAACCGCGCCCCGCGGTCCCCACCCGGGTGAGCGTGACGATCGGCAAAAGCGGCATCGTCGTCAAGCCCGCCGTGGTCGGGGTGGGACCGGAAAAGCATCAGCAGCTGCCGCAGAACCAGAACCACCCCCAGCCGCCGATCAAGACCCAGGCGCCGCTCAACGTCGTCTTCGTCACCGCCAACCAGACCACCAAGGACTCGAAGCTGGTGATCCGCGGCCCCCACCAGACGACCTCACCCCAGGTCAACGCCAACAGCCCCGCCACCTTCGCCGCCGAACTACCGACCGGCCGCTACACGATCTCCGCGGCCGGAGTGAAGGGCGCCCCGGCAACTCTGAAGGTCGGCCCGTACCGGGCGAGCTCGAAGAACGACCTGCTGCTGCCGTAGGGAGTCGACGCCCGAGGCAAGGGACGCAAGGGCTTGCGGCAAGAGCGGCCGTCTCGACCACGGCCCTGGCCGGCTGTGGCCGTGGCCGAGACGGCCGGGGTATGAGAGGCGAGGAGAAAGTCCGACGCCGTCCCGGGAGACGTGAGCGAGACGGCACGAACTCCACAGTTCCGCGCAGGTTCCTCCCCGTTCGTGCGCCTTCCGCCTGACCCCAGATGTCGACGGGCCGAAAACCCGTCTATATGTCAGGTTTTCGGCCCATCAACATTTGGGCGTTGTGGAAGCGTGACGAGACCGTGGACTTCCGGGCGGAAGCGTCACGTCTCCCGGGGCTTTCAGGCGGAACCGTCACGTCCTGGGCGTCTCATGGAGGTCACAGCCTGCCAGGACCTCCATGAGACGCCCAGGGCACC
>JAFDWD010000046.1 GCA_018268695.1 Actinomycetota bacterium
GCGGTGGCGCGGATCTGCGGGATGCAGCAGGGCTTGATCACGCTTGAACAGCTTGAAGCGCGGGGTCTGACGAGGCAGGCAGTCAGCGAGCGGGTCGCTTCGGGGCAGTTGCATCGCATCCATCAGACCGTCTACTCGCTGACGCCGCGGGTGATGACGCAGCGGGGGAAGTTCATGGCCGCCGTGTTGGCTTGTGGGCCTGGGGCGGTGTTGTCTCATCGGTCGGCGGCTTATCTCTGGGGGCTCGTCGACTCTTGGGAGGCCCCCATCGACGTGACGGCGCCGAATCGGCGGGGGCGGAGCCCGGATGGGGTCGCGGCGCATCGCGACGGATCGCTTCAGCCGATGGACAAGACGACCGTCCACGGGATCCCTTGCACCACCGTCGCTCGCACCATCCTCGACTACGCCGCCGTCGAACCAGAGCGGAAGGTCCGGAAGGTGATTGCCGAGGCGGAAGTGCTGGGGATCCTGGACAAGAGCAGGCTGCGAGCGCTCCTGAAGAGGAGCCGCCGACGGCGCGGGGTTGCTCGGCTGCGGCTCATCCTCGACTCCATCCATCCGCAGACGAAGAGGACCCGCAGCGAACTTGAGCGCTTCTTCCTCGAGATGTGCTCGAAGCACGCGGTCCCCGATCCCGAGGTGAACGTCTGGCTCCTCGCCCCGGACGGGAAGCGCTACCAGGCGGACTTCCTCTGGCGGGGGCAGCGGCTGATCGTCGAAGCCGACAGCCGTCGCTTCCACGACACCGACAGCGCTTTCGTCTCGGATCGCAAACGTCGCCAGCAGCTGGAACTGGCGGGTTGGCGCGTCTCTCAGTGCACGTGGGAGGAGGTCGAAGTGGAACCGCGGCGCCTCGCGCAGACCGTCAACGGGCTCCTCGCTACTTCGTCTTCTTTTCCTTAGGCGGGAGCGGGGGGAGGAGGCCGGCGTTGTATTCGGCGTAGTCGAGGAAGGTGGCGCGGCGGATCTTCTGGCGGTAGGCGGCCGCGGTCTGCGGATAGAGGGCGAGTTCGTAGGTGTTGCCCGGTCCGAAGCCCTGGTAGTAGGTCAGCATCTGGACGCGCTTGTGGCGGACGATCCAGGAGATCAGCTGGTTGACGAATTTCGGTTCGTCGTGTTCCTGCACCGCCCACTCGGTGATCGCGATCGGCTTGCCCTTCCACTGCTTCGCTTCGTAGAAGCGATTGAGGTCTTCCCAGACCGGATATTTGGCGTAGAAGTCGGTGCCGACCCAGTCGACCCATTTGCTCCCCGGCCAGTAGTTCCCCGGGAAGTTCCCCTTCACGCGCGGCGAGCCGGCGGGGAGGGGGCTCCAGATGATGCTGACCGGGGCGACCGGCAGGGCTTCGGGGTTTTCGCCCTTCGACCGCGCCAGCGGCGGCAGGCCGATTTCGGCGAGCTCGGCGTTCAGGCCTTCGAGCGAGAGGCCGCCGCGGACGATCGCGACGATCCGGCGGAAGGCCATCTTGTACCAGAAGGCGCTGTGTTCGCCGCCTTTCAGCGTGCCGTCGCATTCGACCCCCGCCCAGGCGTTCAGGCAACGGTTCGGCTCGCCCAGCGGCCGGATGTAGGCGGGCAGGTTGTGGATCGCGAAGAAGCTGTTCAGCTGCAGCAGATAGTCATCGCCGGCGCCGAGCGCGATCTGCTCGGGGGTGATGATCTCTTCCAGCGTCTGCGCGTTCTGGGTCGAGATCGCGACGATCGGTCGCGTCTGGGTTTCGCGCCAGCGTTCGAAGGCCTTGTTCACGCTGTTGCCCCAGCCGAGGAAAGTCTCCATCAGGGCCGGGTGCTTCCCCGACAGTTCGACGAAGGAGTTGAACCCTTCGATGGAGCCCCGATCGGAGACGCCGAGCAGGACATCGGGCTTCGGCGGCACCAGGGACAGGGCGCTCGCCGGCGCGGCGGAGAGGAGCACGAAGGCGATGCAGAGGACGAGGACGCGGCGCAGACGACTACGAGGATGAGAGGACATCACTCATCCTTCGCGGGTCGACCCCAAGGGCCTGCGCGTCGGCGGTGCCTTTCTCACTGATCATCGAAACCTCCATCAACTCGGCCTCCTCCCAAGTTGCAAACACGGCCTCGCCGAAGACGATGCGGAGCGCGCCGAGGCTCGCCTTGATCGCCGGGAGCGGCACGTGGACGAGGTCGCGCGGGCGCCCGGCGATGCGGCTGACGAGGTCCGACATGTCGTCGTAGGTCAGCGTCTCCGGCCCGGCCAGCTCGTAGCGCGGCCGCAGGGCGTCGCCGTCCAGCGCCCGGACCACGCACTCGGCGACGTCCCGCGCCCAGATCGGCTGGAAGGCCGCCTGGCCCTCCCCGGAGACCGGTAGCACCGGCAGGAAGGAGAAGCGACGAAGCAGGGTGATCCAGGGATCCGAGTGGTCGTAGACGACCGACGGTGCGAAGACGCTGGTCTCCAGCGGCGAGGACCTCACCGCCTCCTCGGCCACCCACTTGGCGCGGAAGAAGCGGGTCCGCTGCGCCGCGCCCGCGTCGAGCGCGCTGAAGAAGACGAAGCGCCGCACTCCCGCCCGCTCGGCCGCCTGCAGGAGGCGCACCGTCGCGAGGCCGTTCAGCTCCTCGATCCGTCGCGGGGGCTGGTCGCGGATCGTCGCCGCCAGGTGGACGACGGTGTCGACCCCGCGGAGGCTCTGACGAACCGTGTGCGGGTCGGCGAGCTCGCCGAGATCCCCGAGCGCGATCTGCACGTCCACCCGTCGCGCCCCCAGGCGGCGCGGGTCGCGGACCAGGCAGCGGACCTCCTCGCCGCGCTCGAGCAGCAGCGGCAGGAGCCGCGAGCCGATGCTCCCGGTGGCGCCGGTCAGCAGCAGCACGCCATCCCCTCCTGTCGTTCGGCCGCCATCGCCCCGAAGCCTAGCCGGACGCCTTTTCGCCGCCGCATATCTCTAAAATGGTCGTTCGCTCGTCGCAGGGGCCACCCGGCGCCTGGCGGCTTACGACGAAAACCACTCAGGAGACTTCCCAGATGAGCTACGTGATCGCCGAGCCGTGCATCGGCCAGAAGGAC
>JAFDWD010000470.1 GCA_018268695.1 Actinomycetota bacterium
ATCGATGCCGAGCGCCAGAACGTGTCACCGGACGAGATCGTCCGCGGCGCGATCGAGGCGCTGCCGCGGGAGGACTCGTAGCGGCGACGCCGCAGCCGGACGCACCGGGCGCGTCGCTGATCGACGCCGCCGACCTGCGTCAGCTCGAAACGCTTTCGCTGGCCGGTGTGGAAGCGGTCGTGGCGGGCTTCGGCGGCCAACGCGCGGGCGCTCAACGCACCCGCGGCCTCGAATTCGTCGACTACCGCCGCTACACGCCGGGCGACGACCTGCGCTCGATCGACTGGAACGTCTACGCGCGCCTGCGCGAGGTGGTGGTCAAAGCGGCGCCGGCGGAGGGCCACGTCGACCTGGCGCTGCTGCTCGACGGCAGCCGCTCGATGGACGACGGCACGCCGCCGCGCTTCCGCTACGCCCAGGAGCTCGGCGCGATGCTCGGCACCGTCGCCCTGCTCGGCTCCGACGTGGTCGCCGTCCACATGCTCGCCGACGGGACCTCGTTCACCGGCGCCCGCCTCGCCGCCCCCCACCTGATCGGCGAGCTGATCGAAGAGGTCGGCGGGCTGCCGCGCGGCACGCGTACCGACCTCGCCGCCTCGATCCGCGACTACCGCCGCGGCGCCGAGCCCGCCGATCTCGCAGTGCTCCTCTCCGACGGCCTGGCCGAGCTCGACGCCCTCGCCGAAGCGGTCGACGAGCTGGCCGGCTCCGGCCGGGCTGCAGCATTCGTCCACCTGGTCGAGAGCGACGCCGCCCTCGCCACGTTGGAGGGCGCATACGAGCTGGAGGACCGCGAGACCGGCGAGCGCCTCGTGGTCGAGGTGACGCCCCGGGTACGCGCCACCTACGAAGAGCGCATCACCGCGGCGGCGACGGCGCTGAAGGACCGCTGTGAGGACCGTGGGGTGACCTACCTGCGCGCACCGACCGACGTGGCGCCGCTGGATCTGTTGTTCGGCGCGGCGCGGGATGCGCAGCTTGTGAGCTTGTAGTTCGGGCGGGGGCGACAGTCCGAGATGAGGCCGCTCTCGCCGCAAGCCCTTGCGTCCCTTTCCCCCGCCGCCGACCCCCCCGACCTGGACGTTTGACCTACCGACTCTTCAATCCCGGCCCCGTCGCCAGCTCTTCCCCGCCGAGCTTCAGGGCCACAATCTTCGCGCCGGTTTTGCCCAGTTCTTCGGATGGCGCCAGCGCTTCGCCGCCGATCGTGCAGAGGACGTACTCGGTGCCGTCGATCGAGTAGACGACCGGGGCGGTGCCGATCGGGAGTTCGAGGTCGCCTTGCCACTTGACCTGGCCGTTCTTGGCGTCGAAGGCGTAGAGGATGCCGCTCTGATCTCCGGCGAAGACGAGGTTGCCGGCGGTGGCGGTGGCGCCGCCGGCCATCGGGGTGGGGGTGACGCGTTGCCAGATCACTTCGCCGGTGATCGTGGAGACGCCGGTGAAGGTGCCGGTCTGGGTGCCGCCTCCGGGGAGGACGCGGTAGGTCCTCTTGCCGTTCGCGGTCCTCCCGACCTTGACGCGCGTGCAGACGCGGGCGCTCGGGACGTAGACCGACTGGGTCTCCGGGCTGTAGGCCGATGGGGCGTACCAGGAGTCGTCCATCGCGCCCGGGCACTCCTCGGTTCCTGCGGACGTCGGCTGGGAGTGGTCGCGTTTCACGAGCGGCACCGAGTCGAAGAGGGTCTTGCCGGTCCGCGCGTCGAGGAGCAAGAGCGCGCCGCTCTTGCTCGCGATGGCGATCCCGCGCCTCCGCCTTCCTTCGATTTCCGCCCTGAAGATGAGGGCCGGCCCCGCCGCGTCGTAGTCGAAGAGGTCATGCGCCCCCTCTTGGTGGTACCAGAGCAGTTCGCCGTTGCCCGCGTCCAGCGCCAGCAGCGAACCCGTGTCGAGGTCCTTCCCTCGGGTCTTGGCCCCGACGGTCGCCGGCCGCGGATTGCCGGTGGCGACGTAGAGGGTCCCGGTGCCCGCTTCCACGGTCGGCGAGATGTAGACGGCGCCGCCCCCGCCGCCCTTCGGCACCCACCTCGTGCCCGGCCTGGGCACGGTGAAGTACCTCCACGACTGCTTGCCGGTCTTCTGGTCGTAGGCGGCGACGAAACCGCGCCCGCCCGCCGAGCCGCCGACGTAGACCTTCCCTTCGTAGGCCGTCGGCGCCATCGATCCATCCGCCCGGGTCGCGGGCCCGGCGACGGTCGAGGACCAGAGCATCTGGCCGGTCTTCTGGCTCACCGCCTGCAGCTCACCGCCGGAGGTGAGCAGGAAGAGCCGGCCGTCTTCGGCCGCCACGCCATGGTTCGGTGACCCGGCGGACGTGGCGCCTTCCGGGGCATAGGTCCATGCGACGTGCCCGGTCGCGCCGTCTATCGCCATGATCTCGTCGGTCGAGGTGGTGACGAACACCTCCTTCCCGATCACGATCGGGTTGCTCACCATCGGATGCTTGCCGGGGCCGAGGTCGACGCTCCACGCCTCGCCCAGGCCGTCGACGTTGCCGGTGTCGATCTTGCCCTGGGTGGCGAAGCGGGTGTTGTCGCGGTCGCGACCCGCCAGCGGCCAGTCTTCGAGGTCCGGTGGCTTCACCACGTATTCGCCGGTGGTGATGCGGTCGTTGGTGGAGGAGCCGCAGGCGCTCAAGGTGATCGCCGCGCCGAGGATCCCGAGCACGACCAGCAGGGCTTTGATCCGCGCCGGCGCCAGGGCCCTGAGCAAGCTATTCACCGGTCGACCCGATCGGGCCTTTGGCCTCGGGGTTGCGCGAGTAGCGGATGAAGTTCGCTTCGACGTTGGCGAGGCCGCGCAGGCGCAGGCCGCCGTAGATCCGGTTGCCACGTCTGACGCCGCCGAAGGAGCCGATCGAGGGGCCTTCGTAGGTGCCGCCCTTTACCGTCGCGTAGAGGACGCGGCCGCCGTTGGAGGAGAGTTCGGAGAGGTAGAGGACGAGGTTGTGGGTCGGCCCGTTGAGGACGAGGACGCCGCCCGGGACGAACGGCCGGTGCTCGTAGACTTCGCGCATGAACATCGTCAGGTGGCCTTCGCGGAAGCGCTCGCCGGCGTATTCGGCGTAGCCGTTGGAGCGGTTCGCGCTGGGAGGGCCGAGGAACCGGACGTGGTACTGGCCGACGAAGCTCGCCGGTTCCCCCCAGCCGTTGCGCAGGCGTTCGGCTTCGGGAGCCGGCC
>JAFDWD010000471.1 GCA_018268695.1 Actinomycetota bacterium
AGGCGCCGAGGTCGCGCGCGGCCTCCTCGTATTCGGGCCCGAGCGAGGCGAGCCGGCTGCGCACGATCACCACCACGTAGGAGACCGAGAAGGTCACCTGGCCGATCACCTGCGCGGTGGTGCCGAGGGCGACCCAGGTGAAGGGGATGATCGTCAGCTGGGTGAAAACGAGGAGCAGCGAGACCGCCATCGCCAGCTCCGGCGTGGTCAGCGGGACCAGCATGAGGAAGTTCGCGCTCCCCGAGCCGCGCCCGCGCCAGCGTGAGAGGCCGATCGCCAGGAGGAACCCGAGCGGCGTCGCGATCAGCATGTCGAGCGCCGCCAGCTCGAGGCTGTGGACGAGGGCGTTGGTGTAGATCGGGTCGTGGAAGACGGAGAGGTTCGGGTCCCCCCACCACCAGCGGGTGGAGAAGCCCTGCCAGACCGAGCGCGATCGGCCATCGTTGAAGGAGAAGACGATCGCCGCGAGCACCGGGACCAGGGACCAGGCGATGTAGGCCCAGGTGGTGAGGCGGAGCCAGCGCGGGCGTCCCCAAGGATCGATCAGCCGGCTCACGAGGCGAGCTTCTCCTGCTGGCGTTTCGTCTCCCAGAGGTAATAGAGCATCCCGATCGCGAGGATCGTCATCAGCACCAGCACCAGCGCCGCGCCGAGGTTCTTCTGCGAGCCGCCCTGGACCAACAGGTTGACGCTGTTGCCCAGCATGTTGGTGTGGGGCGAGCCGGAGATCAGGTCGTTGGTGTAGTAGTCGCCGAACATCGGCAGGACGATCAGGACCGAGCCGGCGAGGATGCTCGGCCAGGAGAGCGGCAGGGTGACGCGGAAGAAGGTCCTGGCGGCGGAGGCGCCGAGGTCGCGGGAGGCCTCGAGCAGGCGCTGGTCGATCCGGTCGAGGCCCGCGTAGACGGGCAGGATGAAGTACGGGATGTAGCCGTAGGTGAGCGCGGCGATCACCGAGTAGGGGTTGCCGCTGAGCCATTCGGTGTGGCCGATGCCGACCCAGCCGAGGACGACGTTGACGTAGCCGTCCGGGGCGAGCAGGCCGATCCAGGCGAGCATCCGCATCAGGTAGGAGACCCAGAAGGGCAGGAAGATCAGCAGCAGCAGGAGGCCCTTGCTGCGGCCGGCCTTGCGGGCGACGTAGTAGGCGACCGGGTAGCCGATCGCGAAGCAGAGGA
>JAFDWD010000472.1 GCA_018268695.1 Actinomycetota bacterium
ACGGCCCGGGCGAGCTGCACGACGCGATCGCCTCCTTCGCCACACGGCACATGCCCCGCGGCGAGCGCGTCGCGGCGCAGCTCCCAGTCGACCGGGCGGCGGTTGTCGGGATCGACCATCGAGAGCGCCCATAGCTCGTCCCCCTGGTAGACGTCGGGGACGCCGGGCGTCGTCAGCTTGAGCAAGAGCTGGCCGACGGAGGCGCGCTCGCCGCGGGGCATGTGCCGTGTGGCGAAGGAGGCGATCGCGTCGTGCAGCTCGCCCGGGCCGTAGAGGCGGCGGACGAACTCCAGCACCGCCGCCTCCCACTCCTCGTCGTGCTCGACCCAGTTGGTGTTGCGCTTCGCCTCGCGCAGGGCCTTGCGAACGTACTCTTCGACCCGCTCGCAGGAGGCCGGCCAGACGCCGACGAGGGTCTGGTAGATCAGGTACTCCTCGGTCGGGTCGGGGGCGATGCGGCCGCCGACCTCGGCGCGTAGCGGCGCCGCCAGCTCGAACCAACGCCGCACTTCCCTGCACCACTCCTCGGCGATGCCGGCGAGCGCGCCGATCCGGGCGCGTGAGTCGCCGCTGCGCTTGGTGTCGTGCGTCTGGGTGATCAGCAGGTTCTCCGGGAAGCGGCGGGCGCGCTCGGCGCAGCGGGCGTGGAAGTCGGCGACCGAGAGCGAGAAGCGACCCGGATCGCCGCCGACCTCGTTCAGGGCGAGCAGCCGCACGTCGCGGTAGAAGGCGGTGTCCTCGACGCCCTTGGCGGTGATCGCCGGAGTGGTCTGCTGGAAGCGGGTGACGAACTCGGGCGGCGCGTCCCGTTCGAGCTTGAGGCGCTCGGCCGTCTCGGCCGGCATGCCGCGCTCGCGGGCGGCCTCGATCGCCTCGCGGTCGGCCGTGGAGACACCGCCACCTTCGGCGCGGCGCACGTAGGTGCGGTAGATCGGCAGGGACGCCAGGGCGCGCTCCATCTCGGCGGCGTCATCCCTGCACGCTTGTCTCGCATAGCGAGACAAGCGTGCAGGGATCAGGCGGCGCAGGCGGTCGACCTCGGGTTGGAAGGTGGTGCTCGCCTGCTGGAGCTTCGCCTCGTCAGCGACCTCGTGGAACTCCCGCCGCTCACCGGTGAGGTCGCGGTAGAGCGCGGTCAGCGCCTCCTCCCCGGCCGGGTCGACGAAGAGGGCGGCGGCGTCGTTCAGGAACTCGTAGCCGACCGTCCCGGAGACCGGCCAGTCGCGCAGCTCCTCGGCGGCCTCGAGGATCTTCTCCACCCAGACCCGCCCCACGCCGCGCTCGCGCAGCCGCGCCAGGTAGCCCGCCGGGTCAGCCAGGCCGTCGGGATGGTCCACCCGCAACCCGTCGACGACCCCTTCGGCGACCAGGCGCAGCGGCAGCTTGTGGGTCTCCTCGAAGACCTCGGGGTCCTCCTGGCGCACGCCCGCGAGTTCGTCGATGTCGAAGAAGCGGCGCCACCGGCCGCTCACCGGGTCGAGGTCGAAGTACTGCTCGCGCAACTCAGGGTCGGTCCAGTAGCGGTTTTCCTCGCTCGCGGCCATGTGGTTGGGGACGATGTCGAGGACCACGCCGATGCCCGCCCCGGCGATCGCCCGCAGGCCCTCCTCGCCACCGAGCGCCTCGGAGATCCTGGTCGGGTCGATCACGTCGTAGCCGTGGGTCGAGCCCTCCTGCGCCTGGAAGGACGGTGAGAGGTAGACGTGACTGACGCCGAGGTCCTTCAGATACGGAACCAGCTCCCGCACCCGCTCGAAAGTCATCGCCGGCCCGAGCTGCAGGCGGTAGGTCGCGATCAACGCGCCACCCGGCGCAGGACCACCACCGACCACCCCGGCACCGGGACGCTCCCGCGCGGCGCCACCCGTTCGCCCTCCGGCAACCGCTCCGGTTCGGCCGTCGTCAGCTCGATCGTCCACATCGCGCCGAAGCGCCGGGTCGGCAGGCGGAAGCTCATGTCCTCGGCGCCGGCGTTGAAGAGGACGAGGAAGGAGTCGTCGGTGATCCGGTTGCCCTCCTGGTCGACGCCCGGGATCTCCATCCCGTTGAGGAAGACGCCGAGGCAGCGGGCGCTCTCGTCCTGCCAGTTGCGCCGCGTCATCCGCAAGCCGTCGGGACGAAACCACCAGGCGTCGGGCAGCCCCGAGCCGAGCGGTTCCTCGCCGCTCAGGAATTCCGCCCGCCGCAGCACCGGATGGTCGGCCCGCAGGCGGATCAGCCGGCGGGTGAAGTCGAGCAGGTCGCCGTTGCGCTCGGCCAGGTCCCAGTCGAACCAGGTGAGGTCGTGGTCGATGCACCAGGGGTTGTTGTTGCCCTCCTGGCCGCGCGACATCTCGTCGCCGCCGAGCAGCATCGGCACGCCCTGGGACAACAGCAGCGTCGCGAGCATCGAGCGTTGGCGGCGGTCGCGCAGAACGTTGATCGCCTCGTCCTCGGTCGGCCCCTCCGCGCCCGAGTTCCAGGAGCGATTGTCGTCGGTCCCGCCGTCGTTGCCTTCGAAGTTCTGGTCGTTGTGCTTGCCGTCGTAGGAGACGAGGTCGCGCAGCGTGAACCCGTCGTGGGCGGTGACGAAGTTGATCGAGGAGTGCGGCGGCCGGCCTTCGGGCTGGTAGAGGTCCGAGGACCCGGTGAAGCGCCCGGCGAAGTCCCCGACCGACCCCTGGCCGCGCCAGAAGTCCCGCACCGAGTCCCGGTAGATCCCGTTCCACTCGGCCCAGAGCACCGGGAAGTTGCCCACCTGGTAGCCGCCCGGCCCGACGTCCCAGGGCTCGGCGATCAGCTTCACCTGGGACAGGATCGGGTCCTGGTGGATCACGTCGAAGAAGGCCGAGAGCTTGTCGACGTCGTGCAGCTCGCGCGCCAGCGCCGAGGCGAGGTC
>JAFDWD010000473.1 GCA_018268695.1 Actinomycetota bacterium
AGCCGGTCTCGGCGCTCGACGTCTCGATCCAGGCGCAGATCGTCAACCTGCTCGACGACCTGCAGGACGAAATGGGCCTTACCTACGTCTTCGTCGCCCACGACATCGGCGTCGTCCGCCACATCTCCGACCGGATCGCGGTGATGAACAAGGGCAAGATCGTCGAGACCGGGGAGGCCGACCAGGTCTGCGAGCACCCGCGCGACGACTACACGAAAAAACTGCTCGCAGCGGTGCCGATCCCGGATCCGCGCGAGAGCCGCGCCCGCCGCGAAGGCACCCCCGCCACGGGATAGCCTGCCCGAGTGGCCCTGCCGCTCTCACCGCCGATCAAACCGCAGCTTGCGCTGACCCGCAAAGCGCTGCCGGCCGGTGAGGAGTGGGCGTACGAGCCGAAGCTCGACGGCTTCCGCGCGATCATCTTCGTCGACGGCGACGAGGCCTACGTGCAGTCGCGGTCGGGCAAACCGCTGGCGCGTTACTTCCCCGAGCTCGAGTGGGCGCCGGGACGCTGGGTGCTCGACGGAGAGCTGGTGATCCGCGGTGAGAGCGGCGAGGTGGAATTCGACCTGCTGCAGCAGCGGATCCATCCGGCCGAGAGCCGGATCACGCTGTTGAGCAAGGAGATTCCGGCGACCTACGTGGCCTTCGACCTGCTGGCGGAGGGTGACGAGTCGCTGCTCGAGGCGCCGCTGCGCGAGCGGCGGGAGCGGCTCGAGCGGATCGCCGCCGAGGCGGGCCTCGAGCTGACGCCGCTGACCGCCGACGAAGCGCAGGCGGAGAGGTGGCTGGCCTCGATCGAGGGCGTGATGGCGAAGCAGCTCGACGCGCCCTACATCCCCGGCAAACGCAAGGGGATGGCGAAGGTGAAGCGCGAGCGGACGATCGACTGCGTGGTGATGGGCTGGCGGCCGGGCAAAGAGGAGGGCACGGTCGGCTCCCTGATCCTCGGCCTCTACGACGGTGACGAGCTGCGCACGGTCGGCCACATCTCCGGCTTCAGCGCCGCGGCCAAACGCAGCATGCGGGCGATGCTGGCACCGCTGGAGACGGGGGAGAGCGGCAGCGCCGAGCCGAGCCGCTGGACCGGCGGCCGCGACCTCGAGTGGGTCGGCCTGCGGCCCGAGCTGGTGATCGAGGTCGGCTACGACCACGCCGCCGCCGGCCGCATCCGTCACGGCGCCCGCTTCCACGCCTTCCGCACCGACAAATCCCCGCGCGACTGCAAGTTCGATCAGTTGGACGAAGGTTCTTAGAACAGCGTGCTCTGCGCCGGCTCGGCCGGCGCTTTCGCGAACGGTTGGGTCTTCCGGGCGCCCTCGACGTAGTTGCTGCGCATCCGTTGTTGGCCCCAGCCGCGAAGGGCCCGCGTGGTCTTTTTGCGGTCTTCGGGGCGCATGTAGGCGCGTCGGCCGTAGAGGCGTTCGTATTCCGGCACCAGGTCGGGACGTTTGGCGCGGAGCCAGCCGAAGAAGACGTCCTTCACCTCGCCGCGCAGATGCAGCGCCACACCGCCGAGGAAGGTCGCGTCGGCTTCCTTGGCCCGGGCGACGATCGGCTCGACCTGCTCGGGGCTGTCGTTGATCCCCGGCATCAGCGGCGCGATCAGGATGCCCGACTGGATGCCGCGGCGGCGCAGCTCGGCCACCGCGTCGAGCCGGGCGCTCGGGCTGGGGGTGTGCGGCTCGGTCAGCCGCCAGGCCTTCTCGTCGAGGGTCGGCACCGAGAGGTTCACCGACACCCGCAGACCCGCGTCCCGAAACCGTTCGAAGATCTCGATGTCGCGCATCACCAGCGGCGACTTGGTCAGCACCGACACCGGCGTCTCCGCCGCCAGCAGCGCCTCGAGGATCTCCGGCAGCATCCGGTACTTCGACTCACACCACTGATACGGATCGGTGTTGGTCCCCAACGCGACCAGGTCCCGCTTCCAGCTCGGCCGCGCCACCTCCGCCCGCACCAGCTCCGGCACGTTGACCTTGACCACGATCTCCCGCTCGAAGTCCCGACCGGCGTCCAGATCGAGGTAGCTGTGGGTCCGGCGGGCGAAGCAAAAAACACAGGCATGAGTGCAGCCCCGGTAGGGGTTGATGGTCCAGGAGAAGCCGAAGCTTTCGCCCGGGACGTGGTTGAGGGCGGAGCGGGCGCGGACCTCGTGGAAGTTGATGCCCATCGCCTCCGGGGCGTCGAAGGTGCGGACGACGGTGCCGTCGCCGACGCCGGGGAGCCGCAAGTCGTTCTCCACCCGTTGCTCGTCCCACCTCATACGAACATATGTTCGCATATCGTGACGATGGGTTCTCGCGGGAAGGGATCGCCAAGAGGCCACACCTCGGCCGGGATCCTCGACGAGGAGCGTGCGAAGAAACGATGCACGAGTTGTCCTTGTCATAGGAAGGACAACTCGTGCATCGAGAAGTCGGTGTTGTCCAACACGCGCGGAAGCGTGGACTTCGTGACGTCTCCCGCACGTCTCCCGGGACGGCGTCGCACTTCCTCCACTCCTCTCATCCCCTGGCCGTCCCGGCCACGGTCACAGGCAGTCCCTGCACGCTTGTCTCGCATAGCGAGACAAGCGTGCAGGGGGCGCGGGCGAGACGGCCGTGCTTGCCGCCCGCCGCGCGGCTAAACCCCGGCGGTCTGCTCCTCGAAGTGCTTGGAGAGCATCGTCACCTGGCCCTGGTAGTTGGAGCCGAGGTCGACGCCGTAGAGGCGTTCGGCGGGGGCCTCCATCCACTCCAGGCCCAGCTTGCAGACCGGCTGGCGGTGCTCGACCATGAAGGGGACGTCGCGGGCGCGGACCTCGAGGGCGGC
>JAFDWD010000474.1 GCA_018268695.1 Actinomycetota bacterium
ACACAGTTCCCCCGCCCAGACCTGAGCCACTGATTGAGCAACGCTGATTCGGTGGCGGTTATCTTCAGGGCAGGCGGGGGTACCATATGTCGATTCGGAAACCAAAGATTAATCTGCCTATATGGGAGCCTAGAAATAGCAAGAGCCGCCCGTAGGCGGCTCTGCATCTCAGGCGACTCTGGAGCCGCCTGAGGGGATGATGATGAGTTTAGCGCCCCAAGGGTGGTATTTCGAACATTCCCAGGAAGCTGACGATGCGCTGGGGCTTCTCATCTTCTCCCCTTTCGTCCTGCTCCAACCGAGCCGACGTTTCCTCCTCGATCAGCTTCACCTTCTCGAAGCACTCGCGGTAGGCATCGCGCGTGTCTTCCCAGCCTTTCTCATCGATGTCATACGCGTAGCGAGTCATGAAGTGATCCGTCCGTTGGTACAACAGACCGGCATCGATGGACTGGACGGCATCGACGTTGAAGAAGGAAAGTATGGTTTCGGCATACTGCCGCCGCTCGGGGTCCGGCAGTGTCCGTTCTTCTTCATCGGTCAACTCCGCCCTCTTTACCGCGCGGTACAGGTGCTCCGTGGCTCCCCTCACCTGGCGCTCGTCCACCTGTTCGATCAGCCCCCACTTTTTGAGGGTCCGTACGTGGTAGGCGACCATGTTCACGTCATAGCGGCTACGCCGTGCGATTTCGGCTGGACTGGCGGTCCGTTCGCACAAGATCGCGAGGCAGTAGGTGCGAACGGGGTGAGCAATCGCCGCCGCAACCGCGCTCTTGGTCCTCTGGTCTTTTCGACCCTCGCTCGTTGCCGTCGCCATTTGCTGCCCCTCCCGTGGATTAGTGGAATGGTCCAGAGCATAATCATCTTTCCGACCGAGCGAGCGATTTTTTACATGATTTAGCGTGTCCGGTTGGTAGCGGTGAACCGGTCGATCCCTTTCTATGCCTGAGGCCATCAAGCGCCGAACGCAGGGAGAGGGGGTGATCGCATGATGCTCAAGGAGGTCCCGGAGGCCGCGCCGACCGTGTCGGTATCGAAGGTCCAGTAGTCCCAACCTCGGCAGGCTGGCCCGCGTCGGTTGCGCGTGGGTCGGCCCGCTCAGGACGTGGAGGAGGGGAACATCTGGCGCACGGCGTCGGTGCCCGGCACGGTGAGTTCCATGCGGGCGGAGCCGTCCGTCTTGGCGGGGATGACCCAGCCTTTGGCCTGAAGCGAGCCGCAGTTCGCGGCGACCGCGACGGCGCTGATCTTCCTCTCCAACTGATCCACGATCTCGTGGAAGCTCAGCGCATGTCCGGCCAAGAAGAGTTTGAGCATGATCTCCGCCTGCGTCTCAGGGTCGCTGAATTCTGCTCGAAGGTCGCGCTTCATGCGCCCAACTTCGCCACGACCTCAGCGAGTTCCCTGCCGCGCTTGGTGATCCCGTAGAAGTGCTCGGTCGAGCCTCTGACAGGGCGTGTACGGACTCTCTCGACCAGTTCGGCGTCAAGCAGTCTCTTGCAGTGATAGGCGACATTCGTCAGCGCATTGCTCTCCTCGGAGACGACGCCCAGACCACGTTGCGCGAGCATCACCGGACTGGCCGGGCCGTCGTTGGCGAGCGCGATCATTATTTCCACGCGACCGGCATTGGCTAGACATTTACCGACCCTTGCGACCTGGTCGAAGTCGTTGACCTTGAGTTTGTCCCCTGCCATCCTGGCACCATAAGCACAGAGGTACGGTCGCGGTATTTAGACCTATCCCGCTGGATCGTCCATCGGATTTTGAAAGTGCATTTGGGGGTGATCCCCGTCACCCTCTGAAAGTCCGAAGACCCTAGGCCGACGACCCCGAAGGGTCTGCACGTCGAAGCTGTGCCGTGGGGGTCAACTCCTCCGCCATGATCCGGCTGGCGCTTCGACGCAGGCATAGTAGCAGGTATGCGAACATCTGTTCGTGGCCTGCACGATTGACTTCTGGGAGCGACGCGGCGAGAGGCAGACGGTCTGGACGCCGCACTGCCTCGATTGCGGATGGATCGGCAGCGACACCACGATGGCCGAAGCCGAGCACGAAGGCGAGATGCATCTACGCGGTGAAGTCCAGCCTTGGATCATGCAGCCGGGGATGATCCCGGCATGGGAAGGCGATCCTCGGAGCCGCAGATAGTTTTGGCATATCTGCCTAAACCCCGTTGTCCCGTGCCTGAGAGAGTCGAATCAGGCGGCTGAAATCAGGACCGAAAACAGCCTCTTTTTGGCTCTGCACCTATGAAAACGGCCTCCCGTGGGAGGCCGAATGGCAAGCAGACGCTCTAGCCAGCTGAGCTACAGCCGCGTGGACGGGGAACGATACCGCGCCGAGGGTCGTGGCGGCGGCGTGGCGGTGCGTGGGCGTCATTGCCCGGTGGCGTCGGCTTCGGCGACGCGGGCGGCGCAGCCCGTCTGGGTGCAGATCTTCGCGCCGAAACGGGAGCCGGTGAGGCGGAGCGGGTCGAGGCCGGGGAAGGTGACGGCGAGGCCGCCGGTCCAGGTGAAGGTGGATTCGGGGGTGCGGAGGAGTTCGGCGATGCCGCTGAAGGGCGCGGGCGGGGTCGTCGCGACCTCTTCCGGCAGGCGCGGGAGGCCGGGGAAGGCCAGGGAGCGTTCGGGGGCGGCGACGAGGACCTTGCGGTGGACGGTCACGCGGCCGGCGTTTTCGCGCAGTTCCGCCAGGTAGTCGACACGGCGGGCGGCCGGTTTCGCCTGGCGGAAGAACCGGGTCGCACGGAACAGGAGGAGGCGTTCCGGCGAGGTGAAGAGGCCCGCACCCTTCGGATAGGTTCCGGCGGCCGCTTCGACGATGGTCCGTTTCTGCTTCGGGTGGCCGGATTCGGGCAGTTCGCCGGTGAATTCGCAGGTCAGGTGCGCCCACGATTCCCGCGCCGCCGGCACCCGGTGGAGCCGGATCTGGGCGAAGCCCCGTTCGGTGCGGAAGTGGGCGCGGCCGACCAGGTAGCCCGATTCGAAACGCCCATCGTGCCCGGTGCATTCGCTCCCTTTCGGTACCGGTTCCGATTCGACCGCGACGAAGCGCAGGTCGAAACTGCCCCGTCTGCCGAAGTCGGCGACGAGGTGGTCGCCGGGCGTGCGTCCCGTCTTCGTCGCGAAATCGGTGGTCGAGCCGTGTCCTTTCACGCGGACGAAGAAGTAGCCGCCTTCGGTCTCGGAGAAGTTGACCCGGTACCCATGCGTCGCGTGTAGCCGAGCGAAGGTGACCGCCCCCGGCCCGAAGCTGAACTTTTCGCCCGCCGCGGCGCCCGCGGGGGCGAGGAGCGCGGTCGCAGCCACGGCGGCCACGACGAGGAGGACGAGCGACCGGGCGCGGGCGCTCATCGCGACCTCCCCACGCTCGTCGATTCTTCCCCACCCTGCCAGTCCGGCGCCTGGTATTCGCAGCCGAGCGGCTTAACCAGCGTGCTGACCACACAAAGCGTGCTGGAGAAACCCGGCCCCGCAAGCGGTACAGAGAGGCCCGGGAACCGCACCGCGAGCGTGCCGGTCCAGCTATGGACCGCGGGCGACGTGGCGAGGTAGTCGGCCTCGCCGCGAAACGGCGCACTCGGCTTCAGCGTCGCGGTCGCGGGGCCTTCACCGGGCAGCGTGGTGACCAGCGACCCGGGCCGGGACCCGAGGATCTGGACGGTCCTCCCCACCGGCATCTGCCCCTGGTATTCGAACGCTCCGGCTTCGACTTCCGCGCCCGGCCCGGAGCCGGACGCGTGTGCCGCCCGCAGCGCGACCACGCGGCCGCCTGCGGACTCGACCGCCTCGAGGCTCGAGACCGTGCCGACGAGAACCGAGATCAGGCTGGCGCCGATATCCGGCTCGACCTGCTTGCGCAGCGACTCGTGTTCGGGCGGCGGCAGCGGATGCTTGGACGGGCAGCTGAGCCGGAAGACGCGGTCGATCACCCCGGGCGCCGAGCCGCTCGAGACCGCGAAGTAGCCATCTTCCCCGCGCAGCGACACCTTGCCGACCCAGCGACCCATTTCCTCCAGCGGCACCTTCCCGTCGCATTCCTTCAACAGTTCCACCTTCCGCGCCGGCCCCTGCCGGTGGAACCGCAGATCGATCGAGCCGACCGCGCCGAAGTCGGCCCGCACACGTCCCGCGGACAGAGACCCGCGGAGATGGGCTCCGTACTTCGTCTCCTCGGTGCTGAGTCGGGCGCCCCGAAAGCGGGAGACGGTGAGGATCGCCACGTCCGGTTCGCTGAAGGAGACGCTGATCCGGAAGCCGTGCTGCTTGCCCAAGTCGACACTGCCCGCCACCGACGGGGGGATGATTTCGACGTGGCGCGGTTTCGCCTTGGGCGCGGCGGACGCCCCCGCGGGGAACAGGAGGACGGCGACGAGCGCCCCCACGATGACCAGGAGGCGACCCTTAACGTTCACCGAAGTACCGTTCCTGGTCCCTGGAGATGCAGCCTTCGGCCGTGCACAAGCGGGCGCCGAAGCGCGGCCCGGCGAGGCGGACCGGATCGAGGCCCGGGAAGGCGACGGAAAGGTCGCCCGTCCAGGTGAAGGTCGATTCGTGCGTACGGGTGAAGGTGGCCGTGCCGATGAACGGCGCGGGCGGGGTGACCGTGGCCGTTTCGGAGAGAGGCCCGTCGGGGAACGCCACGTCCGATTCCGCAGCCGCCACTTCGACCTCGTGCTGGACCCTGACCCGTCCGGCCCGATCGGAGATCGACGCACTGAACTCGACTCGGCGGTCGCGAGGCCGCGCGTCGCGGTGGAAGAGCGCGGCGCCGAAGGTCACCGCCTTTCGCTGCAGGGACCAGGAGCCGACCCGGGCCCGCGCTTCCTTGTCGGCGTAACGATCCGGCCCGGTCGCGTAGTGACAGCGCCAGGACGACCAGGATTCGCGGCCACCCCAGAAACGCCGGCCGCCAACGTGCGTGTAGTCCCGTTCGCCGTGGAACACGAGCCGGCCGACCAGGTATCCGGGCTGCCAGCGAGACGGCGACCCCTTGCACCAGCTCGGCGGCCGGTAGAAGCGTGGCTTCCCGACCGGGACGAAGCGGAGGTCGAGGATCCCGCGCTTCCCGAGCCGCGCCGACACCCGACCGCCGGCGACCGACCCGCCCTTCGTGACATATCGCGTCTTCGAATGGTGGCCTTTGACGGTGAGTTTGAAGCCGTGCTTGTTGCCCTCCCAGAACTGGAGGTCGAAGCCGTCCGTACCTCGCGCGACACCGGTGACGTAGAAACCCGCGTGGGTGACGTAGCCGTTTGACGCCGAGGAGGCCGCCGGCAGCGCGAGCGCGAGCGCCGCGACCAATGCCACCGCCCCCGCTCCGCATCGCGTCCTCATTCTTCGGCCCACTGGAAGTTGGGGGCCACGAACTCGCAACCGGTGCGGCTGCCGAACGAGCGCGCCACACAGAGGGAGCTGGCGAATTCCGGCCCGGTGAGGGGCTGTAGGAGTCCCGGAAGTTGGACCGAAAGCGTCCCCGTCCAGCTGTGGGACGTCGGCGAGACGGCGACGTATTCAGCTTCGCCCCTGAACGGCGCCGGGGGCTTGAAGGTGGCTCGCTTCGGACCTTCGCCGGGTAACGACGTAAGGAGCGTCCCCGGAGGCGAGGCTTCGATGAAGGCCCCACGGCCGACCGGCATCTTGCCCTGATATTCGCGCTCGATGAGCTCCACGGTCGCTCCTTCCCGCTGGCCGGCGAAGTGGTCGACGCGCATGCCGAGCACCCGACCGCCTTCCTTCGCCTCGACCTGCAGCGAAGCCAGGCTGCCGTCGCCTGGAAGGAACAGCTGTGGCAAGACGGCTTCCCGCAGCGACTCCGGCGGATAGATGGTCCGCCGGCGTTTGACGTGACAACGGAGGCGGAAGGTGCGCGTCAGGGATCCGGCGAGCCGGTGGGCATGCACCGCGAAATAGCCGCCCTCACCACGCAAGGAGATCCGGCCTACGAACTGACCGTATTCTTCGCCTCCACGCCTGCCCGTGCACTTTGCCGATTTCCGCCCGAGGCGACCTCTGCCGTCGGGGCGAAAGCGGACCGAGAGCGAGCCGATCGCCCCGAAACTCGCGCGAAGGCGCCCGAAGGGCAAGGAGCCCTCGAAGTGCGCGCCGTAGTTCGCCGAGACGAAGGTACCGGTTTCGTTGTCGTAGCTGCCGACGTGCAGAATCGCGTCATCGGGTTCCAGGAAGGAGACGGCGATTTCATAACCACCCTGTTCGCCGACGAACATCAGGCCTTGGTTCGTCGCCGGGAAGACCTGGACGTGGCGCCGGTGCGCCCGCGGCGCGGCGGACGCCCCCGCGGGAAGCGCGAGCATCACGAGGGCCGCCCCGGCGGCGGCGAGGAGACGACCCCATGCCTTCACTGTCCTTCAGTATTTCAATGATGCCCGGGCGCTCGGCGCGCGCCTCCCAAACCGGTCGCAGATGCGCGACGACCCCGAAGCGGCAGTTTCGGGGTCGTCGTCCAGCGGCACCGGCGCCTTGCCACACCGATGCGGGGTTACGCCGGACGGCGGTTGGAGGCACGCCGAGCCGACTCGGGAAGATCCTCGCGGGGGGCCCGCCGCAGGGAGTTAAAGGGCTGAGAAAGTCGGTGATCGGACTTCCCGATCGGGTCGCCCGAGGCGCGCCGGGGCGCTAGCCTGGACGCATGCTCTTCCGCCAGATCATCCATGAGGACCTCGGCTGCGCTTCCTACCTGGTCGCCGACCGCGAAAGCGGCGTCGCGGTGGTGGTCGACCCGCAGTGGGAGGTCGAGCCCTACCGCCGCCTGGCGCGCCTACACGGCGTGCGGATCGGCCATGTCCTGGAGACGCACAACCACGCCGACCACGTCTCCGGCCACGGCCGCCTGGTGCGCCAGACCGGCGCGACGGTCCACGTGCACGAGCTGGCCGAGGCGGAGTACGACCACGAGTCGTTCACCGACGGCTGGAGGCTGACCCTGGGCGACCTGACCGTCGAGGCGATCCACACCCCCGGCCACCGGCCCGAGCACACCTGCTTCCTGCTCTCCGACGCGAGCCGCGGCGGCTCCCCGTGGGCGCTCCTCTCCGGCGACTCGCTGTTCATCGGCGACGTCGCCCGCCCCGACCTGGCGATCGAGCCACGCGAAGGCGCCGTGCAGATGTTCCACTCGCTCCACGACCGGCTGCTGGAGCTGGACGACGAGGTCGAG
>JAFDWD010000475.1 GCA_018268695.1 Actinomycetota bacterium
ACGGCCGCGGTCCGGACCATCCCTCGTAGAAGTCTTGGCATCTTGGTATCTCCTCTCAGGCTGCCTCGACCGCGTCCAGCGCGGCGAGCATCGCTTGCACGGGAATGCGGCCGCCGGCGACCAGCTGTCCGCCCGAGCGTCGCACGGCGGTCGCGAACGGCGCCGCCCAGACGTTCTCGAAGACGATCACCGCGGCGGCCGTGTCCGGCTCCAGCACCGCGCCGACCTCGGCGTGGTCCTCGTCGCCCAGCAGGCCGCTGGCGGCGCCCTCGAAGATCGAGAGCTCGATCACGTCTTCGGCGAGCTGCTCGAAGTCGAGCGCGACGACGTTGCCGTCGGCGTCCTTGGCGACGAAGGCCAGGTCCAGCACCCGGATCAGTCCGGCCTCGACCAGTTCCAGCAGCCGCGGCGCGACCTCCCCGTGGGGCCGGCCACCGGGCCACTCGATGACCAGGTAGTCGATCGGACCCATCTCCTCCAAGTCCTCTTCGTCGGTCACATCTCCTCCTTCGGTTCGATCACGCGGAGCACGCTAGTTTCGCCTCCACTCCCCGGCTTCATCTTGATCGGGTGATCTCGCGGCGTCAGGGACGAAGCGGAGGAAGGGCGTCAAGGCGTCGTTCGAGCGGCTCCCGGCGCGCCGCCGGGACCGCGGCGGCGAGCGAGCCGAGGAGCCGCCGCACCCGGGCGGTGACGGTCGGCGAGGAGCCGCAGAAGGCGATCACCTCGTCGCAGGCGACGGCGACGTACTCCTCCCAGTCGCGCAGGACGAGGATCAGGCGGACCGTGCCGTCGGGGGCGCGCAGCCGGCCGATGTCGAGGCGCCTGCGGGCCAGCCGGCGCATCAGGCTCTCGGTCGCGTCGAGCGCCTGCACCGCGGTGCTCGGGTCGTTGACCGCGGGCGAGAGGCCGCGCAGCGAGATGTCGGCGAGGATCCGCAGGGCGAAGGCCGGGTCCTGCTCGACCGTACGCTCGACGCCGACGGCGAGGGCGCCGCGGATCGCCTCGTCGACCTCCTCCCCGCCGCCCGCGACCCGGGCGATCGGCGCGTCCTCGAAGAGGGCCGCACCGGCGCCGACCCGCATCTCGATCCGCGCCCCGGTGCGCTCGATCAGCCGCAGCAGGGCCGGCACGTCGACGATCTGCAGGACGCCCGCGGGCCGCGACCAGAGGACCTCGCGGAACTCGTCCGCGGGAAGCCCGGCGTCCTCTGCGAGCGGCAGCTCGGCCGGGTCGAAGTCCTCGACGTAGAGCTCGTCGATCGCCCGCCGGCCGCGCCGCTCGACCTCGGCCAGGATCGGCCCCAGCTGGATCGAGCCGAAGGCCCGCATCTGCAGCATCCGGTAGAGGGCGACGGTGCCGAGGACGCCGAGCGCGGCGAGAATCGGGACCAGCCCCGAGGCCTCTTCGGCGCGCCCGATCGCGAGCACCGCGGCGAATGAGTAGACGATCACCGCGGTGAAGAAGGCGAAGGCGTGCCAGACCACGGGCGAATCGCGGAAGAGGGTGAGGCGCGGCGTGTAGGAGGTGGAGCCGAACTGGACGACGAGGAAGAGCAGCGAGAAGACCAGGCCGATGAAGGTGACCGTGCCCGCGCCGACGGCGAGCAGCAGCTCGATCGCCCGGTTGCTGGGCAGCACGAACCCGACGTCGATCTTGGGCGCCAGGAAGCCGAGAGCGACGGCGGCGAGAAGGTAGAGCAGCTGCAGGATCCCGGCGCGGAGGCGGCGGCGCCGGCGCAGCGCGCGGGAGATCTCGATCGCGGTCCCGGAGGCCTCGAGCGCCGAGGTGGGAGCGCCGGCCCCGCGGCCCGTCATCGCGCGCCACCGGCGTGGCGAGCCGCCGCGCCGCGGAGCCGCGTCAACACCACCGCGTGCTTCCCGGACTCCTCGGCGGGCTTCGGGTTCGCCGCCAGCCAGGCGCCGTAGCGGCGGGCGAGCGGCGCCGCGCTGACCCCGTGGAGGATCACCGAGAGGCCGACGGTGAGGTAGACGGCGGTGACGATCAGCTCCTGGCCCGGCAGGTGGGACTCCTCGACCACGATCAGGGCGAAGACGATCGAGGCGAGGCCGCGCGGGCCGAACCAGCCGAGCAGCGCCACGGTCGGCGCCCGCGCCCCGGTGCCGAGCATCGAGATCGCCACCGGCAGCATCCGCACCACGGTGAGGCTGAGCACGGCGTAGAGGACTAGCGACGGCGTGATCGCCGACAGGGCCGGGCCGAGCAGGATCGCGCCGAAGAGGAGGAAGGTGACGCCGCCGAGGGCGTCGCCGACCTGCTCTGAGAGGAGGTCGATCCGGGCCGGGTCCTCGCGGGCGAGGCCGCGGAAGACGAGCCCGGCGACGAAGGCCGCGATGAAGCCCGAGCCGTCGAGGGCGACCGCGATCCCGTAGGCGAGCGCGGCGCCCGCGGCGGGGACGATCTGGCGCCAGAGGTCGTCGATCAGGCCGCGGCGCCCCGCCTGGACGACGATCAGGGCGACGAGGCTCCCGGCGACCACACCGCCGAGCGCGCCGTAGCCGATCTCCTCGACCAGCAGCGTCCAGGGGCCGCGCCCGCCGGAGATGTGGGACTCGACGTCGGCGGCGGCGACCGCGGCGAAGAGGAGCGGCACGCAGATGCCGTCGTTCAGCCCGCTCTCCACGTTCAGCCCTTGGCGCCAGCGGGTCGGGATCGCGCGCGAGGTGACGACGGCCTGCCCGAGGGCGGCGTCGGTCGGCGCCAGGATGACGGCGACGATCGCCGCCTCGCCCAGCGTCAGGCCGCCGAAGCAGAGCGCCGCCGCGGCGGTCCCGACGACGATCGTCAGCGGCAGCCCGACGCCGAGCAGCCGGGCCGGCACGCCGCCGGCACGCCGCAGCGCGCGGAGGTCGATCCGCGCCGCGTCGGTGAAGAGGACGAGCGTCAGCGCCGCCTCGGCCAGGGTGCGGACGGTGGCGTCGGTGCTCGAGACCTCGACCCCGCCGAGCACCTCGCCGCCGACCAGAAGGCCGAGCAGCATGAACGCCAGCGGCGGCGTGACCGGCGAGTCGGAGAGGCGGGCCGAGAAGGCGGCGACGCCGAGCACCGCCGCCGCGACGATCGCCAATGACCAGTCCACCTCGGCCTCCGGTCGGTCGCCGATCCCGTTCGCGGAGGCGCGGCCTATTGGCGCGCCATCGCCAGCCGGAACCGCTCGTCGGGGGTGATCAGGTGGTCGGCGCTCTTGGCGTCGTCGCCGAGGTCGATGCGCACCCAGCGCACGCGGCCGGCGAAGGTGCTGTCCCCCGGGCCGTAGTCGTCGGAGACCGGGCTCGCGCCGTCGGTGCCGACGTCGGTCGTCTCGTCGGCCGAGAAGACCAGCGGCACGCTCGCCCCGAGCCGTCCCTCGCCGACCGGCTTGCCGTCGACGTAGAGTTCGATCCGCCCGCCTTTGCCGAGCCCGCCGCCGTCGTAGGAGAACTCCATCCGCACCTGGTGCTCGCCCGCCGCGAGGGGCTCCGGGCCCGCGACCTTGACCCGCTGCAGGCCGAGCAGGTTGTAGCAGTAGACCGGCCGGCCCTCGAGCAGGTAAAGGCTCCAGCCGCCGAAGGCGCCGCCCTGGGCGACGATCACGCCGCCGTCCCCCTCGCCGACCGCGATCTCCGCGGTCACCGCGTGGGACTTGTTCTTGATGTTGACCACGCTGTTCTCGGTCAGCCTCCCCATCCCCGGGAAGAGCATCTGCGTGTTACCGGAGATCAGCTGCGGCCGGCCCGCGAGCCCGGGATCGAAGCGCTCGATCCGCCGGTCGTCCAGCGGGAAGACGTTGTAGCGGACCGCCTCGAGCAGGAAGAGCCGTTGCAGCTCGCGCAGTTTGTCGGGCTGCGCGGCGGCGAGATCGCGGGCCTGGGTCCAGTCGTCGGGGCCGTAGAGCTCCCAGACGTCGTCGTCCAAGGCGGGCATCTGCGCGGTGCCGTCCCACGGCGTGCTGTGTTTCGTCACCGCGGTCCAGCCCTGGTGGTAGATGCCGCGATTGACGAAGATCTCGAAGTACTGGGTGGTGTGGCGCTCGGGCGCCGCGGCGTCGTCGAACGTGTAGCCCATGCTGGTGCCGTGGATCGGCATCTGCTGGACGCCGTTGACGCTCAGCGGCTCGGGCAGGCCGGCCGCTTCGAGGATCGTCGGGACGATGTCGATCACGTGGCAGAACTGCGAGCGCACCTCGCCACTCGTGGAGATCCCGCGCGGCCACTGGACGATCGCTCCGCAGCGGGTCCCGCCCCAGTGCGAGGCGACCTGCTTGGTCCACTGGTAGGGGGTGTCGCAGGCATGCGCCCAGCCGACCGCGTAGTGGTTGTAGGCGGCCGGGGTGCCGAAGTCGTCGAGGTGGGAGGCGAGGAACTCGGGGGTCTCCAGGTGGCCCGCGCCGTTGAAGACGAAGCCCTCGTTGAAGCTGCCGTTGAGGCCGCCCTCGCCGGACGCCCCGTTGTCGCCGACGATGTAGTAGACGAGCGTGTCCTCGAGCGCCCCCAGCTCGTCCAGCGCGTCGATCACGCGGCCGACCTGGTGGTCGGTGTGCTCGAGGAAGCCGGCGTAGACCTCCATCTGGCGGGCCAGCACCGGGCGCAGGTCCTCGGGGACGTCCTCCCAGGCGGGGATCTCGTCGTGGCGGGCGGTCAGCTCGGCGTCGGGCGGGATCACCCCGAGCTCGATCTGGCGGGCGAAGGTGCGCTCGCGCAGAGCGTCCCAACCGTCGTCGAATTTGCCCTTGTATTTGTCCGCCCACCCCTCCGGCACGTGGTGGGGGGCGTGGGTGGCGCCGGGGGCGAAGTAGGTGAAGAACGGCTTGTCGGGCATCAGCGCCTTCTGCTGGCGGATCCAGTCGATCGCCCGGTCGGCGAGGTCCTCGGTCAGGTGGTAGCCCTCCTCAGGGGTGCGATCCGGCTCGACCGGCGTGGTGCCGTGGTAGAGCGAGGGGAAGTACTGGTTGGTCTCGCCGCCGAGGAAGCCGTAGAAGTGCTCGAAGCCGCCACCCCCGGTGGGCCAGGCGTCGAAGGGGCCGAGCGGGCTGGTCTGCCAGACCGGGACCTCGTGGCACTTGCCGAACTGGGCGGTCGAGTAGCCGTTCAGGCGCAGCGTCTCGGCGATCGGGGCGGCGGTGTTCGGCCGGATCGAGTCGTACCCGGGCGCCGAGGTGGCGACCTCGGTGACCGAGCCCATACCGACCGCGTGGTGGTTGCGGCCGGTCAGCAGGGCGGAGCGGGTCGGGGCGCAGAGCGCCGTCGTGTGGAAGCGGTTGTAGCGCAAGCCGGCGGCGCCGAGGCGCTCGGCGACCGGGGTCTCGCAGGGGCCGCCGAAGGCGCTGGAGGCGCCGAAGCCGACGTCGTCGAGCAGGACGATCAGCACGTTCGGCGCGTCCGCCGGGGGGCGCAGCGGCTCGATCGCGGGGAACTCGACGTCCGCCTCGGAGGCGTCGTAGGAGATCGGCCCCGCGTAGGGGCGGTCGGGGATCGGCAGCACCGTCCGCGACGGCTGATCGTTCTGGCTCACTCTCGTTCCTCTTTCGTCCTTGGTGACGAGGGCAAATCTAGGGACGAAAGCCGCAACCGAAATCATCAGATCAGGGTGAATTGCCCCGATCCCCCGGATGGTTCGATGGTCGGGTGGACTCCAGACGAGGCGTCCCAGAGGAACCAGCGGGCAGCGACCGAACGCCCGAGAGACTCGCGCGCCTGCTCGCCGAGCTGGACGAGCTGCGTCGCGCCGGCCTGTTCACCGAGGAGCAGTACGAGGACGAGCGGCGCCGACTCGAACGAGACGCGGGGCGGGAGGAGGGACGGGGCCGGCAGTCCTAGACGCGGTGCCCTGGGCGTGACGTTCCCGTGTGAATCCCAGGGAGTTCGTCATGTTCCCCCCGCCCCGATGTTGATGGGCCGATTTGTCAAGCATGTCTTGACTTTTCGGCCCGTCGACATCGCCGGCCGTGGTCCCGTGACGAAGGCGCCGGGAACTCCACGCTCCCTTGCGCCTTCGGTCTCCTTGCGTGGCCTTCGGTGACGGTTCCGCCCGATCCGGGGGAACGCGGTCGACCTGAGTGAACCTATTGATAACGCAGGTCGCCCACGCTCCGCCCCCTGACGCAGCCGCCGGGCACCACGCAGATATATCGTTCCGATCGATCGCCCGACGAGACGATCGGAGGTTGTCATCGAGACCGTGACCCCGAACGAGCGGCTTCACGCAGCCTGCATCGCCGGGATCTACCTGGACGCGCTCAGTCGGGATGGGTTCTTCGAGCGGCCGCGGCTGCTCGAGGGGCTGACTTCGGCTCGGGAGCCGGTGATCGAGCTGTGCGCGCCGGCGGGCTATGGGAAGTCGGTGTTGCTGGCGCAGTGGGCAGCGAACGAGGGGCGGCCGTTCGCCTCGATCACGCTGGGACGGCGCCATGAGGATCCGGCCGCCTTCCTGGCCGCCACGATCGAAGCGCTGGAGTCGGTGGAGCCGGTATCGACAGAGCTGGCGGCGCTGCTGCGGGTTCCGGAGCTGAACCTGCCGCTGGCCGAGGACCGGCTCGTCCGCGAGCTGGAAGGCAGGCGCAAGCCGATGGTGCTGGTGATCGACGAGTTGGAGAGCGTCGAGGGCGAGGACACCCACCGGCTCCTGGCGGCGATCGCCAGGTCGATCGGCAACGGGTCCCAGCTCGCCGTCGCCAGCCGCGCCGGAGGGCTCCGCCAGGCGGCCCGGTTGCGGGCCGGCCGACGGCTCGCCGAGGTCGGCCAGGACCGGCTGGCGATGACCCAGGGCGAGTGCGAGGCGCTGCTGCAGCGGGTCGGCCTCGCGCTCAGCGGCGAGCAGGCGGCCGCCGTGATCGGGCGCGCCGAGGGGTGGCCGGCGGCCCTCTACCTGGCGGCGCTGGCGTTGCGGGGCGAGGACGACGTCGCCGCCGCGGTCTCCCGCTTCGCCGGCGACGACCGCTTCATCGTCGACTACATCCGCGAGGAGTTCCTCACCCGCGCCTCCCCCGATGTGGTCGATTTCCTCAAGGGCATCTCGGTCCTCGACCGGGTGTCCGGGGACCTCTGCGACACCGTCCTCGAGCGGTCCGGGTCGGCGGCCGAGCTACGCGAGCTGGCGGAGCGCAACATGCTGGTGATCCCGCTCGACCGCAGCGACACCTGGTTCCGGCTGCACTCGCTGCTCGGCGACATGCTGCGGGCCGAGCTCGAGCGGACCGCTCCCGCCGACGTCCCCGGGCTGCACCGCCGTGCCTCAGCCTGGTGGCACGAGCAGGGCGACCTGGTCCGCGCGATCGAACACGCGATCGCCGCCGACGATCGCGACCTCGCGGTCGGCCTCCTCTGGGAGGCCGTGCCCGCCTACAACTCCTGGGGCCAGCCGGCGACCCTGCGGATGTGGATGGAGCGGATCGGCCTCGACCGCGTCTCCGAGGACCCGCGGCTCGCCCTGATCATGGGCCAGGTCGCGCTGCTGCGCGGCGAAGGATCCGCGGCGGACGACTGGAACGGCCTCGGCCGCACCTTGGGCCGGCGCGACCCGACCCTGATCGAGGGGACGACCATGGCGGGGACGATGGCGCTGGTCGACGGGACGCTCGCCCGCGGCGGGGTCGACACGATGCTCGCCCAGGCGAAGGCGGGCGCCGCGGTGATCCCGGACGACAGCCTCTGGTGGTCATGGGTCTGGATGCTCGAAGGCATCGGCCACCACCACCGCGAAGAGCGCGAGGTGGCGCGGGAGAAGCTGACCGAGGCGATCCGGCACGCCGCCCGCAACGGGGTCCCGATCCTCCAGGTCACGAGCCTCGCCCAGCTCGCCATACTCGACGCCGAAAGCGGCGACTGGGACCGGGCGCTGATGCTCGCCTCGCAGGCGCGGGCGCAGATCGATCGCTCCGGGCTCGAGGAGCAGCCGACGATCGCCGGCGTTCTCTCCGTCGCGGCGATGGTCAAGTGCCACGAGCGTCGCTCCGACGAGGCGGCCGCCGACCTGCGGCTCGGCCTCTCGCTGCTCGACCGGCTCGACTCCTTCGCCGGCTGGTACGAAGTGCAAGGACGACTCGCCGGCGCCGCGGCCGCCCAGGGGCTCCACGATCTTCCCCTCGCCGAACGCCTCCTCGCCGAGGCCCGGGACCACGGCCGGGAGTCGACCGGGGCGCCGCTCCTCCTCGCCTGGCAGGCCCGCATCGAGGGGCAGCTCGACGACCTGCGCGACAGCGCCGTCGGCTCCCTCAGCCCGGCCGAGCTGCGCGTCCTGCGCCTCCTCCCCACCCACCTCTCGTTCGCGAAGATCGCCACCGAGCTCTACGTCTCCCCCAACACGGTCAAGACGCAGGCCCAGTCGATCTACCGCAAACTCGGCGTCGGCACGCGCGGCGAGGCGGTCGAGGCGGCCACCGAGTCGGGCCTGCTCGACCTCCCGGATCGACCCTGAGGCCCCGCGCGGGGGCTCAGGCGGTGTCGTTGCGCTGCATGAAGCGGGCGATCAGGATGACCGACCCCACGATCGCCACCAGGAGCGCCGCGGTGCCGACGAACGCGCCGATGAAGAAGTAACAGGCCAGCACGACCAGGATCGCGACGGGAACCGCGATCAGGAGCGGCAGGTAGGTGAGATCGGAGTCTTTCTGCATGCCGGGAAGCATCCAGGACAGCCGGGCGACTGCCTTCACCCGAACGGGGTGATCGCGCGTGGGCGTAGATTGGCGCCCGTGCGGCTGCTGCTGATCGACAACTACGACTCCTTCACCTACAACCTCGTCCAGATGCTGGCGGAGGCCGCGGGCGACGAGCCGACGGTGGTGCGAAACGACGAGATCCCGGCCGCGGCGACGGTGCGGCGGGAGTTCGACGGCATCGTCCTCTCCCCCGGTCCGGGACGCCCCGACGACGAGGCCGACTTCGGCGGCTGCGCGCCCGTCATCCGCGAGGCGACCGTCCCTCTGCTGGGGGTCTGCCTCGGCCACCAGGGGATCGCCACCGCCTTCGGCGGCGCGGTGGACCGGATCGATCCAGTCCACGGCCGGGCCACGGCAATCCGCCACGACGGCGCGCCGATGTTCGCCGGTGCCCCCAGCGGGTTCCCCGCCGTCCGCTACCACTCCCTCGCCGTCCGGTCGCCGCTTCCCGACTGCCTGCGGGCGACAGCGTGGAGCGACGACGGGACGGTGATGGCGCTCGAACACCGGCTCCGTCCGATCTGGGGCCTGCAGTTCCATCCGGAGTCGGCGGGCACACCGCTGGGAAGGACGCTGCTCGGGAACTTCGTCGGGCTCGTGGACCGCCATTCCGGCTCGGCGCCGCGCCCTCCGCGGCGCCGCGCGGCGACGGGTCGCGCGCCGGAGGACGCCTCCCCACCGCGCGTCATCGCCCGCTCGCTCGACCGGATCCCCGATCCGGCGAGCGCCTTCACGCGCCTCTTCGGGGACGACCCCTACGCTTTCTGGATCGATCGCGAGGCGGCGCCGTCGTTTCCCGGCGCCGCCGGCCCCACGGTCATGGGGAGCGCCGCCGGCCCCGGTTCCGAGGTGCTGACCTACGCGGTCGGAGACGACGCCAGAGAGTCGATCTTCGAGGTGCTGCGGCAGAGGCTGCGGGACCGTCGGACGCCCGGCGACCCGAGGCTCGAGTTCGCCGGCGGCTACGTCGGTTACCTCGGCTACGAGCTCAAATCCGACCTCGGGTCGGTCGGTCGCCACGCCTCGCCCGTCCCCGACGCGTGCCTCATCTACGCCTCGCGCCTCGTCGTCCTCGATCACCGCGGCGGCGAGGCGCACGCCGTCGCGATCGTCGGGCCGGGCGAAGACCCGACGGTCGCCGAACGGGACGTCGAGGCGATGCGACGGTCGCTGGAATCGCTGCCCGAGCCCGGCGCGGCGCACTCCCCGGCCGACGGTGACGGCAGTGGCGGCGAGCCCGTGCTCGCGCTCGCCCGCGACGAGTACCTCGAGGCGATCGCCGAGGCGCGACGCTGCCTCGAGGCGGGCGAGTCCTACGAGATCTGCCTGACGAACCGGATCGGCGTCCCGGTCGCACCGGGCACCGATCCGTTGGACCTCTACCGGGAGCTCCGCCGGCGCAGCCCGGCGCCGCAGGCGGCCTACCTGCGCTGCGGACCGGTCGCGGTGCTGAGCGCCTCCCCCGAGCGCTTCCTGCGGATCGACCGCGACCGCACCGTGGAGGCGAGGCCGATCAAGGGGACGCGACCGCTAGGCGACGATCCCGAGTCCGACCGGGAGATGCGGGAGGAGCTCCTGGGCAGCGCCAAGGACCGGGCCGAGAACCTGATGATCGTCGACGTCCTGCGCAACGACCTCGGCCGCGTCT
>JAFDWD010000476.1 GCA_018268695.1 Actinomycetota bacterium
CCTCGGTCTCGAGGGCGCGCAGCTGGGCGGCGACGGAGGCCGGGAGGCTCGGCCGCGAGCCGTTGCGGGCGCGCGCGGACTCCAGGTTGCGGGCGGCGTGGGGGAGCTGGGGGTCGAGGCGCAGGGCGGCCTCGAAGAGGGCGGCGGCACCATCGCGGGCGCCGAGTTCGTTCAGTCCCACGCCTGCGTAGTTGAGGAGCAGCGGCTCGCGTGGCTCGGCGGCGAGGCCGTCGAGCGCCTCGCGGGCGAGCGCCAGGTAGAGGCCGGGAAGCTCGCGCGCCGTCGCGGTCGCGGCAGCCGAGAGGCGCGCCTCGATCGCTGCGCGGCGCTCCCGGTAGGGGGATTCGCGCCGGTCGGCGGGGGATTCGGCGCGGGGGGCGGCCGGGACGGTGTCGTGAGCGAGTCGCAGTGCCATCGCCCAGGTCATCGACCGCCATTCCGCATGATGCAGAAACTGGACATTCGTTCTGGTACTGGATGTCCTGTTTACCCCAGAGCGGCGATCTAGCCGCGTCCTCGTCCGGCCGAAATCTCCTGCGCACCCCGCAATCCAGTCCAGGCAGGAGGACGTACCCGATGGCAAGCTCGACCGGACGAGCCCAGCTGGAGACCGAGAACCTTTGGCGCCGTTATCGCGAGACCGGCGACCGCCGCTTGCGCGAACAGCTGGTGCTCACCTACGTGCCGCTGGTCCGTCACCTCGCCTATCGCAAGGTGCGCGAGCTGCCGGCCTGGTGTGAGGTCGACGACCTCGTCTCCAACGGGGTGGAGGGGCTGATCGGCGCGCTCGACCGCTACGACCCCGACAAAGGCGCGAGCCTCGAACAGTTCGTCTGGACCCGGATCCAGGGCGCCGTGCTGGACAGCCTCCGGCGCCTCGACTGGGCGCCCCGCAGCCTCCGTCGTTGGGAGCGCGACGCCGAGCGTGCCGGCGAGGACTTCTTCCGCGATCACGGCCGCCGTCCGACCGACCCCGAGCTCGCCTCGAAGATGGGCATCGCCGAGGACGAGCTGGCCGCCCGCCTGCGCGACCTCGCCACCGCCGAGCTCACCTCGCTCGACTCGGTCAGCTCCTCCGGCGAGGACGAAGAAGGCGTCGCCCTGTCCCAGACCATCCCCGACCTCGAGGGCCGCGCCGACCCGGAGAGCGAGGCGACCAAGACCCTCGCCCGCGCGCGCTTCCGCCGTGCCTTCTCCCACCTCTCCGAACGCGAGCGCCGGGTCGCCGTGATGCTCTACACCCAGGGCCGCACGCTCGCC
>JAFDWD010000477.1 GCA_018268695.1 Actinomycetota bacterium
CCGATGGGCATCGGCACGATCGGCAACACGCTCTACGTGTCGCTGTTCGGCGGGACCGGCAAAGGCCCCGAAGTCGTCGAAATGTCGACCAAGGGCCAGCCGCAGCCGCTGCTCACCGGCTTCGCCGCCCCGGTCATCGCCCTGGGCGTGAACGGGGGCAGCATCTACGTCGGCGATCTGACGGGCAGCATCTACAAGGTCGCGGCCAAATAGCGACCCCGCCGTGCGGGCGGTCGGGGCGCGGCAGCCCTGACCGCCCGCGGCGGCACTTCTCTGGACGGTCTAAGGTGACGACCCATGCGTGTCGTCATCGGCGAGGACCAGGCGCTGATGCTCGAAGGCTTGGCGCTTCTCCTCGAACGCGACGGGGCCGAGGTGGTCGGCCGCGCCACGGATGCCCCGGACCTGGTCCGCAAGGCGAACGCCCACCGCCCCGACCTCGTCGTCACCGACATCCGCATGCCGCCCAACGGGGCCGACGACGGCCTGCAGGCGGCGCTCCGCATCCGCGCCGAGCACCCCGACATCGCGGTCCTCGTCCTCTCCCAGCACGTCCAGCGTTCCTACGCGACCGAACTGGTCGAGCAAGGCACGGTCGGCGTCGGCTACCTGCTGAAGCAGCGGGTCGCCAACTTCGCCTCCTTCAGCTCCGACGTGCGCCGGGTGGCGGCGGGCCAGTGCGTCCTCGACCCCGAAGTCGTCGCCACGATGATGTCCCGTCCCCGCCGCGACGCGAGCCTCGAGAGCCTCACCCCCCGCCAGCGCGAAGTCCTCGCCCTGATGGCCGAGGGCCGCTCGAACCGCGCGATTGCCGACCGCCTCACCCTCACCACCAAGGCCGTCGTCCGGCACGTGTCCCACATCTACGACACCTTGGGCCTCGAACCCACCGGTGAGGACCACCGCCGGGTGCTGGCCGTGGTGCGGTACCTGGCCGAGTAGTGCGGCCGTACTCGGCGGCCCGTCTCAGGTGACGATCTCGACCTGGGTCGAGAGCTCGCCGTCGCGCAGGATGTGGAGGAGGAAGCCGCGGAAGGGGTCGCGGAGTTTGATCTTTTCGCGCTCGAAGTCCGGGCGGGCCTGGATGAAGGTGCTCGGGGCGGCGATGACGGGGCGGCCGGCGAGGCTGGAGGCGGCGATGCGGTGGAGGTGGCCGCCGACGATCGCGCGGACCTGGGGGTGGCGGTCGATCACCGCGGCGAGGGCCTCGCGGTCCGCGCGCCGCATGATCACCGCGTCCCAGTCGGCCATGCCGACGACGAGCGGGGGCTGGTGCATGGCGACGATCGTCGGCTGCTCCGGCGCACCCGCCAGCTCCGCGTCCAGCCACTCGAGCTGCGCCGGGGTGAAGTCGCCGCGGTCCTCGCCGGGGATCGTCGAGTCGGCCACCACCAGGCGCAACGGCCCGAGGTCGACGGCGTAGTCGATCGGCGCGTCCGCCTCACCCGGCAGGTCGAATGCCGCTCGCATCGTGGCCCGGTCGTCCTTGTTGCCTGGGAGGACGTGGACCGGGACCCCGAGGCCGCCGATCAGCTGCCGCGCGAGCGCGTACTCCTTCGGCTTCGCGTGCTCGGCGAGGTCGCCGGAGACGAGGATCGCGTCGACAGGGTTCGGCAGCGCCTCGATCGCGGCGAGGACTTCGCGCAGGGACTTCTTCGGCTTGACGCCGGCGATCGGAGGCTCGCCCAGGTGCGGGTCGGAGATCTGGGCGAGGATGAACGGCCGGGCCAAGCCGCGCACCCTAGCGTCAGCTGTTCCTTATGGACCTCTGGGGTCCATAAGGAACAGCTGGCGGCGCCGGGTCAGAGAGTGCGGATGACGCGGGCCGGGTTGCCGACCGCGACGACGCCCGCCGGGATGTCCTTGGTGACGACAGCGCCCGCGCCGATCACCGCGTCGTCGCCGATCGTGACGCCGGGGAGGACGATCGCGCCGCCGCCGAGCCAGACGTTGTCGCCGATCGCGATCGGGGCGGCGGCCTCGAGCTTCGCCCGACGCGGCCCCGGCTCGGTCGGGTGATAGGCGGTCAGCAGCTGCACGTTGGGGCCGAGCTGGCAGTCGTCCCCGATCGCGATCGGCGCCACGTCGAGCGCCACCAGGCCGAAGTTGACGAAGGTGCGCGCGCCGATCGTCAGCTGCTCGCCGTAGTCCACATATATGGGGGCGCGGACCCAGGCCTCCTCGCCGAGGCCGCCGACGAGCTCGGTGAGGACGGCCCGCGCGGCGCTCCGGTCGCGCGGCGCGAGGGCGTTGAATTCGTCGGCGAGGCGGGTGCCGCGGGCGAGCGCCGCCTCCAACTCGGGGTCGTCGACGAGGTAGAGGTCGCCGGCGAGCATCCGCTCACGGTTCGTGCGTGGATCTCCTGCGAAGGGGTCGGCCATCGGTCAAGCCTAGGATGCATGACCGTGATCAAGCCCTTCGTCGACATCGACTGGGTCGAGGCGCATCGCGACGAGGTCGTCCTCGCCGACGTCCGCTGGTACATGGACGGTCGCTCGGGGCGCGCCGCCTACGACGGTGGCCATATCCCCGGCGCCGTCTTCGTCGACCTCGACACGGCGCTCACCGCGCACCTCGACCCGGCCGTCGGCGGCCGCCACCCGCTCCCCGAGCCGGAGGCCTTCGCCGCCGCGATGGCCGCGCTCGGGATCGGCGACGGCGACACCGTGATCGCCTACGACGACGCCGGCGGCGTGATCGCCGGCCGCCTCGTCTGGATGCTGCGCGTCACCGGTCG
>JAFDWD010000478.1 GCA_018268695.1 Actinomycetota bacterium
CACGCTGCCAGCGGAGCAGCCGGAAGATGACGTGCCGTTCTGACAGGCCGCGGGCTGCTGGGACTTCTCCGCCGCCGTGACACGCGGCGGGACCGCTTGAATTGCGTCCAGCAAAGTATCTACCCTGACGTACATGACTCAGGGCAAACCCACCCTTTTGGCTCGGGCGTTCGGCGCCGTTGCCGTCGCCCTCGGGCTTCTCGCATGCGTGGCTTTGGTGTGGTTGATGGTGGGCGGCGTACTGAACAACTTGGCCGTCGCCGGGCCGGTCATAGCTGGCATCGTCACCCTCGGCGTCTTCGCCGCTGGCGAGTTCTTTAGTCGCAGACGAATCGCCCAGCAATACCGGTGGGACAAGATCGCCGACGACTACCTCGGCTTTGTTCAGGTCATGCGCCGAGGCCGGGATCTGTCCGACCCAAAGAAAAAAGCAGCGGCCGAGGCGGACCTCAAAGCCTTCATGGAACAGTTCAGCGACAAGCTGGTGCTCTGGGGCGCACCCGGCGTGATCAGGGCGTGGCGCGCCGTCATGCAGGTCGACTGGAAAAGGCCGACCCGACCGAGACGATGCTCACCTACGCCCGAGTTCTGGTGGCGATCCGTGAAGACCTCGGGCATACGCGCAACCTCGATATGCGAGACCTTCTCGGGGTGACCATCACCGACATCGACGACTACCTGCCGCCCGGCCGAAAGCTGTGACCCCCCGACATTGGTTGGGCTTCTCGTCTTCGGAAGGGCGGGTGTCGGACCACCAATAGCACCAGCTCGATGCGCGGCGCCCGTACGGCTCATTCACGCCTCCCCAGACCAATGTCTCCGTTCAGAGTCCCGATTAGAATGGGCCTATGACTAAGGCCGACCTTCATCAGCTCGTCGATCGCCTGCCCGACGGCGCGGTCGATGGTGCCGCGATCCTCCTTGAGGAGATCACTGACGGCCGGATCGACCCGGAGCAGGCCTGGTTCTGGACCCGCGAGTGGCAGGCCAAAGAGCGCGAGGCGGACGGCGACGTTGCTGCCGGTCGCGGAACCACGTATGAGAGCGACGACGAGTTCCTAGCCGCGCTGGACGAGCGCACCAAGCCGCTCGATGCCGACTCGTAGGGTTCTCCCGTCGTTCTGGCGCGACTGGGATCGGCTCACGCCTCAGCAACAGCGGGCCTTCCGCGAGGCCGTCGGGATCTTCATCGCCGATCTGGCCAAGGGCGGGCAGGGCTTCCATCCCCGCCTCCGCGTCAAGCGGATGCAAGGACACCCTGGTGTCTGGGAGATGAGCTGGGCACCGGACGGGCGAGCCACGTTCGAATACGGCGACGAGGTTCAGCCCGGCCAGGCGCACATCATCTGGCGCCGAGTCGGCACTCACTCGATCTTCCGGCGTCCTTGAACCCGGACCCTGTCTCGCAACAGCCGTAGTTGCCCTGTGGGACGGGGTGTTGCCCTATCCGTTGCCCATCTGGTGTGTCGTCCGGTGTCGGAGCGGGTGAACTTGGCTCTACACCTGATGCCGGAGGAGGGACTCGAACCCCCGACACGCGGATTATGATCTTGTCCGGCAATTTGCGGGGGGTTTCGGCTCTTCAGTGATTTGGCTTGAGGAGCGGGATTGCGAGGTTCACGGTTTCGCCCTTTTTCCCCTGTCTCCGGACGTGCTGTTGACCTGGCGTTGACCTGAGGACGCCAATTCGGGGAGTAGAACTCTGCCTGCCGACAGCCTCAGTGCTGTGGTCCCCGGCCGATGAAAGCTGAACCCGGCGCTACCATTTCCGCATGGCTGCAACGTCAACGATCAAAGTCGACTTCGACCGTGCGCTGCTTGAGCGGCTTCGTCGGCGTCACCCGGACAAGGGCGACCGCGAGTTGCTGGAAAGCGCCGCCCGTATCCAGCTCGGGCGCGAGGCAAGCGATCGCGCTCGCGAGCGTTTCGCTGGCGTCTCCTCGGACGAGATCGAACGCGAAGCGGTCAAGGCCGCGCGCGAAGTTCGCGAGGATCGCGCCGCCAGACGGCACGCCGGCCGTTGAGGCGGCTCGTCATTGACGCCAACGTCCTGGCGTCCGGCGGCATCGACCCACAAGGAGAGAGTCCTCCGAGCCTGCTCTACCGTGAGTTGGGTGGAAGCCGCTTCGAGATGGTCGTGTGCCCGGAGCTTCTCGGGGAGGTCGACGAGACGCTGCGCAAGCCTTACTTCTTCAACCGCCTGGGTGATGCGATCGTCAGCGATCTCGTCACGGGGATCACCGAGGCAAGCACCGTCCTGGCCGATCCGACTGACTCCCTGGCGCTCCTCCGAGATCCCGACGACGACTACCTGGTCGCGCTTGCTCGGGAATGTGGCGCCGAGGCGATCGTCAGCGGGGACAAGGATCTACTCGACCACCCGGGCGTGGAGCCGCCAGTGATCAATCCGCGCGACGCCTGCAAACTGCTCCGGTTGCTCGACTGAGCCTCGTTTGCTGGCGCGAGTCGTCCGTGGCGGCGGGGTCCAGCGGCGGAGGCTGCTCGTCGCCAACGACTCCACCGGCGCCGCACTCGGGCTCGGCTGCTCGCCGCGGTCGCTGAGCGAACACCCGCAGAAGGACCGCAACGTGCGACCGTGGGGTTTGAGAAGCGCTCTGCCGGGACAAATGGATTCCGATGCGAGTCAATCGAACCCGACGACGAGTCACGACTGACCTGGGAGGCAGACCGCCGGAGGCTGCGCGGAGAGAGGTAGCGCGCACCTGGGCGGCGATCCTTGAGCAGCGCCATCCATGGACACGGGTCGAAATACGTACCGGCGAACGGGAAAACGGGAAGTCGTGAAGACCACGTGCATTCCACCGACCCCAGACGTCATCGAGGTTCTACTTACGCTCGACCCGGATCAGTACGAACGAATGGGTGAGGATCTGGTGCTCGTTCGCGAGTCGCTGGGCTTTCCAAGGTCCGCCTCGAACACTGAGGTGATCCTCGGGGCTCTGCACGACGCGGCGGGGTCGGGCGAGCATTGTGATCGCCACTTTTTCACGATCGCATCGCTCGCCCGGCGGCTGCAGTTGGGCGAGCGGACCATCCGATACCACGTCGAAAACGGAGAGCTTCCGAGCTACAAATTCGGCCGGGCCCGTCGGATCGACCCCCAGGATGTCGATCGCTACCTCGCGCGCCGGCGGGAGGGAGGTGGTCGGTGAGGTGCCGCTGCTGACGACCCGGGAGATCGCGACCGAGCTGGCGGTGTCCGAGGACTGGGTGCGAGAACACGCCGCCGAGCTCGGTGGGATCCGGATGGGGAAGTCGTCACGGGGGCCGCTCCGATTCGAGCGGGAGCACGTCGACCAATACTTGGACCGCCAGCGACTGGACGCGCCGCAGGAGCCGCAGTCCCGATTGCAGCGACGTCGGCCCGGGCCGCGACCGGCGGCGGCAGGAGTTGAGCTACTTCCACTGCCGGAGGGCGTCCAGAAGCGGACCCCGCGCTGATCGCTTCCCGACTACTCGGAGTCCGAGTGCCGGTCGATGTCAGCGGGAACGTGGCGCCCGATCGCGTCGATGTCTTCGGGTGCGTGCGGCTCGGTTGGCTCATCCTCATCGACCGCGCTGGATTTATTCGTGCCGGCCCGCTTGGGGTCGTGCAACGGGGTGGCGAACTGCACACGATCGTTCAGACGCCGGGGTGCCCCTGCATCCGCTTGATGCGGAGGCGCGGGTTGAAGCTCTGCTCGCCTTACGCGAGGTCGGTGATGAAGATTGCTACGGCTTCGCGGAAGGCACGCTGCTGCCTTGGCGTGAGTCGATCCCAGTCGCGCCAGAACGCGGGGAGGATCCTACGAGTCGGCATCGAGCGGCTTGGTGCGCTCGTCCAGCGCGGCTAGGAACTCGTCGTCGCTCGCGTAGGTGTCTCCACGATCGGCAGCGAGGTCTTCGTCGGCCTCACGCTCTTTGGCCTGCCACTCGCGGGTCCAGAACCAGGCCTGCTCCGGGTCGATCCGTCCATCGGTGATCTCCTCAAGGAGGATCGCGGCGCCATCGACGGCGCCGTCAGGAAGACGATCGACCAGCTCGTGTAGTTCAGCCTTGGTCATGGGTCAATGCTGCCACGGGACGCCCCAGGGCTCGACTTTTTCCTCCCGTGCCACGCTTGGAGGAGTCGGCCAACTAGGCTGCCCCGATGCCGACCGACCCCAAGGACGCGCTCCGCGCCGCCGTCCGCGCGGCCCAGGATCGGTACGAGGCCGACACGGAGGCCACGCGCGAGGCACGTCGGGAAGCTTTTGCGAAGGCTCAGGAAGCAGGGTTGTCACACAGCGAGATTGCAGCCGAGGTTGGGCTGCACAAGAGTCGCGTCGGCCAGATCATCGAAGGGAAGTAATTAGCGCCTAGTTGTTCTAGTCGAGAACTGTTAGCCTCGTCTGCGCAGACAAAAAGCGCCCCCGCGCTGCGCTAACAGCCGGGGGCATGGCAAAGGAGCAGTAACTCCCATGCACCCGAAAGATAGATCCGGGGGCGAAGTTCGCACGCCCTCGTCCCAAAAGGTCGTCCCGCTGCATCTGCCCGACGACCAGCGGGAGACCCTCCGTGAGACCTGCCTCTCCGCCCTGCACGGCATCCTCGGCGACCTCACCAGGCCCGCCCTTCTCGGCGACCCTGCCGCGACGGCACGCGAGGGGGAGATGTTCCGCAGGCTGCTCGAGGCCCTGGACGCCGAGGAGATCCGGGTCCCCGACGAGGAGCTGCGGGAGCGCCTGGCCTTGCTCTCGGAGAGGTACGCGGCGGCGGAGAACGCAGAGGAGATAAACAGGACGCTCGCGGCCCACCGCTCCGTCCTGGAGGTCCTCGACGGATCGGTCGGGAAAGAGGAGGACGAGACACTGCGGCCGCCCGGGCCGGGCTGGCTCCCCGGCGACGACGCCAGTTGTCGCAGGGAAGTCCTCGACCTGCTGTTGGCCGAGGCGCCGAACTGCCTCACGTTCCCCGAGGTCGCCGCGGCGCTCGCGGGCGACACCGAGGATGCGCGGGAAGCGAGCACCCTCAAGGACGCGATCCGGATCCTGGTCCGGTGGGGCCTGGCACGTCATCAGGGCGGTGCGCTGGCGCCGACCCGCCCCGCGCGTCTGGTGGTCGGGCTCGGTTTCAGGATCGGCTGATGGAGGAGTTCGACAGGCGCGTCGCCACGCAGCTCGGGCGACGCATCAGGCGACGACGGCATTTCCTGGACCTCTCGCAGGAGATCCTCGCCGAGCGCTCGGGCATCCACCGCACCCAGTTCAGCCTCTACGAGAACGGCCGGCGCATGCCGCTCGCCTCCTCGCTGATCAAACTGGCCGCCGCCCTGGAGATCTCCGTCGACCAGTTGGTCGTCGGCATCGAGTGGCCGGTGCCCGGCCCGCCCCTCCGCGTCCCCCTCGCAGGCCACCGGGATGACTAGCCCGTCCGGACGCTTCGCCGCGAACCTGCGGAAGCTGCGCGCCGAGGCCGACCTGACCCAGGAAGAGCTGTCGTTCCGGGCCGAGGTCCATCGGTCCCAGATCAGCCTGATGGAGAGCGGCGAGCGACTGCCGAGGCTGGACACCCTGCTGAAGCTCGCGGGCGCCCTGGGCGTGGGCGTCGGCGAGCTGACGGCGGAGATCGCCTGGACGCCGGGCGAGCACCGACCCGGCGCCTTCGTCGTCGGCGCCCGGAAGGACGGCGACTGATGCCCCGGCAGAAACGTGACGTCGCCGTTGCCGAGCGCTTCGGCCAGAACCTCCGCCGCGTCCGCAGACGGGAAGGCTTCACCCAGGAGAGGCTCTCGGAACTTGGAGGCCTCCACCGGACCGAGGTCGGCAGGCTGGAGAGGGGCGAGCGCGTCCCCCGGGTCGACACGCTGATCCGGTTGACCGACACGATGGGCGTCCCGGTCGACGAATTCCTCGACGGCATCCACTGGGTCCCCACGATCCCCGCGCCCGAGCAGGTCGGCAGGTTCACCTTCTCAGGCAGGCCAAGTCCGAGAAGGTCAGAGTCAGACCCAAAGAGGGAGAGCGAGGAAGGCCAGGCAGGCTAGATAAGGGCAGTGCAGTGCATCCCGGATCGAGCGAGGAAGGCAGGATCGACACCGACTCGAATAGCCGAGAAGGAGAGGTATCGGCCCAATCTCAAGGACCAAAAGCAGAACCCCTCACACCCCATCACCCGCTGGTGATCCTGCCGCCGCCTCCGCTCGATACGGTCTCGTCTCCGCCGCTCGCTGCCAACCGCGACGCGCATCCGATCCCGAATGAAAAAGACCGTCGTCATCCTCGTCGCGTTCTTCCTCGCCTCCTGCCCGGTGGCCGGGGCGGTGGTGGCCGGCGAGAACCCGACCGTCCTCATCGGACACGGTCACTTCGGACAGCGCCACTGGTTCGTGGCGGCGACCCAGGACGAAAACCGCAAGGGGATCTGTTTCGAAACGGGCGCCTACGTCCGCACTCCGAGGAACGGTGTCGAAGGGGGAGGGCAGTGCTCGGCGCCCGCGGTCAAGCGGGGCATCCTCCAGACCGTGCCCATGCCCGGTGCGCGTGCCGACACGACCGCGATGACGGTCGTCGGCGGTGCCTTCAACAAGGCGGTGAAGTCGGTCGAGGTCACCTCGTTCGACGGGACCACCGAACGACTCGTCCCGAGAAGGCTCTCCGGGCCCCGGGTGGCCGGATCGACCGTCGCGAATTTCCGCTACCTCGCCTTCGCCGTCCGCGGACCGTGGTGCGTCGAAAGGCTGGTGACGCTCGGGTCCGCCGGTCAGCCTCTGTTCGAAACCGACTGGGAATCGATCGGGGGCTATGCCAAGCCCCACGATCCCAGGTCGGCCTGCCGGGGCTTCCCCGGCCGGGCCTCCTGAATCGACCCGATACGAGAGCCCCTCTGAATTGACAACAGGGGCATGGATGCCTCTCGAACCGAGCACCAACCGACACAGAGGCCCCGCCCGCAAGCCGGTAGGGGCATGGACCCGGTGCACCGATCGATTCCGTCGGCCTATGGAGGCATGGCATCGACTCTCGACGGATCGCCTCCCCCCGAAGGACAGCACTCCTAGATGCTCTCGATCGGCAAGCTCGGCTCGGGTCAGGAGACCTATTACCTGGAGAAGGTCGCCGAAGGCGCCGAGGACTACTACTCGGGCCGCGGCGAGGCCGAAGGCGAGTGGATCGGCCAGGCGGCCGCGCAGTTCGACCTGGAAGGGAAGGTCGAGGCAGACCAACTGACGGCGATGCTGACCGGACGGAACCCGGTCACCGGCGAGGCACTCGGCCTGAAGTCGGCACCGGGGCGCGGACCCGTCCCCGGCTTCGATCTGACCTTCTCGGCGCCGAAGTCGGTCTCCCTGACCTGGGCGCTCGGCGGCCATCCGGTCTCGGGCCAGGTCATGGAGGCCCACCGCGCCGCCGTCGAGGCCGCCCTCTCCTACATGGAGCGCTCGGCCTGCTGGGCACGGCGGGGGAAGGGAGGGCGGACCTTCGTCCCCGGGAGCGGCTTCCTGGCCGCCGCCTACATCCACCGCTCCTCCCGTGCCGGCGACCCCCAGCTCCACACCCACGTCCTCGTCGCCAACGCGACCCTCGGGCCGGATGGCCGCTGGTCGCGGCTCTACCACCCGGCGATCTACGAGCACGCGAGGACGGCTAGCTACCTCTACGCCGCGCACCTCCGCCACGAATTGACGCAGCGCCTCGGGGTCGAGTGGGAACCCCTTCGGAACGGCCTCGCCGACATCCGCGGTTTCTCCGCCGAGGAGCTACGCGCCTTCTCCACCCGGAGGGCCGAGATCCTCGCCGCGGTCGGCGAGGACGCCTCGGCGAAGGCGATGCGGGTCGCCGCCCTGGAGACCCGCCAGGCCAAGGACCGCGACATCACCGACGAGAGCATGAGGGAGGGGTGGCGCGCCCGGGCCGAGGAGGTCGGCCTCACCCGGGAGCGGATCTCCGAGCGCCTCGGCCATGAGGTGCCCGGCCGCTCGGTCCTGACCACGGAGCAGGTCGGGCGCTCGGTCACCGGGCACGTCTCCCACTTCGACCGGCGCGACGCGATCCGCGCCGTCGCCGAGAACCTCCCGCACGGTGCCCCCGCCCACGAGGTCGTGGGGATCGCCGACGCCTTCCTCGCCGGCTCCTCGGTGATCCGGATCGCCGAGACCCCGCGCGGTCCCCGCTACACCACCGAGCGGATCTGGGAGCTGGAGCGAGAGGCCCTCGCGGCGGCTGGGGAGATGGCTGCCGACTCGGGCCATGCCCTCGCCGACCCGATCGTCGTCGCCCGCGTCCTCTCCGGCCGTTCGACGATCAGCGCCGAGCAGCGGGCGATGGTCGAGCGACTGACGCGGGGCGGCGAGCGGCTCGTCGTCGTGGTCGGCCACGCCGGCACCGGCAAGACCTACGCGACCGTGGCTGCGGCCGATGCGTGGGCCTCCTGCGGGATCGAGGTCAGGGTGGCGGCGCCGACCTGGCGGGCCGCCGGCGCCCTGCGCTCGGAGGGACTGCCGGCCACCAGCGTCGCGAGCCTCCTCGCCGGGCTCGACCGCGAGGTCGAGGCCGGCCGCGATCCGCTGCGGCGCGATTCGGTGCTCCTGATCGACGAGGCCGGGATGGTCGACTCGGCGACCCTCGCCCGGCTGATCGGTCATGCCCGGGAGGCAGACGCGAAGCTCGTCCTGATCGGCGACCCCGCCCAGCTCGGCGAGATCGAGGCGGGCGGACTCTTCGGCTCGCTCGTCTCCCGGACCGACCCGGTCTTCCTCGAAGAGGTGATCCGCCACGAACACGAACTCGACCGCGCGAACGCCAGGCGGATCCGCGAGGGCCGGGGCGCCGAGGCGGTCGAGGCCTACCGCTCCGAGGGTCGGGTGGTGGTCGCGCCCGACCCCGAGGTGCGGCGCGAGGAGATGGTCCGCGACTGGTGGCGCTCCTACTCGGGAGGCGAGGACGCGCTGATGATCGCGAAGCGGAACGTCGAGGTCGCGCGGCTGAACGCGCTCGCGCGGGGGCTGATGAAGGCCGAGGGCCGACTCGGCGAGCGCGAGATCGAGGTCGGTGACGCCGGCTTCGCCGCGGGCGACCAGGTGATCACCCGCATCAACGACCACAAGGCCCGGATCTACAACCGCGAACGCTGGCTGATCGAGTCGGTCGACCGGGAGGCGGGACGGGTGGCGATGGTCGGCGTCGACGCCTCCGGTAGGCGGGCCGTCGTCGACGCCGACTATCTGGGGCGGGTGAACCCTTCGGACGGGTCGCCGGCGCTCCAGCACGCCTACGCCGCGACCACCTACCAGGCGCAGGGCTCGACGGTCGACCGCGCCTACGTGATGGCCGACCCCTCGATGGACCGCCAGGAGATGTATGTGGCGGCGTCGCGGAGCCGGGAGGAGACGTGGTTCTACGCGACGCCCGACGTCGACCTCGAGCGGGCCGAGTTCGGACCGTCCTCGCGGCGGCGTGAGGGCCTCGACCACATCGCCGCCGCCGCCGAACGCGACGGCGCGCAGGCCTCCGCCCACGACCAGGCGTTGCGGACCAGGCTCGAAGGAGTCTCCTCGCCGGAGCTGGTCCGCCTGCGTGACGAACTCGCCGCGGAGGCCGGAGCCGAGGGCCGGGTGGAGCGGCGCCACTCCGACCTCGACGAAGGGATCGCCCGCAGCGAAGATCAGATCGCGCGGGTGGAGGAGGAGCGCGTGGCACTGGGGGAGCGCCCGCGGTGGGGGCGGGAGGCCAGGCGCGAATACGACGGCGCCGGGCGCATCCTCGACGCCGAAGAGAGGATGCACCGCAGGACCCTGGAGCGGTTAGAGCGCGAGCTGGCCGGGCTTCCGCCGACCGTCCACGATGCGCGGGCGGAGAGGGCGGCGGTCGACGCCGTCCTCGACCGGCGGGTCGACCTGGCGCTGGCCGCCGCGCGGGTCTCG
>JAFDWD010000479.1 GCA_018268695.1 Actinomycetota bacterium
CTGCGCGCGGCGGCGGGCCAGATCCACGTCCTCGCGCGGACGGGCGGCTGCCGCGTCCTCCTCCCCGGCGAGCGCCTGCCGATCCCGGTCGAGAACGTCGCCGAGGGTTGGCCCACCGTCCACCGCCGGCTGGCGAGCGCGCGCGGCACCCGCAACCCGGCGCCGCCGAGCGCCCCGCCCGGCGCCGTCCATATAAGGGCGACCCAGGCCCCGTCCTTCGTCGAGCCGCAGGGCCGGCGCCTGCCGCCCGGGGTCGTCCCGCTGGAGCGAACGAGCTACGGAGATGGTGCGGGCCACCGCCTCGCGTGAGTCCCGCCTCGGGGACGCGGCGGCGCTGACCCTGCTCGGCGTCGGCGGTGCCGCGGCCTGGTGGGGGCCGTTCGGCAGCCGGCTGATCTGGCTGGCGCCGGTGATCGTCGTCGCCGCGCTGACCGCAGCGCGGGTCCTGCGCCTGCGGCCGGCGGTGCTCCTGGCGATCGCCTGGGTGCCGGGATCGCTGTTGGCCGCCGGGCTCGGCGCGGGCGTCCTGGTCCCCGCCGCCTGGGACACGACCGCGAGCGCGCTGCGGATCGGCGTCGAAGCCCTGCCGACGATCGACACCGGCACGCCGGTGATCCAGGCCTGGGCGCTCGCCGCGGTGCTGCTGATCGCCGGGACCGCGATCGGCCTCGCCGGGATCCTCTGGCGCGGGGACGGCTGGGAGCGCTCGCTCGTCGGCTTCGCCCTGCTGCTCGTCCCGCTCGGCACGGCGATCGCGATGCAGCAGTCGCCCGATGCCTCCTGGCAGGGCGCGATCGTCCTCGTCGCGGTGGTCCTGCGGGTCGCCCGGGGCAGGCTCGTCCCGATCGTCGCCACCGCCTCGATGGTCGGCGTCGTCGCCCTCTTCGGCGCCCAGGTGGCGGCGCCCCGGGCGGGATGGCAGCCCTTCGGCCATCACCAGCGCCTCGCCCAGTTCCACGAACTGGACACCTCCCAGACCTACGGGCCGCTCGACGACCGGCGCACCGGGGCGGTGATGCTCGACATCACCTCACGGCAACCGGCGCTCTGGCGGATGCAGGTACTGGAGGCCTTCGACAACCGGCGCTGGCTCCCGGCCCGCGAAGACTCCCACCTGCCCGAACCGGCGGCCCGCCCGCAGACCGCCAAGGTGGAGGTGCGCGGCCTGCGCAACCGGCTGATCGTCTCGCCGGGGCGGCTCATGCGGGTGGCGAAGGCGGGGGCGCTGGAAGTGATGCCGGGCGAGGGCCGGGCGGTCCTCGACCCGCCGAGCGAAGGCGACACCTACTGGGTCAAGGCCGACACGGTGCACGTCGGCGAGAAGCGCCTGGCGCGGGTCCCGGTGCCCGCCGGGCGGCGCTACGAGTCGCTCACCCAGATCGGCCTCGGTCCGCCGCCGCGCTACGTCCCCTACCCGCTCGCCGAACTGGCGAGCGACCTGCCGCAGCCACTGCGCGGGACCGATTGGGGCCGGCTGTTCCGGCTCTCCTACCGCCTCTCGCACGGGGTGAAGTCGGAGCTGGAGGTGGTCCGCCGGGTCGAGGACTTCCTGCTCGCCGAAGGCCGCTACCACTACACGACCGACGTCGGCACGCCCGGGATCGAACCGCTGATGGAATTCCTCTTCCACACCCACAAGGGCTACTGCCAGCACTTCGCCGGCGCCGCCGCCCTCCTCCTCCGCGTCTCCGGCGTCCCCACCCGCGTCGTCGTCGGCTTCGCCACCGGGGAACCGATCGGCCACGACACCTACGCCGTGCGCGACGAGGACGCCCACGCCTGGATCGAGGTCTACTTCCCCACCATCGGCTGGGTCCCCTTCAACCCGACCCCGCACGCGGCCGCGGCCGACGTCCCCCCCGGCCTCGACGTGCTACAGCCGACCACCGCCTCCGCCGAGGGGGCGGGTGGCGGCATCGTCGCCCTCGCGGGCGGCGCGGCCATCCTCCTCGCCGCGATCCTCCTGGTCACCCACCTGGCCCAGCGGCGCCGCGGCCCCCGCACCCAGCTCGCCGACCTCCTCGTCCGCCTCGCCCCCGAGCCCTCCGGTCCCCGCACCACCCTCCGCAGCCTCCACCCCACCCTCACCGAGATCGGCCCCGCCACCGCCGACCTCGCCCTGGTCGCCGAGCACGCCCGC
>JAFDWD010000047.1 GCA_018268695.1 Actinomycetota bacterium
AGCACACCCTGGCGCTGGCGCTCGCCCTCTTCCGCAACGTGCCGCAGGCGCAGGCGACGCTGGTCGCCGGCCGCTGGGACCGGGCCAAGTTCAAGGGTGCCGAGCTCTACGGCAAGACGCTTGGCGTGATCGGCTTCGGTCGCATCGGCCAGCTCGTCGCCAAGCGCGCCCAGAGCTTCGACATGGAGGTCATCGCCTACGACAAGTTCGTCTCCGCCGAGCGCTTCCGGGAGCTCGGCGTCGAGGGCTGCGACGAGCTGACCGATCTGCTCGGCCGCGCCGACCTCGTCACCCTCCACACGCCCCGCACGCCGGAGACCGAAGGGCTGATCGACGCCGAGGCGATCGCCGCGATGAAGGACGGCGCCCGGATCGTCAACTGCGCGCGGGGGGAGCTGATCGTCCTCGACGACCTCGTCGCCGGCCTCGAGAGCGGCAAGCTGGCGGGCGCGGCGCTCGACGTCTTCCCCTCGGAGCCCTTCACCGAGCACCCGGTCTTCGCCCGCGCCGATGTCGTCGTCACCCCGCACCTGGGCGCCTCGACCGCGGAGGCCCAGGACCGCGCCGGCGTCGTCACCGCCGAGCAGGTCACCGAGGCCCTCACCGGCGGCGTCGTCACCAACGCCGTGAACATCGCCGCCGTGCGCCCGGAGGAGATGGAGGCGCTCGCACCGTTCGTCCCGCTCTGCGAAAAACTAGGAAAACTTGCGCAGGGATTGGGGGAGGGCTCGGTCGACCGCGTCGCGGTCGAGTTCCGCGGCAAACTCTCCTCTTACGACACCCGCCTGCTCGGGATCGCCGTCCTCGTCGGCATCCTCTCCGGCAACACCGAGACGCCGGTCAACCTCGTCAACGCGCCGCAGATGGCGGAGGAGCGGGGGATCGAGCTGATCGAGACCAAGGAGTCCTCGTCCGAGGACTTCACCGAGCTGGTCACGGTGCGGCTGGGATCCGGGGACACCGAGGTCGAGGTCGCCGGGACCGGGGTCGGCCCCCGCAACGAGCCCTACCTGGTCAAGGCCTGGCGCGAGAGCTTCTACCTGCCCTTCGCCGAGCACATCACCGTCTTCCGTTATGCCGACCAGCCGGGGATGATCGGCCGCGTCGGCACCGCCTTCGGCGACCAGGGCGTGAACATCGTCTCCGCCGCCGTCGGCGCCGAACACGGGGGCGACAGCGCCGTGATGGCGCTGACCACGGACGCGCCGGTCCGTCCCGACGCGCTGGAGACGATCCTGGCGCTGGACGGCTTCGCGGTCGGACGCTCCGTCGACCTCTGACCGCAACGTCGGCGTAAACGGCTTGTTACAGGGTCCGATGAAGCGCCTGACCGGACCCTTTCTGGCCGCTCTCGCGGCGGCCGCGCTCCTGGCCGTCTCGGCCTCGGGGGCGACCACGCACCAGCGCCGCGCTCCCGCGGCCGTCGCCGAACCTTCGATGAACCTCGTGCTGGCGGGCACGCCCGGCGAAGATCGGATCACGATCGAACTCTCGGCCGACGGCACCGCCTACGAAATCTCCTCGGCGACGCCGCTCGAAGTCGGCGGCACCGTCTGCACCCATCCCGAAAAGCGCCCCGAAGCGCTGAGCTGCGAAGCGACCGCGATCGCCGGGTTCGAAATCAACACCGGAGCCGGCGACGACACCGTCACCCTCGGCAAGACCGTGCCGGTGCCGGCGACGATCCGCGGCGGCGAAGGCAACGATGTCCTCACCGGCGGCGCCGGCCCCGACAAGCTGATCGGCGGGCCGGGCAACGACGAACTGATCGGCCGCGCCGGTAACGACCTGCTGATCGGCGGCCCGGGCGCCGACGTGTTCAACGGCGGCTCCGGGCAGAACGTCCTTCACCAGTAACCCCGCGGCCGGCTAGGTCGCCGCCGCCGATCGTCGCGCGAGGAGCGACCCGCCGACAAACAGCAGGCTGATCACGAGCCCGACGAAAGCGATCGCGGCGTCCAACCGGAAGCCCGCCTGGAAGCCGTCGAGGAAGGGCGGGACGTTGGCGGAGAAGACCGTGGTGGTCAGTCCCAGACCGATCGAGCCGCCGGCGATCTGGAACATGTAGACGATGCCGCCGGCGAGGCTCGCCTGCGATTCGTCGACGGCGGTGACCCCGGCGGTCGTCGCGGTTGGGTAGAAGGTCCCGATCCCGAGGCCGAGCACGATCATCCCCGGCACCAAGGCGCCGTAACCGGCGCTCGAGCCGACAAGCGAGAAGAGGATCGCCGCGGCGGTCATGCAGCCCGCGCCGATCGTCGCGAGACGCTTCGCGCCGAGCCGGCCATAGAGCGGTCCGGCGACGAAGGAGACGAGGCCGAACGTGGCGAGGGCGGGGAGCATCCCGAGACCCGCTTCGAGCGGCGAGAAGCCGAGTTCGGTCTCCATGAACTGGGGCAGGTAGAGCAGCGCCGCGAAGAAGGTCGCCGACATGCAGAGGATCGCCACGCAGGAGGCGGTGAAGCTGCGGTTCCGCATCACTTCCCGCGGGATCAAGGCGTGGCGACCGGCGCGGCGCTCGAGCGGGACGAAGGCGACGATCCCGACCACGGCGATCGCCAGCATCGCGATCACCCGCGGGTCGCCCCAGCCCCAGTCGTCGACCTGGTCGAGCGCGATCAGCAGGCTGACGAGCCCGATCGAGATCGCCGCGATCCCCGGGTAGTCGATCCGGTGGTCGGGATCCTCGACGTCGTGCAGGTGGACGGTCGACCAGACCACGGCGACGGCGAAGGCGGCGATCGGCACGTTGAGGAAGAAGATCCAGCGCCAGCTGGCGAGGTCGGTGAGCACGCCGCCGATCATCGGCCCGGCGGCATTCCCCAGCCCAGCCGCGCCGATGATGATCCCGCCCGCCATCCCCGCCTTGTCTTCGGGCAGGATCGCGTAGGTCATCCCGAGGATCGCCGGCCACATCAGGGCGCCCCCGATCCCCATCAGGGCGCGGGTGGCGATCAGGAACGTCTCGGTCGGCGCGGCGCCCCCCGCCGCCGACATCACGGCGAAGATCCCGGCGCCGACGAAGAATGAGACCCGGCGCCCGAACATGTCGGCGAGCCGACCGCCGGTCACGATCAGGACGCCGAAGGTGAGCGCGTAGGCGTTCACCACCCACTGGATCGTGTTGATGTTGGTGTCGAAGTCCTTCTCCATCGTCGGCAGCGCGACGTTCACCGCCGAGAAGTCGTTGGCGATCACGAAGACCGCGGCGCCCATCGCGAAAAGCGCCGTCCAGTTGATCGCCTTCCCCGTGCTCACGCGCGCCAGGCTACGTCACCGGTCCGCGGTTGCGCTACCCTGCGACATGGAAATGGCCTTTCCGCTGAACAGCCTCGCGCTTCTCCTTCTCCTCCCCCCTCGGGGGGAATAGCGCTGGGCGGCGCGATAGCCGCGAGAGACAAAAGGCAATTTCAGACTTAGAGAGAAGGAGGGGTCCCATGGGACCGCAGAGCACCGACACCAACGCCTCATCCGACGCCAACCGCGTCCACATCTTCGACACCACGCTGCGCGACGGCGAGCAGTCGCCCGGCATCTCGCTGAACGCCGCCGAGAAGGTGGAGATCGCCCAGCAGCTCGCGCGGCTGGGGGTCGACGTGATCGAGGCGGGCTTCCCGATCGCCTCGCCGGGGGACTTCGAGGCCGTCCAGGCGATCGCCCGCACGGTCGAGGGCCCGGTCATCTGCGGCCTCGCCCGCACCCACAAAGCGGACATCGACGCCGCCTGGAACGCGGTCAAGGACGCCGAGCGCCCGCGCATCCACACCTTCGTCTCCACCTCCGACATCCACATCGAGCATCAGATGCGGACCGACCGCGAGGACGTCAAGGGACAGGCCAAGGCCGCTGTGACGATGGCCAAGGCCTACTGCGACAACGTCGAGTTCTCGCCGATGGACGCGACCCGCTCGGACTTCGAGTTCACCGCCGAGGTCCTGCAGATCGCGATCGACGCGGGGGCGACGGTGATCAACGTCCCGGACACGGTCGGCTACGCGACTCCCGAGGAGTACGCGGCGATGTGGCGGAGCTTCTACGAGATGGTCCCGGACCTGGCGAAGGTCGAAACCTCGGTCCACTGCCACGACGATCTGGGGCTGGCCGTCGCCAACTCCTACGCCGGCGTGATCGCCGGGTGCCGCCAGGTCGAGTGCGCGATCAACGGCCTCGGCGAGCGCGCCGGCAACTGCTCGCTGGAGGAGATCGCGATGCTGATCAAGGTCCGCGAGGACGTCCACGGCTTCACCACCGGCATCAACACCCG
>JAFDWD010000480.1 GCA_018268695.1 Actinomycetota bacterium
ACCAGGTAGCTGCGCGCGATGTGGCGCTTGTCGTCGAGCGTGTAGCCCGCCAGTTCGATCACTTCCATCCGGTCGAGCAGCGGCCCCGGGATCGTGTCGAGCACGTTCGCGGTGGCGATGAAGACGACGTCGGAGAGGTCGAAGGCGAGGTCCAGGTAGTGGTCGCGGAAGGTGTCGTTCTGCGCCGGGTCGAGCACCTCGAGCATCGCGCTCGCCGGATCGCCGCGGAAGTCGGCGCCCATCTTGTCGAGCTCGTCGATCATGAAGACGGGGTTGCGGGAGCCGGCGTCGCGGAGCGCGCGGATGATCGTCCCCGGCAGTGCCCCGATGTAGGTGCGGCGGTGGCCGCGGATCTCCGCCTCGTCGCGGACGCCACCGACCGAGATGCGCTCGAACTCGCGGCCGAGCGCTTTCGCGATCGAACGGCCGAGGCTCGTCTTCCCCACGCCGGGCGGGCCGACGAAGCAGAGGATCGGGCCGGGGCTCTCCGGGTTCAGCTTGCGCACCGCCAGGTACTCGAGGATCCGGTCCTTGACGTCCTCGAGGTCGTAGTGGTCGGCGTTTAGGACTTTGCGCGCGTGGCGCATGTCGAGGTTGTCCTTCGTCTCGACGTCCCAGGGCAGCTCGATCAGCCACTCCAGGTAGGTGCGGATGACGCCGTGCTCGGCGGCGGCGGGCGGCAGTTTCGCCAGGCGCCCGAGCTCCCGGTCGGCGGCTTTGCGCGCTTCCTCGGGGAGGTTCGCGGCCTCGATTTTCTCCTGAAGTTCCTTGACTTCGGCGGCCTGCTCGTCTTCTTCGCCGAGCTCCCCCTGGATCGCTTTCAGCTGCTGACGGAGGAAGAACTCGCGCTGGCCTTTGTCGACTTCGGACTGGACCTGGGACTGGATCTGGGTCCCGAGCTGGACCACTTCGAGCTCGCGGGCGAGGATCTGGGACAGGTGGCGCAGGCGTTTGGCGACGTCGACTTCTTCCAGCAGCACCTGCTTCTCGGCGGTGTCGACGCGGAGGGCGCCGGCGATCAGGTGGGCGAGCGCGCTCGGGTCGTCGATGTTGGCGACGGCGAGCTGCAGCTCCTCCGGCAGGTAGGGGATCTGCTCGACGATCTCCGAGAAGGTGCGCTGGACGTTGCG
>JAFDWD010000481.1 GCA_018268695.1 Actinomycetota bacterium
CCGGGACAAACAGACCTTCAACCGCACCGGCGCCGCGATCCAGACCTCGATGCTGATGCTGGCCGCCGCGGCGCTGATCATGCCCGCGATCTTCGAGCTGGTCGAGGGCCAGGGCCTGCCCCTGCCCGGCTCCGTGTCGACCCACTACGGCAGCACGGTCGAGCACCTCTCGCTCGCCGTCGCGGTCGTCCTCATCATCACCTACGTCCTCGGGCTCCTCTTCTCGCTGAAAACGCACCGCGACCTCTTCAATCCCGACTACGAGGAGGAGGACGGGTGGGGCTGGTCGGTCCGCACCTCGATCATCGCGCTGGCCATCGCCGGGGTGCTCGTCGGCGTGATGTCGGAGGTGCTGGTCGGCTCGATCACCGAAGCCTCCGAGTCGGTCGGCCTCTCGGAGTTCTTCATCGGCGTCGTGGTCGTGGCGATCGTCGGCAACGCGGCGGAGCACTGGGTCGCCGTCCTCGTCGCCCGCAAAGACAAGATGGACCTCGCGGTGAACATCTCGATCGGCTCGAGCGGCCAGGTCGCCCTCTTCGTCGCCCCGGCCCTCGTCATCGCCTCCTACTTCATCGGGCCCTACCCGCTGGCACTGGTGTTCAACGGCTTCGAGCTGGGCGCGATCGTGATCGCGATCCTGATCGCCAACTACGTCATCCAGGACGGCGAGTCGACCTGGTTCGAGGGCGTCCAGCTGCTCGCCGTCTACCTGGTCTTCGGCCTGGCCTTCTACTTCGCCTGATGGACGAGCTCCTTCTCGTCGTCGCCTTCGCCATCGTGCTCGCCGGCGCGTTGCTGTTCACCAACGCGGTCGAGTGGCTCGGCCACACGTTGGGACTGGGGGAGGGGGCCGTCGGCAGTGTCCTCGCCGCGGTCGGCACCGCGGCGCCGGAGACGTTGATCGCGATCGTCGCGCTGCTCGACTCCGATCCGAAATCCGAAGACGTGGCGATCGGCGCGATCGTCGGCGCGCCCTTCCTCCTCGGCACGTTGGCGATGGGCCTGGTCGGGCTCTTCGCCTATCTCTACCGCGACCGCCGCCCCCAAGGGGTCAACCTCGATGCCCACGCGCCGACCCTGGAGCGGGATCTCATCTTCTTCCTGATCTTCTTCGGCATCGCGGGCGCGCTCGCCTGGGGCCCGCCCGGGCCGGTCCGGATCGTCGCCGGTGTCGTCTTCCTGCTCGCCTATCTCTGGTACGTCCGGCGCACCCTCACCTCGGGCGGCGAGGTGCAGGGGGAGGAGACGCTGAAGCCCCTGATGTTCGACAAACGCCGCGGCGACCACGGCGACCCGCCGGCCTGGCTCTGCGTGGTCCAACTCCTGGTCGGGCTCGGCCTGATGATCTTCGGCGCCCACCTCTTCGTCGAACACCTCCTCGGCATCGCCGACGCCCTCGGTGCCGACCCCCTCGTCCTCGCCCTGATCCTCGCCCCGCTCGCCACCGAGCTTCCCGAGAAGGTCAACTCCTTCTTCTGGGTGCGCGAAGGCAAGGATGCCCTCGCCCTCGGCAACATCAGCGGCGCGATGGTCTTCCAGTCGACCATCCCGATCGGCATCGGCCTCCTCTTCACCCACTGGAGCCTCAGCACCAACGCCTTCGTCTCCGTCGTCCTCGGCCTCGCCGGCGGCATCCTCGCCTACGAGTCCCTGCACCGATCGGGCCGCTTCAAGCTGCCGGCCGTGATCGGCTGGTTCGCGTTATACGTCGCGTTCATCGTCGTGGTCGTCGTCTAGACGACCACGGAGCCGCTAGGCGGCGAGTTCGTCCAGCGCCTTCAACACCAGCCCGTCGTGTTTTTTCGGCTGGACTTTCGGGAAGACCCGGGCGACCTTGCCTTTCGGATCGATGATGAAGGTCGAGCGGAGCATGCCCATGTACTTCTTGCCGTACATCGACTTCTCGCCCCAGGCGCCGTATTTCTCCGCCACCTTGTGATCGACGTCGCCGACCAGGGTGAAGCCGAGGTCGTACTTGTCGTCGAACTTCTTGATCGCCTCCGGCTCGTCGAGGGAGACCCCGATGACCTTGACGCCGAACTTCGAGTACTCGTCGCTCCGGTCGCGGATTCCGCAGGCCTGAGTCGTACAGCCCGGCGTGTCGGCCCGTGGGTAGAAGTAGAGGACGACGGTCTGCCCTTTGAAGTCCGAGAGCTTGACCTTGTTTCCGTCCTGATCCGGCAGCGTGAAGGCGGGAGCTTTGTCCCCTGGCTCGAGCATGGCGCGCACGATATCTCGGCTCCGCGCCCCGGGGTCAGGTCGTCTTGATCAGGCCGCCGTCGATCACGTAGTTGGCGCCGGTGACGTTGGCGCTCCGCTCCGAGGCGAGGAAGGCGACGATGTTCGCGACTTCCTCGGGCTCGGTGAAGCGACGGGTGGCGATCCCGGCGGTCACCTGTTCGCGCGCGGTCGCGGCGTCGGTGCCGGTCGCCGCGGCGACGGTCTCGGCGACCCCGTGCTCGCCGAGCCAGAGGTCGGTGGCGACCGGGCCGGGGGAGATCGAGTTGATCCGGATCCCCTGCGGCCCGAACTCCTGCGAGAGCGACTTCGCCAGGTTGATCAGCGCGGCCTTGGCGGCGCCGTAGTCGATCGTCCCGGCGTCGGTCTGGAAGAAGGCGTTGACCGAGGCGATGTTCACGATCGACCCCGAGCCCGCCTCGACCATCGACTTGAGTGCCGCCCGCGTGGCCCGCAGGGCGATGAAGAAGTTCATCTGCATCGCCCATTCGAACTCCTCGTCGCTGGTCCCGAAGAATCCCTCGGTGCGGATCTTCACCGCACCGAC
>JAFDWD010000482.1 GCA_018268695.1 Actinomycetota bacterium
ACTCGGTGCTCATAAAGGGCCTCCAGCCAGTGTATCCGTGCCAGATTTGGTCCCCGGGCGACCCGCCGGGACGCGCTTAGGAATGGGCCTGTAGGTTGCTTCGCCGTGCCACCGAGCCTCCGCAAGTGGCTCACGCCGGCGGCGTGGGTCGCCGCAATCACGGCGTTGCTGCTGATCGTCTTCCCGGTCGGCTTCCCCAATTACGACACGATCTACGCGCTCGTCTGGGGACGGGAACTGGCGCACGGGATGAGCCCCGATTACGGCGCCGCCCTCCCTCCCACGCCGCATCCGCTGACCGACCTGATCGGCCTCGTCACCTCGCCGTTCGGCGAAGCGCCGATCACCGTGATCATGATCCTGGCCTACCTCAGCCTCGGCCTGATCGCCTACTTCGTCTACCGCCTGGGGACGGTCTGGTTCGACAAATGGGTCGGCGTCCTCGCCGCGGTGATCGTGCTGACGCGGGCGCCCTTCCTCTCCAACGGCCTGCGCGCCTACGTCGACCTCCCCTACATCGCGATCTGCCTCGGCGCTCTCTATATAGAGGCGCGAAGGCCGCGGGCCGGCTGGCCGGTCCTCGCGCTGCTGGTCCCGGCCGGGCTCCTGCGCCCCGAGGCCTGGGGCTTCGCGATCGCCTACTGGCTGTGGCTGGCGTTCGATCTGCATCGTGGACCTGGAGGACTCCGGGGCTGGGAGGTGTCCTGGCGCCGTGAGCGTTCGAACACCGAGCTCGCCTGGCTCGGCCTGCTCGCCCTCGGCGGCCTCATCCTCTGGGTCCTCTTCGACGCGATCACCACCGGCAACCCGCTCTACTCGCTGACCGGCACCCAGGAAACGGTCGAATCGCTGAAACGCCAGACCGGCCCGGTCGACCTCGTCCTCTACGGCCCGCGCCGGCTCGGCGAAGTGATGCAGTGGCCGGGGATGATCGGCGGCTTCGGCGGCCTCGTGCTCGGCATCTGTCTCCTGCCCCGCCGCGCCGCACTCGGCTTCGTCGCCGTCTGCCTCGCTCTGTTGGCATTCGCCTTCCTCGCCGCGGCGGGCCTCGCGATCATCGCCCGCTACACGATGCTGGCGGGAGCAATCCTCTCGATCTTCTTCGCGCTCGCCCTGCTCGGCTGGCGCTTCATCGACCGCGGCAACCCGTGGCGCCTGCGCTGGCAGGTCTTCGCCGGGATCGTCCTGTTGATGGTCCTGATCTGGCTGCCGAACCAGTGGAACCTCGACAAGCAGGTCCACACCGACATGGTCAACCAGGGCAAGATCGAGAACGAACTCTCCGACCTGGTCGACGAAGGGGCCTTCTCAACGGAATGCGGGCCGATCGCGGTGCCGAACCACCGTGCCGTGCCGCGCCTCGCCTTCGGCCTGGACGTGAGACCGACGGACATCGTCAGCGCCTCCGAGGCCGTCTCCGGCGAAGAAAAGGAAAAGCTCGAAGAGATCGAACGGCAGGGCGGCTACTGGGTCCAGCCGGCGAGCGAATTCGTCATCCACAACTACATCCTCGATCCCAACGACACGACGAACTTCGAAATCGAACCGCCGCCCGGCTTCCACCGGGTCGCCGGCAACGAAAGCTGGCTGATCTACAGCAACTGCGGCGGGTGAGCGCCCCCCAGCTGTTCTTTATGGAGCCGTGGGGTCCATAAAGAACAGCTAGCCGCGCTCGGCGGCGTCGATCGCGGCGTGGGTCTCGGCGGCGAGGTCGGGGTCGGCGAGGTCGACCGCCGGAGGGAGCTCGACGTGGAGGTCGTCGGAGGGGTCGATCCGGGCCCGCAGCGGTCCCGCCGAGCGGGAGCCGAGCACGTGTCCCCCGCGGCGGCGCCCGGCGTCGACGAAGTGCAGGTGGTAGCCCGCCACCTCGATGCCCTCGACGTAGGCGGGGAAGCGGAAGCCGACCATCGAGCCCTCGACGTCGGTGAGCTCGAAGACGTGCTGATCGGCGACGACCTCCCCGAGCGGGCGGTAGGGCGGCGCCTGCCGTGGGACCGAGCGAGCGCGCACCGTCTCGAAGCGCCCGTCGAGGCGCACCGCGAAGCTGGCCACGCCCTCGGGCGCCAGCTCGTCGAGCGCCGCCAGGACCTCTTCGTGGTCGAGGCCCGCAGCGACCTCCCCCTCGACGGCCGGCGCGAAGCGCGTCACCACCGCGAACGGAGTCCGCTCTCCCGGCCCGACCGCCGTCACGTTCCCGTCCACGTCCGCCCGCAGGAACTCGCCGTCGATCGCGATCATCTCCCCGTCGAGCCCGTTCAGCGTCCCCAGCCCGAGGTCCCCGCGCTCCGCCAGCTCGGCGAAGGTCAGGTCGCCGTCATAGGAGCCGTGCAGCAGCGCCCCGATCGTCGAGGCCTGGAAAAGGACGTGCGCCGCGCGCTCCGCGTGGAGGTCGGCGTGCCGCATCGACTCGACGTGCAGCGATCGGATCCAGCGCTCGTCAAGCATCCGCGGCAGTCTGCCGCAGAAGCTTGAAAAATGGACCGTGCACCCGCCTTCGAAATCTGGTCACCGGGCGTGTCCGTCGTTTATGGCTCGAGCCGGGCTTCCCTGCGGCACCCGCGGCATCCGCTTAAGGCTGCTTCCTTCCGGACCTGACCTGGTTCGCGTGCCCACGTCGCGCAGGA
>JAFDWD010000483.1 GCA_018268695.1 Actinomycetota bacterium
AGCCCTTTCGAGGCGTAGGTGGGGATCCAGGTCATGTCCAGGGTCGCCACATCCGGCGCGGCGCCGGAGGAAACCGCGACGGAGAACTTGTCCTGGATGGTTTCGTAGTCGATCGCCTGGTAGTTGACCTTGATGTCGGGGTACTTCTTTTCGAATTCCGCGACCGCCGGCTTGATCGGCGTCGCCGATCCGTAGTAGTCCCAGACGGTGATTTCATTGCTGCTGCCACCGCCGCTCGAGCCACAGGCGGCCAAGGTGAGGCACGCCCCCAACGCGGCAAAAGCCGCGACCGTCCAGAAAGCACTACGCCGTTTCATCTCTCACTCTCCCCGAGGTGCTTTTTTCGGCGTCAGACCACCGCTCCACGCATCGATGCGCGGCCCGTCGGCGTCGACGTAATAGCGGGCACGATCGCCGCGGACGACGCCGCGACAGAACTCGACGGGCACTCCGTCGGCGGTGAAGGCGACGAGCTCGATCAGCAGCGCCGGGCGCCGCGGGCCCTGGCCCAGCAGCTCGGCCTCGCGCTTGCTCGGCAAGATCGGCTCGATCGCCTCGCGCGCCCGCACCAGACTGACGCCATAGCGCTCGGCGAGCAGACCGTAGAGAGACTCGTGGGCGAGATCGGTCTCGAGCAGGCCGGGGAAGCGGGCGGCCGGCAGGTGGACCGTCTCCAGCACCAGCGGCTGTCCGCCGGCACTACGGAGGCGTTCGATTTCGATCGTCGGAGTGTCGGGCTCGAGTTCCAGATACTCGGCGACCTGTGCATCGGCGGTGCCGGGACGGGCCGCCACCAAGGAGGTCTCGGGAGAGAGCCCGCGTGCCTCCATCTCGTCGGTGAAGCTGGTCAGCGCGGCGAGATCGCGCTCGATCGGTGGTGCGGTGACGAACGAACCACGACCGGGGATCCGCTCGATCCGCCGTTCGCGCCGCAACTCGTCGAGGGCGCGGCGGACGGTGATCAAGCTGCAGGCGAATCGCTCGGAGAGCTCCACCTCGGTGGGCAGCTGGTCGCCGACACCCCAGATGCCTTGGTCGAGAGCGGAGCGCAGCTCCAGGTAAAGCTGGTGGTGGAGGGGGACCGGCCCACGAGAGAGCGGCCTGCCGTAAGTGGACGCGGCGGCGGAGGGGGTCTTGCCGTCTGATTGCGAATCATTTCTCATAACGATATGATCTTAGCATGATTCACGAAGGAGATGCCACCGAGGCTGCTTCCCCACCCGAGGTCGCAGGCGTCCTTGCCGTCGACCTGGGTGCGACCCGCCTGCGCGCGGCGGCGGTCTCCGCGGCCGGTGCGGTGCTCGTGCGCCACCAGATGTCGACCCCGCACGACGGCTCGCCGCAGGCACTGTCGGGCGCGATCGTCGATCTGATCTCGGCGGTGGCCGCCGACCTACCGGCGGACACGCGGGCGAAGCTCGGCGGCATCGGCGTCTCGGCCGTGGGTCCCCTCGACGCCGCCCGTGGCATCCTCCTGGGTCCGCCCAACCTCGGCCCGGGTTATCGCGACCTTGAGCTGGCCACACCGCTACGCCGTCACTTCGGAGTGCCGGTCGCGGTCGAGCGCGACACCAACGTCGCGGCGCTGGGCGAGCGGGCTTTCGGGGCCGCCCGCGGTCGCCGTGACTTCATCTACCTCACCGTCTCGTCCGGGATCGGCGGCGGTGTGGTCACGGAAGGTCGCCTCCTCGGCGGCCGCGGCGGCTTCGCCGGTGAGCTCGGTCACGTGCCGGTCGCGATCGATGGCGCGGCCTGCGGGTGCGGGCAGCCAGGGCACCTGGAGGCCTACTCGTCAGGCATCGGGATCGCACGGCGCGCCCAGGAAGCGGTGGCGGGTGGCCACTCGAAGATGCTGGCCGCACGCGCACGGAAGCGCGGCGGTCACCTCGACGCGGTCGACGTCGTCACCGCCGAGGCGGACGGGGACCCGGTGGCGGAGAAGATCGTCGCGGAGGCGATCGGCGCCTTCGCGGTCGCGGTCGTCGGCTTCGTCAACACCTTCGCGCCGGAGCTGATCGTGGTCGGCGGGGGCGTCATGGCAGGTCTAGGCGACCGCCTCCTTGGCGCCGCCCAGGAGCGGATCGCCTCGCTTGCGCTGGCCCCTCCCACCCGCTCCACCAACGTCGTTGCAGCTCAGCTCGGCGAAGACGTCGGGCTGATCGGCTGCCTACCGCTCGTCGCCGAACGGACGCGGGCAAACCTCGACAGACAAGTGAAACCCAGCGAGAGAATGGAGGCCTGAGGATGTCGACCGTCAGCTTCAGGGATGTCGAGAAGCGCTACTCCGGTGGCACCGCCGCCGCCGTCAACCGGCTCAATCTCGACATCGAGGACGGCGAGTTCATGGTCTTCGTCGGCCCGTCCGGCTGCGGTAAGACGACCGCCCTGCGGATGACGGCGGGCCTGGAGACGATCAGCGGCGGCGAGATCGCGATCGACGGCGAGCGGGTCAACGATGTGACTCCCCAGCGGCGCGATATCGCGATGGTCTTCCAAGAGTACGCGCTCTACCCACAGATGAACGTCTTCGACAACATCGCCTTCGGGCTGCGGCTTCGCAGGCTCCCCCGCCAGGAGATCCGCACGAGGGTCGAGGAGATGGCGCGCACGCTGGGGATGGAGGACCTGCTCAAGCGCAAGCCACGGGCCCTCTCCGGCGGCCAGCGCCAGCGCGTCGCGATGGGACGGGCGCTGGTCCGCGACCCGAAAGTGTTCTTGATGGACGAGCCGCTCTCCAACCTCGACGCGAAACTCCGGGTGCAGATGCGCTACGAGGTGACGCGGATCCAGCGGGAGCTGGGGACGACGACGATCTACGTCACGCACGACCAGGTCGAGGCGATGACCATGGGCACGCGGGTGGCGGTGATGCGGGGCGGGGACCTGCAGCAGGTCGACCAGCCCGAGGCCCTCTACGAAGAGCCCTCCAACCTCTTCGTCGCCGCCTTCATCGGCAGCCCGGAGATGAACCTGCTGCCGTGCACCGTGGTCGGAGGCGACGGCGGCCTCGGACTCCAGATCGGCGAGCAGCGCCTACCGCTGACCGAGGGGGCGCTCGCCCGCCACCCGGCACTCCGTTCCCGCGAGGGAGCCGAGCTGATCCTCGGGCTGCGTCCCGAGGCGCTCTCGGAGCCGGGCGTCGAGTCGCCGACCGAGCGACTCCGCGGCGAGGTGACCGCCGCCGAAATGCTGGGCGCCGACCGCCTCGTCCACGTCGAGATCGCCAGCGCCCCGACCGTCAGCGGCGACCTGATCGAGGAGACCGGGACGGTGCAAAGCGCGAATGGATCGCCCAGGGTCGGGCGCGGATCCGCGGTCGTGGCGCGGTTCGACGCCCAAGGCGCGCGACCTGATCCAGGCGAGCGACTGGAGCTCGCGGTCTCCTTGGATCGTGCCCACTTCTTCGATCCGAGCACCGGCGAGCGGATCTGACGGATCGGCCGAGGATCCGGCGCCGCAGGTCCACATAGAGTTCTCGATCCAATGGGCGTCGGGATGGGGAGGATGGGCGTGATCGCGAGGCGGCGGACCTTGGCGATCGGCTTCCTCGCCGCGGCACTGCTTGTCTCGCTGGCCGGGGCGTCCAATGGGGCAGCGGTCGCGAAGCCGGGTACGGCGAGCGGGTTCGTGGAGCCGTACGCCGGGACGTTGAAGTACCAGCGCTTCGCCCCCACCTTGGCCACCAGGAGGAGCGAGATCAACCGACCGCTGGGCCTCAAGGCCGCGGACCGGATCGCTCGCGCGATCGGCCTGGACAAGGCCGACGTCTTCACCAAGCAGCAGTACGCGCTCTTCATCAGCGGCAAGGGGGTGGGTGGCGAACGGGCCCCGGCCGAACTGGTCGACAAGAGCGTCCGCATCCTCACCAACACGATCGGCAACCCGCTGTACGCGAAGGTCGAAGGCAAGAGGACGCCGGTGGTGGTCGGCAGCTACGGATTGATGGTGAACACCGAAGGGATGCTGGAGAGCCCGGCGAACTCGACCGCCCCGACCCGTCAGGTCAATTCGGTGATCGAACCCGGCGGATACCTGTCCACCTGGTGCAAGGAAAACGGCGCCGAAGCATCTCTGCGCGCCCTCTATCGCTCCGCCTTCACCGTCGAGGCCGTCTGGGGGAACCGGGCCCAACAGCAGTCTGGTGTCGCCCAGTTGGTCCCGAACGGATTCCAGGTCGTCGG
>JAFDWD010000484.1 GCA_018268695.1 Actinomycetota bacterium
GCGCGTCGATCCAGGAGGGGCCGCCCTCGGGGCAGCCGACGTGGAGGGTGCCGATGCCGCGCTGGTTGTGGGTGGCGATCGGGACGACGTCGACGATCTTCTCGATCTGGGAGTCGTCGAAGCCGGCGGCGTCGAGGCGTTCGCGGGAGAGACCGGTGACCATCTCCTGTGCGCACGGGCAGGCGGTCATCCCCTGGGCCTGGACCCCGGTGAGGGTGCGGGTGCCCGACTCGGAGGCGACCGCAGTGCCGAAGAGGACGTAGATCTCCTGGGTGTCGATCTCCGACTCCGGCGTCTTCACCGTTTCCGGGTAGTGGGCGGTCAGGGAGACCTCGGCGCGCTGGCCGTTCTGGCGCTCGCGGATCTTCTCGGCGACGTGGGCGGCGAGGATCTCGGCCTTGAAGGCCTCGCCGAGGATCACCTCGTCGATCGCCTCGCCGACGACTTCTTCGAAGCGCGACATATGGACGCCCGCCTGTTGCGGATTGAGGTCGACGAAGCACTCGATCTCGGCGTAGAAGAGGTTCTCCTGCTCGCCGTCGCGCACGCGGATCACCTTCTCGACACCGGTCACGCCGACCCGGGAAAGGCTGACCTGGGTGGCCGGGACGCCGGACTGGACGTCAGGGACGGTGCGGATTGAGGTGCTCGTTTCGTTCGCCATCAGGCAAAGCCTAGACGGCTCCGGGCGTCGGTCTCCATCCCTCCCCTATGGATAAGAACACTGCCTATAATCCGCATTCTGCCCGGAGCTTCGGGGCCGGCAGATCCGGGGGAACCGGGGGAGAGAAAGTTTCATAGGAGGCACCGATCATCGAACCGATGGAGACGGTGGAAGTCGTGGACCGCGAGGACGCGACCGGCGCGCCAGAGATCGAGGAGCTGGCGGGGCTGATCGCCTTGGGGCGCGAGCGCGGCTACCTCACCTACGAGCAGATCTCGTCGACCCTCGAGGAGGTCGAGATCACCAAGGAGCAGGTGTCCCAGCTCCACGCGAACTTGGTCGAGCACGGTGTCGACGTCATCGCCGAGGACGGCGTCAGTGCCTACAAACAGCAGCGCGGCAGCGGCGGCGACACGGCCCCCGGCTCCTCGAAGAAAGAGGAACTCGACCTGACGGTCGAACCGAGCCTCGATTCGCTGCGGCTGTACCTGCGGTCGATCGGCCGGGTGGACCTGCTGACCGCCGCGCAGGAGGTCGAACTGGCGAAACGGATCGAGCGCGGCGACATGCTGGCGAAGCGCCAGATGGTGGAGGCCAACCTGCGCCTCGTCGTCTCGATCGCGAAAGGCTATCTCGGGCGCGGGCTCAGCTTCCTCGATCTGATCCAGGAGGGCAGCCTGGGTCTGATCCGCGCGGTGGAGAAGTTCGACTACCGGCGCGGCTACAAGTTCTCGACCTACGCGAC
>JAFDWD010000485.1 GCA_018268695.1 Actinomycetota bacterium
CGCCCGTGGACGCCGATCGGCGTCGAGCAGTCGGCTTCGAGGCGGATGAAGCAGGCGCGCTCGGCGCGCAGCTCGGCGAGTGGCGCCTCCGCGCCGATCGCCCGCACCGCCGCGGCGCTCTCGTCGTCACCGCTGCGCACCTGCAGGGCCAGCGCGCCCTGGCCCGCCGCCGGGACCATCCGGTCCTCGGACAGGCGGAAGCCGATCTTGTCCTCGCGCCCCAGCCGCCGCAGCCCGGCCGCGGCGAGGACGATCGCGTCGTAGTCGCCCTCGGCCAGCTTGCGCAGGCGGGTGTCGACGTTGCCGTTCAGGTCGAGGATCCGCAGGTCCGGTCGCACCGCCAGGAGCTGGGCCTTGCGCCGCAGGCTGACGGTCCCGACCCGGGCACCCTCCGGCACGTCGTCGAGCGAGGTGCCCGCGCCGATCCAGGCGTCGGCGGGATCCTCCCGCGGCGGCACCGCGACGACCTCGAGACCCTCGACCTCCTCACCCGGCAGGTCCTTCGCCGAATGCACGCCGATGTCGGCGCGGCCGTCGAGCACCGCCTGCTCGACCGCGCGGACGAAGCGCGATTTGTCCCCCGGCTCGCCGTCGGAGGAGACCTCGACCAGCTCGGCGCCGCCGAGCAGGTCGGCAACCGTCCCCGACTGGGTCAGCGCCAGCTTGCTCGCCCTGGTGGCGATGCGCAGGGCCACGCCCTTCAGCCCTGGTGGCCGGGGCGTCGCAGCTCGGTGACGTTGCCGGGCATGTCGGCTTCGGCCTCGACCTCGGTCTCGATGTCGAGGCCGAACAGCTCGCGCAGCGCGCTCACGTACTGGTAGGCGTCGTCGGAGCCGGCGGCGCGACGGATGCGCCGGGTCGGCTCGTGCAGGATCCGCGAGGCGATCGCCTTCGCCAACAGCTCGACCCGCTCGCGGTCGGCCTCGCCGAGACCCTCCCAGCGGTTCTCGTTCTCGGCCAGCACCCGGCGCACGACCTCGTCGCCGTGCTCGCGCAGCGCCGTGATCGTCGGGACGACCTCCAGTGAGGCGACCCACTTCTCGAAGCGGTCGAGCTCGGACTCGATGATCCGTTCGGCCCGCGTCGCCTCGGCTTCGCGCACCCCGGCGTTCCTTTCGACGATCTGCTGGACGTCGTCGATGTCGTAGACGCTCACCCCGGAGATCTCACGGCACTCCGGCTCGATGTCGCGGGGCACGGCGATGTCGATCAGCAGCAGCGGCCGCGCTTCGCGCTCCGCCATCACCTGTTCGAGCCCGTCGCGCTCGATGATGTGGTGCGGCGAGTTGGTGGTGGAGACGGCGACGTCGACCTGGGCCAGCTGCTCGGGCAGGTTCTCGAACCGGATCGCCTCGCCGTCGAAGCGCTGGGCGAGGCCGAGCGCGCGGTCGTGGTGGCGGTTGGCGACGAAGACGGTGTCGACGCCGCGGGCGACGAGCGCCTGGGCGACTAGTTCGGCGGTGGCGCCGGCGCCGATCATCAGCACGGTCCGCTCGGCGAGGTCGCCGAGCGCGCGCTGCGCGACCTCGACCGCGACCGAGGGGATGGAGACGCCGCGCTCGCCGATCGCGGTCTCGTTGCGGGCCCGGCCGCCGGCGGTGAGGGCGCCGCGGAAGAGGCGGTTGAGGATCGGCCCGGTGGCGCCCTCGACCAGCGCCAGCTCGTAGGCCCGTTTGACCTGACCCTGGATCTCGGCCTCGCCGACGATCATCGAGTCGAGCCCGGCGGTGACCCGCAGCAGATGGCGCGAGGCGTCGACGCCGCGCAGCGAGTAGAGGTGGCCGAGCAGCTCGGTCGGCCGGATCCCGGCCTTGCGGGTGAGCACGCCGAGTGCCTCGGACTCCGCCTCGACCGGGTCGGAGACGACCAGGTAGAGCTCGGTCCGGTTGCAGGTCGAGATCGCCGCGGCCTCCTCGATCGTCCCCGCCTCGGTCAGCTCGCGGAGCGCCGCGACGGCGCGGCCCTCGGTCAGCGAGAGGCGCTCGCGCAGGTCCAGCGGTGCCGTCTTGTGCGACACCCCGAGCGCCAGGATCTCGCTCAAGAGTCGACCCCCGTGCGAACCGGCTCGGCGGCGCCGTCCTGGCGCTGCTCGGCGATCTCGGCGACGTCGCGCAGCCCGCG
>JAFDWD010000486.1 GCA_018268695.1 Actinomycetota bacterium
AGCAGCCCGAAGGGGCCGACCCGGTTGGGGCCGTAACGATGCTGGAAGCGGCCGATCAGTTTGCGCTCGACCACGGTGAGGATCGGCAGGATGCCGAAGATCACCGCGAAGATCACGATCGACTTGGCGATCATGATCCAGATCGATTCGGCGACCTGGGTGTCCGCCAGGGGGAGCAGCTGCATCACGCGGGGACCTCGCTGAGCTTCTCGATCTCGACGCTGACCTGATGGCCGTTGAGGAGGCCGTTGGCGTTGGCGCCGGCGACTCCCTCGGCGAGGAAGCAGACGCCCTCCGGGACCCGTTCGCGGATCGCGACGGTGGCCTCCAGGGTCTTGTCGCCTTGGGTGACGCGGACCTTGTCGTCGGTCGCCAGCGAGAGGCGGGCGGCGTCCTCGGGGGACACTTCGAGGCGCTGGGAGGGCTTGAGGAACTTCAGCGGCGGGTTCAGCTCGGTGATGGGGCCGGCCCAGAGGTCGCGGTAGGTGCCGAGAGCGAGGGCGCCGGCCGCCGGCACTGAATCGCCGGACGCGCTATCGCGCTGAGTGTCCTGCGAGTCAGTACCGACGTCCGTCGCTGACTGCGGCAGGGTTGCGGCGGACTCGGTGGACTGCCAGCGGATGCCGCGGCCGCCGATGTCGCTGTCGGTGATCGAGCCGTAGAAGCTCACTGCGCTGGTTAGAGCTTTGAAGGCGGAGGGCTGGCTGGTGACTCCGGTGTCGTGACCCAAAGCAAGTGAGAGCTGGGAGAGGGTCTGCCAGCCGGGGCGGATGTCGCCGGGGCGGCCGGCGGCGGGGCGGACGCGCTGGAGGCGGCCGTCGGGGTGGGTGACGGTGCCGTCTTTCTCGGCGTGGGTCTCGAGCGGGAAGAGGACGTCGGCCTTCGATGCGGTCGCGGTGGCGAAGGTCGAGAAGGCGACGACGAAGCCGGTCGCGTTCAGGGCTTCTTCCCAGCGGGCGGTGTCGCCGAAGTCGCGCAGCGGGTCGACGCCGACCAGGATCACGCCGTCGAGCGAACCGTCGATCAGCGCCTCGCGGATCGCCTCGGTGCCGTGGCCGTTCACCGCCAGGGCGGCGAGGCCCGGGCCCGCGTCCGGCAGGACGCCCGCCTCGCGCAGGCCACGCGCGTTGGTCGTGTCCGGGACTTCCAGCAGGCCGACGTGTTGACGGGCCGAAAACCCGTCAGATAGTCCGGTTTTCGGCCCGTCAACATCGAGGGCGGCGGCGAGGCGGAGCAGTGCGGCCGCGCCGTCGGAGCCGATCCGCTCGCCCCAGACGACGACGACCTTGCCCGCGTCGCGCAGGCTCTCGGCCAGCGGGGTCGCGACGTTGTCCTCGCCGCCGACGGCCTTGGCCAGCTCGGAGATGAAGTAGGAGGCCTGGCACGGGGCGTAGCGGGCGACCGCCTCGGCGCCGCCGTCGAGGGCCGTCGGCCGCTCGGTCGCGACCGCGAGGCGGGCGCCGTTGCGGCGGATCGCCTTGCGGATGCGGAGGTCGAGGATCGGCGAGGACTGCATCGGGTCGGTGCCGAGGACGAGGATCACGTCGGCCTCGTCGATGTCGGTGACCGCCGCCTGCAGCTCCGGGCGGGCGAGGTGGAGG
>JAFDWD010000487.1 GCA_018268695.1 Actinomycetota bacterium
GACGAGCTCGACGCGGTCGGCGGCCACCGCTCCGGCGGCGGCGGTGACGGCGGCACCTCCGAGCGCGAGCAGGCGCTGAACCAGCTGCTGGTGGAGCTCGACGGCTTCGAGAAGGAGAACGGGACGGTGATCGTCCTCGCCGCGTCCAACAACGTCGACAAGCTCGACGCCGCGCTGCTGCGTCCGGGCCGCTTCGACCGCCAGGTGCTGGTGGCGCCGCCCGATCGCGACGGCCGCGAGGCGATCCTCCGCGCCCACGCCGAGGGCAAGCCGCTGGCCGACGACCTCGACCTGCGCGACGTCGCCCGCAAGACGACCGGGATGACCGGCGCCCAGCTCGCCAACGCCCTGAACGAGGCGGCGATGCTCGCCGGTCGGGCGGGCAACGACGCGATCCACCGCCCCGAAATCGACGAGGCGCTGCTGCGCCAGTCGGTCGGCTCCCAGCAGGCGCGCCGCCTCAGCCTCAAGGAGCGGAGGATCGTCGCCTACCACGAGGCGGGCCACGCGCTCTGCCGCAAACTGCTCGGGCTCGACCCGCCGGAGATCCTCTCGATCGTCCCCCGCGGCCCGGCGCTCGGCTTCGTCGGCCACTCGCCCCAGGAGGACAGCTACCTGAAGTCCCGCGACGAACTTGTGGACGAGGTGGTGACGCTGCTCGGCGGGCGCGCCGCCGAGGAAGAGGTGTTCGGCGAGTCCTACTCGGGGGCGGTCGACGACCTCGCCCGCGTCCACATGGTCTGCAAGCAGATGGTCGGCGAGTTCGGGATGGGCGTGGCGCTCGACCACGACGGGCCGCCACCGATCGCGATGCCGACCGGCGACTACGCGGTGTCGGACTCGACCCGCCGCGACGTCGACCTCGCCGCGATGACCCTCGCCCGCGAGGCCCACCGGCGCGCCCGCACCCTGCTCTCGGCGAACCGCGAGGCCCTCGACGACCTCGCCGAAACCGCGCTTAACCGCGAGACCCTCACCCGCGAGGAGCTCGACGAGATCTTCTCCCGCCACACCCTCCGAGGCCTGGTCGACCAGAAGGGCAGCAGCGCCGCCATGGTCGCGATGTCGCGCCTCCGCCACCCCAACTCGTAGCCCCCGACGTTGACGGGCCGAAAACCGGTCACATAGTCCGGTTTTCGGCCCGTCAACATGTGGGGATGGCGGAGCAGCCGAAGTGGTGGTCGATGCGGCGGGCGTCGAACTTGAAGCCGACTACGTATCGGTGCCCGTTTTGTCGCAAACACCTGCCGTCGATGATCGACCACGTGCTGATCGCGCCGGAAGACGATCGCTCGAAGCGACGCCACGCACATTGGGAGTGCGTGCGGAAAGCGCGGGCGGAAGGGCGGCTGCCGACCCAGGGGGAGTGGCTCGAGGCCGAACGGGGCCCGCGACCTTCGCTGGGGGAGCGCTTGCGGCGGCTCCGAGGGGGTAAAACGTCCTAGGCATGAGACAGATCCGAATCCTCTCCGCACTCATCCTCGCCACCTGTGCCCTCGGCGCGCTCGCCGGCTCGGCCGGAGCGGCCGCCGACCCGGTCCTCGGCGCCAAGGCCTTCGCCGCCCCCTACGGCAAGGGCTTCGGCACCGCTGAACCGAAGGAAATCTTCAACGGCGGCGATCCGAGCGGCTCGGTCCGCGACATCAAGTGGACCGGCTGGGGCAACCCGAGCGCGATCGGCTACGGCCTCAACCCGATCTTCAAGCCCCACGGCGGCTACTACCGCAAGCCGGCCCGGATCGAGCTGCGCGCCACCGCCCTCGGCAAGTGCGGCAAGCAGGCCGCCTATACGAAGCTCGAAGTCCGCGTCCCGAAGAAGCCGGGTGGGAAGCTCGGCAAGTGGTTCTCCTGGTCGGGCGCGAAGACGATCTGCAAGCCGCCCTACTGAGAGCGGCCCGGGCCGCCGTGCGCCGCGATCACCCGGTCCGCCCAGCGCCGCGCCCGCCGCGGGACCAGCCGGCCGAGCCGGCGGCGGTGCTCGGCCACCCAGCGGTACCCGCGTTCGGTGGGACCGGGGACGCGGGCGACGAGCCAGGCGAGGCGGCGGCCGCGCGGCAGCATCCGCAGGGCGGGAGCGAACGCGGCGCCGGCGCTGAACCGCGCGGGCGGATGGTCGAGGCGGAGCTGCTCGGGGCCCGGCCGGTCGATCACGAGATGCCAGGAGGCGTCCCGCTCCTCCGGCGCGAGATCGTGGAGGAGATAGTCGGCCTCGGGGGTCCCCAGCGCCAGGGGGCGAAGCGCATCGCGATCGAGGTCGAGGAGCAGGGCGAGCGTCCACCGGCAGAAGCCGCAGTCGTTGTCATAGATGACGATCGCCTCCACCCACCGAGCGTAAAGAGGCGCTGGTGAGACGCAAGCGCCCGCCGGTCATCCCCGGCACCGAGATCGGGAAGCCGCGCGACGAGACCTCGGTCGACCCGGCCACCGGCGCGGTCACCTCACGGCAGACGGCGGACATCGTCCTCCCCACCGCCGCGATCGAATCGTCCTGGAACCCCGAGCACCTGGAGCGGGTGGCGCGCTCCTACTGGACGACCCTCCAGCGCTTCACCCTCGGCCTGATCCACGTCGAGTACACCCCGACCGAGCGCGCCGTCGTGCTGCTGATCCCGCAGCTGCGGCTGCTCACCTTCAAGGCGCCCGAATACGAGATGGACGCCCGCCGGGGAATCGTGCGGTGGCGGATCGAGAAAGGGCTGCTGGTCTCCAAGCGCGGGCGCCACGGCGAGGGCTACCTGGAGATCGACATCCGGCGCCACGACGACGAGGGCCAGGGCAAGGTGCGCCTGAGCGTCGCCGTCGAGGTGGCGAACTTCTATCCCTCGCTCGGGGGGCTCTCGCGGCGGCTCTACGCCCACACCCAGTCGAGGATCCACGTGATCTCCTGCAACTTTTTCTTGCGGCGCGTTGCATCAGTTATTAGTGGCTGCTAAGTTCTTCTTAGTCGCCGCTACTAACTACGAAGGGAACCGGACATGGAAACGCAAGAGCGAGGGAGGATCTGGACGCTGGTCCTGGTCTCCGTCGGGCTCTTCATGGTCGTTCTCGACAACC
>JAFDWD010000488.1 GCA_018268695.1 Actinomycetota bacterium
AGCCGAGCGCCTGCAGAGCCCGCGGCATCCGCGGCCCCGGCGGCAAGCTCACGCGTCGCCCCGCTCGAGGCGCTCCATCAGCTCGTCCTCTGCCCGGCAGGTGGCGTCGATCATCAGGTCGAAGAAGTCGGCCGTGAAGTCGCCGGGGAGGTCGACCTCGGCGCCGTGCTGGAGGTAGCGGGCGCGGACGATCTCGACGCGGCCCGGCTGCATCATCTCGATCCCGTTCTCGGACTTGTGGACGGCGACTTCGCGGCAGATCTGGAAGCGCTCGCCGAGCAGGTCGACGAGCTGCGCGTCGATCTCGTCGAGCCGCGCGCGGTAGGGCGCGAGGCCGGCCGCGACCGCCTGCTCGGCGGGCGTCAGCGCGTGCTCGGCGGCCGCGGTCCGCTCGCGCGCGCTCATACCGGGTCCTCCCCGAGCAGGCCGGCGGCGAAGGCGTGGCTGCACGGCGCCAGCGCCTCGAGCGAGTAGCCGCCCTCCTGGACGACGCAGACCGGCAAGCCGGTGGCGGCGAGCAGGCGCCCGATGCCGGCGAAGACCTCGGGGCCGAAGTGCCAGGACCCGTGCGGGTCGCCGTCGACGGTGTCGTAGCCGAGCGAGACGACCAGCGCCGCAGAGTCGGCGGCGAGCTCGACCAGCGAGGCCTCGACCTCGTCCAGGTAGGCGACCGGGTCCGGCGCGGCGGCGAAGGCGTGGGCACGTTCGCGCGGGACGCGCGGCAGCTCGGTGTCGGCGGCGACGTTGGTGACGGGTGCGGCATGGAGCGAGTGGAGGGTCGCCTCGCCGCCCATCCGCTCGACCAGCTCCGAGGTGCCGTTCGGGTAGTGCAGGTCGAGGTCGAGGACACCGACTGGTGAGATGCCGCCTTCGCGCAGGGCCTGGACCGCGGCCGCCGCGTTGTTCAGGTAGCAGTAGCCGCCAATGAAGTCGGGGCCCGCGTGGTGGCCGGGCGGGCGACAGACGGCGTAGACATAGCGGTCGCCGTCGAGGAGCCGGCCGGCGGCCGAGAGCGCGGTGCGGACCGCCTCGCGCGCGGCGGCGACGAGTGCCGCGTTGACCGGAATGTCGGGCTCGAGGCCGGGCGGTGCCAGGTCCGGCAGCACGGTCGGCTCCTCCCCGGCGGCGGCGAGCGCCGCCAGGTGCTCGGGGCCGTGGAGCGCGGCGAGCGCCCGCTCGAGCTCCTCGTCCCCGGCCGCCGCCGCGACCGAGCGCACGCCGAAGTGGCGGCGCAGCCCGCTGCGCAGCGCGGCGAGGCGCGCATCGGAGTCCTGCCCCTCCAGCCGTACGTCGCCTTCGCGGATCCAGACCGAAGAGGTGTCGAGCCCGTTGGTCCGCTGCTCGACCATCACCATCTCGCTCACGGCACGGCCCTCCGCATGCGGGGACCGAGAAGTTCGAAGCCGTTGGCGAAGTAGAAGCGTTCGGTGGCGCGGAGCGCCGGGAAGCCTTCACGCGGGAGCCCGACCTCGACCCGCGCGGCGCCCTCGGCCGCGGCGGCGAGCGCGAGCGCGTCGACCAGCGCGGCGCCGACGCCCCGGTCGCGGAGCTCGCGCCGCGTCCAGAGCACCTCGATCGTCAGCAGCCGCCCCGCGGCCTGGATCGCCCGTGCCCAACTCGCGGTCAGCGCCCCGACCAGGTCGCGATCGGTAGCGGCCACGAGGACGATGCCGAGGCTCGGGTCCTCGATGTGGGCACGCGCCTCGGCTTCGATCGCCTCCATCGGCGGCGGCGTTGCGCCGAGCTCCTCGAGCAGGGACGCGACCGCGGCGGCCACGGCCGGCGCGTCCTCGACGCGGGCGGGCCGGACCTCCCAGCCGGGCACCCCCGACTCCGCGGCCGGGCTTTGGGTCACAGCGTGGTTCATGCCGGCTCCGCGCTCCTCGCCCGCGGCTCGAGCTCCACGTCCCAGGCCTCCTCGTCGGCGCGGCCGGTCACGGTGCGGGCGATCGCCGCCATCGGGGCGCGCGCCTTCAGCAGGATCTCGTCGAACTCCTCCTCCGGGTCCGACTGCATGACGATCGCGCCGCCCGCGCCGATCGTGGTCCGCCCGGGGCGGATGACGATCGTGCGGATCACGATCGAGAGGTCGACCGAGCCGTCGACGCCGAAATAGCCGATCGCCCCCGAGTAGACGCCGCGCGCCTCGTCCTCGAGCTCGTCGATGATCTCCATCGTGCGCTCCTTCGGCGCGCCGGTCATCGAGCCGCCGGGGAAGCAGTTGCGCACGCACTCGACCGGCGAGCGGCCCGCCTCCAGCTGTCCGGTGACGGTGGAGACGACCTGGTGCACGGTCGCGTAGGGCTCGACCACCATCAGGTCGGGGACACGGACCGAGTCGACCTCGCT
>JAFDWD010000489.1 GCA_018268695.1 Actinomycetota bacterium
GACGAGGGGAGCGCACTTAAGTGCGTGACCCGAAGGCGAGCGACCGAGGACGCCGCGAGGCGCCCCCACGCCGCCTAGGAGAGGCGTTCGAAGTCGTAGCGGCGTTTGGCTTTTCGCCGATCCAACGCGCCCTGGATCAGGGAGAGGCCGATCACGAGGACGACGAAGAACGCCATCACGCCGAAGCAGAAGAAGGTGACGGTTTTGTCGTCGGCCTTGCCGAGGAGACCCTCGCCGTTTTCGGCGAGTGCCATCGGGGCGGCGACGAGCATGGTCGTCAGGGCAGCGATGAAAAGAAAGGCTCCGCGCTTCACGGGCGGGAATGTATCGCACCGGGCAGCGTAGGATCGCGCGATGTCAAACCTCGAGGCCCTGCTACTGGGGGTGGTCCAGGGGCTTACCGAGTTCTTGCCGATCTCGTCCTCCGGCCACCTGATCATCGTCCCCTGGCTCCAGGAATACACGTTCCTGACCGAAAACGAATCGTTCAACAAGACGTTCGACGTCGCCCTGCACGCGGGGACGCTGATCGCCGCGATCGCCTTCTTCCGCATGGAGGTGTGGCGTCTGATCGTCAGCTTCATCGCCGTGGTGCGCAAGCGGGCGATCGAGACCAGCGAGGAGCGTCTCGCCATCGCCATCGCGATCGGGACGATCCCGGCGGTGATCGCCGGCGGCCTCGCCTCCGACTTCATCGACGAACACCTGGGCGAGCCCTGGATGATCGCCATCCAACTGATCTTCTTCGGCGCCCTACTCGACTGGGCGGATCGCCAGGCGCAGCGCCGCGCGCTGAGCCAGACCGAGGTTCGCGACGGCCTCTGGATCGGCCTCGCCCAGATCCTCGCCCTGGCGCCGGGGACCTCGCGCTCGGGGATCACGATCACCGCCGGCCGCTTCCTCGGCCTCGACCGGGACGCCGCCGCCCGCTTCTCCTTCCTCCTGCTGATCCCGATCGTCGCCGGCGCCACTCTCTTCAAAGGCATCAGCGCGGTCCACGAAGGGCTTCCGCCAGGCGTCGGTGGGCCGATGGTGGTGGGGACGATCGCCGCCGCCGTCTCCGGCTACGCCGCCATCGTCTTCCTCCTGCGCCTGGTGCGCACCGCCTCCTACCGGCCCTTCGTCATCTACCGCTACGCCGCCGGGATCGCGATTCTCCTCGTGATCGCGACCGGCCTGCGACCGGCCACCTTCTAGCTCCCCAGTGTGATCCGTCACACGCGCCGCCCGAGGGCCGAAATTCAATTGGCTTGAACAAGCCATGCGAGGCCCCGGGCGGCCGCAATTTGGGCGTCTACGACTTGTGAAAAAGCTGTAAACAGGGGTAAAAGGCCCCTCGGCGTGCATAGAATTCCAACGAGTTGGCCCCTGATCCGACCACCCGACTCGCGGTGATCGACACCGATTCCGGTTTCGTCACCGTTCTCTCCAAGCGCGCCGAGGCGGCGGGCTGGCTGCTGCGCACCTCGAGCGGCCCGGTCCCGCCCGACCAGCTGGTCGCGATGAAGCTGAACGCGCTGCTGGTCGACCCCGCGGTTCTCGGCGACGAGGCCTGGCGCTATCTCGACCGGGTCTGCAGCCTGCTTCCGGACCTCGGCGTGGTCGTCTGCACCGGCCGCTCGACCGTCGCCCAGCGCGTGCGCGGACTGCGACTGGGCGTCGACGACTGGATCACCAAGCCTGCGCACCCGGAGGAGGCGATCGCGCGGATCGAAGCGGTCACCCGTCGCCACCGCCGCGGCCGTCACGAGACGGAGTCAGCCCCGGTCGCCGCCGGCGAGCTGGAGATTCGTCCCGACCGCTTCCAGGCCTTCGTCGCCGGCGAGAGCCTCGACTTGACCCGGCGCGAGTTCGAGCTCCTCCACCTGCTCGCCGGCACCCAGGGTCAGGTGCTCGAGCGCGAGACCATCTACCAGCGGGTCTGGGGCTACGCGATGGCCCACGGCGATCGCTCCGTCGACGTCTTCATCCGCAAGCTGCGCCAGAAGCTGGAGAAGCGCTCGCCCGACTGGGAGTACATCCACACCCACTTCGGGGTCGGCTACCGGTTCGACCCGGAGCCCTCCGCGGATGCCGTCCCCGACGCTCCGCCCGCGGACCCTTCGACGCCCTCGCAGGCGTCCCTGAACGACCAAAGTTCACAGGTCGTTCACAAAAGCTTCACCGCGGCGTAACCGGTTCGCCGCCGCTCAGCGACATTCTCAGCCTCGATGGAGGTCAGTAGCGCGACGGAACGATCGGGGCTGGGGAAGCTCGAGGTGCGCCCGGAGGAGCACGCGGCGCTCGTCGACGGGCGTCCGCTCAGCCTCACCGTGCGGGAGCTGCAGCTGCTCGTCACTCTTTGGTCGAACCCGCAGCGCATCCTCACCAGGGACGAGCTCCACACTTCAGTCTGGGGGACGCCACCGCGCCGAGACGATCGCTCGGTCGACGTCTACGTCAGCCGCCTGCGGGCCAAGCTCGGCGCCGCGCTGCCCGATCAGAAGCTGATCTACACCCACAACGGGATCGGCTACCGCTTCTCTCCGGACGGCTGATAACCGTCTTTTACATCTTTTTTACATCGCCGCTACACGCAGATAACAAGCTGCGGACGTGGCATTGACACGCTCGCTCCACGGACCGCCCCGAACGGCGCGGTCGCAATCTCGTCAACAAATCGAAGAGGAGACTGATGTCCAGCTCTAAGTGGCTTGCGGTATTCGCGGCCGCCTGCGTGCTCGTGCTCGGCCTGGCCGCCTGCGGGGGCGGAGGATCCAGCAGCAGCTCGTCCAGCACCAGCGAAGAAAGCAGCGAATCCGAAGGCGGTGGGGGCGTACCCTCGACCGAAGCTTCCGGCGAAATCGCCGGCGCCGGCTCGACCGCGCAGGAAGCGGCCCAGAAAGCCTGGATCGCCGAATTCGAGAACGCCAA
>JAFDWD010000048.1 GCA_018268695.1 Actinomycetota bacterium
GCCTCCGGCGTCGACGCCGCCACCGGCGAGGTGGCGGGAGCGGTCGTCGAATGCGACCTCACCGTCACCTTCCACGGCGCCAAGGTCGGCCATTACGTCGCCCCCGGCAAGTGGGCGACCGGGGAGCTGATCGTCGCGCCGATCGGGATCCCGTCAGGGGCCCCGGAGCCCGCTGCCGCCGGGGTGATCGATCCCGCCATCCTCGACCTGCTGCCACGGCGCGGCGCCCGGTCGACCAAGTTCACCTCCGGGCAGGTGACGATCGCCGGGGGCTCGCGCGGGCTTACCGGCGCCGTGCGGATGTCCTCGACCGCCGCGATCCGCGCCGGGGCCGGGTACGCGACCGTCGCCGTCCCCGCCGATCTCGAGCTGGCCTTCGAAGCCGGCGAGGTGGAGGTGATGTCACGCGGGATCCACGGCCCGGAGGGACGCCTCGGCACCGCCGGGATCGACGCTCTGCTGGCCGCCTACGAGCGGGCCGCCGCCGGGGTCCTCGGCCCGGGGCTGGGGCGCGACGAGGACTCGTTGGCGCTCGCCCGCGCGATCGTCCCCCGCATCGACGCCCCGCTCGTGGTCGACGCCGACGGCCTGAACGCCTTCGCCGGAAGCCTCGCCTACCTCGCCTCCCGCGAGGCGCCGACGGTCCTCACCCCGCACGCGGGGGAGCTCGGTCGCCTGCTCAAGCGCGACTCCTCGGAGATCGACGCCCACCGCCTCGCGAGCGCGGTCGAAGCTGCCTCCCGCAGCGGCGCCGTCGTCGTCCTCAAGGGCGACGACACGATCGTCACCGACGGCGCGCGGATCGCGGTCAACGCCCTCGCCGCCCCGGCGCTGGCGACGGCGGGTAGCGGGGACGTCCTCTCCGGGATGACCGCGGCGCTCCTCGCCCGCGGCCTCGAGCCGTTCGCGGCGGCCTGCGCCGCCGTGATCGCCCACGCGCGGGCGGGCCAGGAGGCGGCGCGGCGCGTCGGCCTGGCCGAGTCGGTGATCGCGACCGACGTGATCGCCGCGATCCCCGCGGGGCTGCGGTCCGCCGGGTCGGTCCAATAATCTCGCGCGCACTATGAAGACCGCCGCCGAGATCATGAGCGCCGACGTCCCCAGCGTCACGGTGGACGACGAAGCGCGCACCGCGATCGATCTCCTGGCGAAGACCGACATGGGCGCGATCCCGGTCGTCGACGACGATCGCAAGGTGGTCGGGATCGTCAGCGAGTCCGACCTGGTCATCGCCGAC
>JAFDWD010000490.1 GCA_018268695.1 Actinomycetota bacterium
ACCCTGCCCCCGTCCCACGCGACCAACCTGCAGATGGACGACGAGGACATCACCCGCACCTACGGGGCGGGCGGCTCGGGGCTCGGCGACCCGCTCTTCCGCGAGCCGTGGCGGGTGGCCGAGGATCTCGAGAACGGGATGATCACCGCCGACGTCGTCGACTCCGTCTACGGGGTGGTGCTGGCAGGTGGGGAGGTCGACGAGGAGGCGACGGCGCGGCGGCGGCGCGAGCTGCGGACCGAGCGCCTGGGGGCCGATCCGAGCGCCGAGCCCGCGCCGATGGAGGAGTACCGTCCGCCGCTTGTCGCGGCCGCCGGGAGCCTCTGCTGCAGTCACTGCGAGCACGTCCTCGGGCCGGCCGCCGGCAATTGGAAGGAGGGCGCGCACGTCCGCCGCTCGCCGCTGACCGAGCTGGCGGAGCGGCTCGGCACCAAGGTCCGGCCGACCACGGTGATCGAGCTGGAGAGCCTCGAGTTCTTCTGCCCCTCCTGCGGCAGCCTGCTGGAAGTCGACGACTTCGAGGCGGGCGAGGTGCCCTACCAGGACGTCCGGCTGGGCCACACGCGGGCCGACGCCGGCGAAGCGTTCTGATGGCGGCGGCGGGGTCGGTCGTCGTCACCTACGGCGGCTTCGCCTTCGGCCACCCGGAGGCGGGCGGGGCGCTGCGGGCGGCGGGCCACGAGCTGGTGATCTCCCCGCGCGGCACCGACCGCACGCCGGAGCAGCTGAGCGAGGTGCTCGGCGACGCGGTCGCGGCGATCGCCGACGCCGACCCGTTCGACGCCGACGTGCTGGCCCGGGCGGCGAACCTGCGGGTGATCGCGCGGACCGGCGTCGGCCTCGACTCGATCGACCTCGAGGCGGCCTCGCGCGAGGGCGTGGTGGTGACGACGACGCCGGGGACCAACCACGAGACGGTCGCCGACCACACCCTAGCGCTGATGCTGGCGGCGCTGCGGAACCTGCGGCGGCTCGACGCGAGCGTGCGCTCCGGCGGCTGGCGCGACTTCTCCCTGCCGCTGTCCCAGCTCCACGGCTCGACGGTCGGGCTGGTCGGCTACGGGGCGATCGGGCAGGCGGTCGGCCGGCGGGTGAAGGCCTTCGGCGCGGAGCTGCTCGTCCACGATCCGGCGGGCGCTCCCGACGATGCCGCGCTGGTCGGGCTCGACGAGCTCCTGGAGCGCAGCGACGTGGTCTCCCTGCACCTGCCGCTGGCGCCGGCGACGACGGAACTGATCGACGCGCGGCGGATCGGCCTGATGCGCCCCGGGGCGGTCCTCGTCAACACCTCGCGCGGGCCGCTGGTCGACCAGGAGGCGCTGGTCGAGGCGCTCCGCGAGGGCCGCCTCGGCGGTGCCGGGCTCGACGTCTTCGCGGTCGAGCCACCCGGCCGCTCGCCGGTGACCGAGTTGCCGAACGTGGTGACCTCGCCGCACTGCGGCGGGATCAGCGCCGAGTCCAACCTGGCGATGTCGAAGATGGCGACCGAGAGCGTCCTCGCCGCCCTGGCCGGGAAGCCGACCGGCGCGATCGCGAATCCCGACGTCCTGGCGGCCCTGTGATGAGCGCGATGAGCGTCGGCATGGAGGACGCCGCCTACGAGGCTTTCCGCGAGCGGATCTTCACCGCGATGTGGAGCGAGGTCGCGCCGTTCGTCGAGGAGATCGAGGAGACCGAGACGATCCCGCGCGAGAAGATCTGGCCGGCCCTGCGCGAGATGGGCGCCTTCGGCCTGCTGGTGCCGGCCGAGTACGGCGGCGCGGAGCTGTCGGTGCGCCAGTACCTGCCGATCATCGCCGAGCTCTCCAAGGTCCACGGCGGGGTGCGCGCCGCGGTCCACGTCCACAACTCGATCGGCCACGCCCTGTATGAGCTGGGCAACGAGCGCCATCGCGCCGAGGTGCTGCCGGGGCTGGCCGAGGGGTCGAAGTCGGTCGCCTTCGGGCTGACCGAGCCGGACTCCGGGACCGGCGCCGACACCGCGACCAAGGCGCGCCGCGAGGGCGACGAGTGGGTGATCGACGGGCGCAAGTGGCTGATCACGAACTCCGACTGGGCGAGCCACTTCATGGTCTTCGCCAAGACCTCGAACGGGGACGGGCCGGAGATGCTGAGCACGATCCTGGTCGAGCGCGACGCGCCGGGCCTCGAGATCGAGCCGCTGCCGGAGACGATGGGCTGCAAGGGCGGCGAGCACGGGCTGCTCACCTTCACCGAGGCCCGCGTGCCGGTGGAGAACCTGATCGGCGAAGAAGGCGACGGGATCGGCAAGATGGAGGAGGCGCTGGAGATCAGCCGCGTTTTCGTCGCCGCCTCCTCGCTGGGGACCGCCGAATACGCGCTGGACCTCTCGGTCGAGCACGCGAAGCGGCGCAAGACCTTCGGCCGGCCGATCGCCGACCGGCAGGCGGTGCAGCGTTATCTCGCCGAGATGGAGGTCGACGTGCACGCGCTGCGGCTGCTGCTCGACGACGCGGCGGCGAAATGGGACGCGGGCCGGCGGATCCCGAAGGAGGCGTCGATCTGCAAGCTCTTCGGGCTCGAGGCGGTGGGGCGGGTGACCGACCGGGCGCTGCTCGTCCACGGCGGCGTCGGTTACACGCGGCGCCACCCGATCGAGCGCCTCTACCGCGACGCGCGGCTGAACTGGCTGGAGGAGGGGACGCCGACGATCCAGCAGCTGGTGATCGCGCGGGAGCTCCTCGACGGCAACGGGAAGGGCGGCGATCGTGGCTGACGCGGTGATCGCGGGGGCCGCGATGACGACGTTCGGCAAGTTCCCGGACGTGAGCCTGAAGGCGCTCGCGGGGGAGGCGACCCGGGGGGCGCTGGAGGACGCGGGGCTCGGCGCGGGCGACGTCGAGGCGGTCTTCTTCGCCAACGCGGTCGCCGGGCTGATCACCGGGCAGGAGATGGTCCGCGGGCAGGTCGCGCTGCGCGAGACGGGCCTTCTCGGCGTCCCCTTCTACAACGTCGAGAACGCCTGCGCCTCGGCCTCCTCGGCCTTCCATCTGGCGGCGATGGCGGTCGCCTCGGGGCAGGTCGACGTGGCGCTCGCGGTCGGGGCCGAGAAGCTCGTGCATCCCGACAAAGCGCGCTCGTTCGCGGCGCTCGGCGCGGCGACCGACCTGGAGCGGCGCGAGGACCTGGAGGCATTCGTCTACGACGGCGGGGAGCCTGGGAGCGGCTCGCTCTTCATGGACGTCTACGCGCTCCTCGCGCGGCGTTATGCCGAGCACAGCGGGGCGACGCCGGAGGACTTCGCCGCGGTCGCGGTCAAGAACCACCATCACGGGGCGCTCAACCCGAAGGCGCAGTACCGCGAAGAGGTGACGGTCGAGGAGGTGCTGGCGAGCCGCGCGATCAGCGGGCCGCTGAACCTCCTGATGTGCTCGCCGATCGGCGACGGCGCCGCGGCGCTGGTCGTCTGTTCGGCTGAGCGGGCGGCGGCGATCGGCGCCGACGGTGTGCGCGTGCGGGGATTCGCGCTGGCCTCGGGGTCCGACGAGGACGGTCCGCTCGCGGTCGAGCGGGCGGCCGCACGCGCCTACGAGCAGGCGGGGCTCGGGCCGGAGGACCTCGACCTGCTCGAGGTCCACGATGCCGCGGCCCCGGCGGAGCTGCAGATCTACGAGGAGCTGGGACTGTGCGGCCCGGGCGAGGGCCCGAGCCTGCTCGCCTCCGGCGCCACCGCGCTCGGCGGCCGGGTCCCGGTCAATACCAGCGGTGGCCTCCTCAGCAAGGGCCACCCCGTGGGCGCGACCGGCTGCGCCCAGCTGGTCGAGCTGACCGAGCAACTGCGCGGCCGCGCCGGCGCCCGCCAGGTCGAGGGTGCGCGGGTCGGCCTCGCCGAGAACGCCGGCGGCTTCCTCGCCCCCGACCAGGCCGTCGCCGCCGTGACGATCCTCGAAGCGTCATGAGCGTCTCGGTCGCGACGATCTTCGAGGCCTCCTACGAGCGCTTCGCCTCCCGCCCCGCGCTGCTCGGCGACGACGGCGTCCGCACCTACGCCGAGCTCGGCGAACGCGCCCACCGCTTCGCCTCGAGCCTCCGCGGCCTCGGTGCGGCGCGCGGCGACCGTGTCGTCATCGTCGCCCCCAACAGCCCCGCCTACATCGAGGTCTCGCACGGGATCTTCGTCGGCGGCTTCGTCCGGGTCGCGCCGAGCTACAAACTGCACCCGGAGGAGGTCGGTCAGATCATCGGCGACTGCGAGCCGAGCGTCCTCGTCGTCAGCCCGGAGTGGGCGGCGCGGCTGGACGAGGTCCCGGGCGCCGCGGGCCGCCGTGTCGTCGTCCTCGGCCCTCCGACCGAGCGCGCGATCGCCTACGAGGAGCTGCTCGAAGGCGGCCATCCCGAGCGCTGCGAGGCGCCACCACGCCCCGAGGACCTCTGCGCGCTCCTCTACACCTCGGGGACCACCGGGGCGCCGAAGGGCGCGACGCTGACCCACGCCAACTGGGTCGCGATGATGCGGAACTCGATGGTCGAGCTGCCGACGCTCGGCACCGACGACGTGATCCTCCACGTCGCCCCGCTCAGCCACCTGGCCGGGTACTTCGAGCCGACCTGCTCGGCCCGCGGCGTCGCCCACCTCGTCCACGAGGCGTTCGACCCGGTCGCCGTCCTCGACGCGATCGAGCGCCACCGCGTGACGACGATCCCGCTGGTCCCGACGATGCTGAACATGATGTTGCCGGAGGTCGATGCCGACCCCGATCGGGATTTCTCCAGCCTGCGGGCGATCGCCTATGGCGGCTCGGGCATCGCGCCCGACCGGCTCGCCCGCGCGGTCGCCGCGTTCGGCGACGTCTTCGTCCAGTTCTTCGGCCTCTCGGAGACGCCGATGCCGCTGACCGCGCTGTCGCGGCGCGACCACGAATACGACCCGGCGGGCCCGATCCCGGCGCGGCTCGCGTCGGCCGGGCGTCCCAACCCGTTCGTCGAGCTGCGGTTGGAGGCTGAGGACGGCGGCACGCCGGCGGTCGGCGAGGTGGGCGAGATCGTCGTCCGCGGGGACAACGTGATGGTCGGCTACTGGGGCAAGCCCGAGCAGACCGCGGCGACGATCCGCGCGGACGGCTGGGCGATGACCGGGGACCTCGGGCGCTTCGACGACGACGGCTACCTCTACATCGTCGACCGCAAGCGCGACATGATCGTCAGCGGCGGCTACAACGTCTATCCGGCCGAGGTCGAGAACGCGATCTCCGCGCTGATCGAGGTCGCCGAGGTGGCCGTCGTCGGGGTGCCGGACGAGCGCTGGGGCGAGGCGGTGAAGGCGGTCGTCGTCGCCCGGCCGGGAACGGAGTTGAGCGAGGCCGAGGTGGTCGCCGCCTGCGACGCGCGCCTCGCCTCCTACAAGAAGCCGCGCTCGGTCGACTTCGTCGAGGAGCTGCCGAAGACCGGCTCGGGGAAGATCATGCGGCGTCGGATCCGGGACCGTTACTGGAGCGGCCGCGAGAGGAGCGTGGGCGGATGAGCGCGGTGACGACCGAGGTGCGCGCGGGCGCGCTGTGGGTGCGGCTGGAGCGGCCCGAGGCGATGAACAGTCTGAACTGGGACGTGGTCGCCGGGCTGGACGCGGCGTTGGACGAGGCCTTGGCCACGGACGGCGTCCACGCGCTGGTCGTGACCGGGACCGGCCGCGCCTTCTGTGCCGGCGCCGATCTCGAGATGCTCGGCGCCGCCGGGGGCGGGGACGGCTCCGACGCCGAAGACCGTTCCTTCCTGGGCTTCCTCGAGGCGGTCCTCGGGGCCTTCCGCCGGCTCGAGCAACTGCCGCTGCCGACGATCGCGGCGATCAACGGGATCGCGCTCGCGGGTGGCCTGGAGCTGATCCTCTGCTGCGACCTGGCGGTCGCCGCCGCCGGGGCGAAGATCGGCGACGCGCACGCCAACTACGGCATCGTGCCCGGCGGCGGCGGGTCGGTGCGGCTGGCGCGGCGGGTCGGCCCGGCGCTCGCCAAGCAGCTGATGTTCACCGGGGAGTTCCTGCCCGCCGAGGAGCTCCGCCACTCGGGCCTCCTGAATGACGTCGTCCCCGACGCGGAGCTGGAGGCCGCGGTCGACGCGTTGGTCGCGAAGATCGCGACCAAGAGCCCGCTCGGCCTCGCGGTGATGAAGCAGCTGACCGACGACGCGCTGGAGTCGCCGCTCGAGGTCGGCCTGCGAGCCGAGCTGACCGCCGCCGCGCTGCACGCGCGCTCGGCCGACATGGCCGAGGGCCTCGCCGCCTTTCGTGAAAAGCGGACCCCGGAGTTCCGGGGTCGATAGGGAGGGAGTGCAGTGAGTCCAGCGCCGGATCTGCTCAGCGTGTCGGGAAGGGTCGCCCTGGTCACCGGGGCCGGACAGGGGGTCGGGCGGCAGATCGCCCTCCACCTCGCCGCCCACGAGGCGGCCGCGGTCGTCGTCAACGACTTCTACGCGGAGCGCGCCGAGGCGGTCGCGGCGGAGGTCGAGGCGCTCGGCGCTCGCGCGGTCGCGGCCCAGGGAGACGTGACCGACTTCGACGGGGTGCGGGCGATGGTCGCCGCCGCCGAGGCCGAGGTCGGGCCGATCGACATCCTCGTCAACAACGCGGGCAACGCCGGGCCGGCGCAGTCGATCGTCGACCCGACCCCGTTCTGGGAGACCGGCCCCGAGGAGTGGGCGCCGTGGCTGGGGGCCAACTTCTTCGGCGTCCTCAACGCCACCAACGCGGTGGTCGGCGGGATGGTCGAGCGCGGGTACGGGCGGATCGTCACCGTCGTCTCCGACGCCGGGAGGGTCGGCGAGCCGGCCTTCGTCGTCTACTCGGGGGCGAAGGCGGGCGCGGCCGGCTTCATGCGGGCGATCGCCCGCGCGGTCGGGTCCGCGGGGGTCACCGCGAACTGCGTGGCGCTCTCGGCGATGCGGACGCCCGCGACCGAGGAGATCGTCGAGCAGGAGGACGCGGTGAAGCGGCTCTTGCGCGGCTACGTCATCCGCCGGCTCGGCGAGCCCGACGACGCCGCCAACATGGCCCTCTTCCTCGCCTCCGACGCCGCCTCCTGGATCACCGGCCAGACCTACCCGGTGAACGGCGGCTACACGATGTCGGTCTGAGCGCGGCCGGGGATCCCGTGGACTGCACCGGCAAGGTCGCGATGGTGCTCGGGGCGACCCGGGGGATCGGCCGCGCCTGCGCGGCGCGCCTGGAGGAGGCGGGCGCGACGGTCGTCGCGACCTCGCGCGCCGAGGTCGACGTGCGCGAGCGCGCGAGCGTCGAGGCGGCCGTCGACGCCGCGGTGGAGCGCCACGGCCGGATCGACGCCCTCGTCGCCAACGCGGGCGTCAACCCGCACTTCGTCCGTCCCGAGGATCTCACCGAGGCGGCCTGGGACGAGATCGTCGACGTCAACCTGCGCGGCGTCTTCTTCGCGATCCAGGCCGTCGCCCGCCACATGCTGGCGCGCGGCGAGGGCGGCAGCATCGTCGCGCTCTCCTCGGTGACCGCGGCACGCGGGACCAAGCGCGGCATGCCCTACGTCGCCACCAAGGGCGGCCTCGACGCCGCCACCCGCACCCTCGCGGTCGACTGGGCCGAGGCCGGCATCCGCGTCAACGGCGTCGCCCCCGGCTACGTCGAGACCGACATGACCGCCGGCGTCCGCGACCACGAGTCCCTCTCCGCGTCGCTCCTCGCCCGCATCCCCATGCAGCGCTTCGGCCGCCCCGAGGAGGTCGCGTCCCTCGTCGCTTTCCTCATCAGCGACGAGGCGAGCTACATCACCGGCCAGACCTTCGCCGTCGACGGCGGCCTCTCCGCCTAGCCGTTCGTCGCTTGTCCCTCGTAAGGGGGACAAGCGACGAAGGGCGTTCGCTGTTACCCCTTCGATTCGGGGGGAAAGAGCGAAGGGCTTGTCGGTTGCGACAGGGGTCGGGCGGGGCTCGCGGGCGTAGCTTGGTCCTATGGCGCCGCTCTGCACGCGGGAGGAGCTCGACGAGATGTGCCGGAACGGCGCGGAGCTCGTCCACGAGGCGATCGACTCGGGGGATCGGGGGGCGGCGCGGCCGGAGTTCGAGCGGATCTTCGAGGCGCGGGCCGGGCTCGTCGACCTGATGGTCGATTGGACCTCGACCGCGATCCGTTGGGCGTTGGAGAACCACGGGGCGGACGAGATGGCGAAGTGTTTCGAGCCCGACCTCTGGCTGGAGATCGGGCTGCGGGCGGGGGTCGACGACGCCGAGAAGGCAGCGCTCGCGCGGGCGGTCTTCGCCGGCGGCAGCGAGGCGGCCGAGCGCTTCGGGGATCTGCTCGACGCCGGCGACGCGGCGGGCGCGAAGCGCTTCTACGCCGAGGTCGACACCGCCTGCCTGGCGCTGCACGACTACCGGATCGACTGGCTCTCCGCGGTGCTGAACCAGATCTACCGCCGGCACGGGGCGGAGGGGCTCGCCGCGGCGCAGCTCGCCTGCGCCAACGAGGACTGGTGGCACGACCGGATGGTTGGCGACCTGGCGATGCTGGGCGAACCGGTCGAGCGGGCGCGCAACTGGAGCTTCTTCCTCGGCGTCGGCAACTGGGGGACGGTGTCCCTGACCGAGACCGAGGAGGCGTTCGTCCTCCACCACCAGGTCTGCGGCAGCTGTGGGCGCCAGGACCTGCGCGGGTGCTTCGAGCCGCCGCTGTCCTTCCCGCGCGTCACCGAGGAGGTCCCCGGGCTGAACTTCGGCAACCCGCGGTACTCGACCTACCGCACCCATCTGGCGGTGTTCCACTTCGTCATGCCGATCGCCGACGTCGGCCATCCCTGGCCGGACATCGACTGCCGCGGTGTGCCAGGGCGCTGCTGGTTCACGATCTACAAGGATCCACACGACACCCCGGCCGCCGACTACGAGAGGGCCGGCCTCGCGAAGCCGGCCCGCGCATGAGCGGGGGCGGCGCGGTCGAGCCGTTCCGGGTCGAGGTCCCGGAGGCCGACCTGGAGGATCTGCGGGAGCGCCTCGCGCGGACGCGGTGGCCGCGGCCGGCGCCGGTCGCGGACTGGTCGCAGGGCATTCCCGTCGACCACCTGCGGGAGATCTGCGAGTACTGGCGCACCGAGTACGACTGGCGGCGGGTGGAGGAGCGGCTGAACGCGCTGCCCCAGTTCCGCACCGAGATCGACGGCGTCGGCATCTACTTCATCCAGGTGCGCTCGCCCGAACCGGACGCGACGCCGCTGGTGATGAGCCACGGCTGGCCGGGGTCGGTGCTGGAGTTCCTCGGCACGATCGGGCCGCTGACCGAACCGACCGCGCATGGCGGCACGGCGGAGGACGCCTTCGACCTCGTGATCCCGGCAATCCCCGGGTATGGCTTCAGCGACGCGCCCGGTGAGACTGGCTGGGACCCCGACCGGGTCGGCCGGGCGTGGGCGGTGCTGATGGAGCGGCTCGGGTACGAGCGCTACGGCGCCCAGGGCGGCGACTGGGGGTCGGCGATCAGCCGCGCCGTGGCGCGCCACGGCGGCGAGCGGGTGATCGGCATCCACCTGAACCACGACTACGTCGACGGGACCAAGATCGAGCGCCTCGGGGTCGAGGACGACTTCGAGCGCTGGACGGTCGAGCGGCGCGCCGAGTTCAACCGCACCGGCCGCGGCTACTCGCGCCAGCAGGCGACCCGGCCGCAGACGCTCGGCTTCGGCCTCGCCGACTCGCCCGTCGGCCAGTGCGCCTGGATCCTCGAGAAGTTCCACTTCTGGTCGGACCCGGAGACGATCTACGGCCGCGATGCCCTGCTCGACAACGTCACCCTCTACTGGCTGACCAACTCGGCCGCCTCCTCGGCGCGCCTCTACTGGGAGACCGCCCGCGCCCGCCGCCCGATCGTCCCCGCCGGCGTCCCCTACGCCCTCAGCGTCTTCCCGCACGACATCAACCCGGTCCCCGAGCGCTGGATCCGCGCCGCCGAGCCCGACCTCGTCTACTACAACCTGCTCGAGCGAGCCGGCCACTTCGCGGCGATGGAAGACCCGGAGCTGTTCGTCGGCGAGGTCCGCGCCGCGTTCCGCGCGATCCGCGCTTCCTGACCGCGGGGCTCAGTCCGCGACGGTCAGGACCACTACGCCCGCCAGGACCAGGAGCATGCCGGCGACCTTGGCGACGGTGATGCTCTCGGAGAGGAAGAGGGCGGCGCCGATCATCGTCACGGCGGGGTAGGCGGCGGTGATCGGGATGATCTTGCTCGCCTCGCCGTGGCCGAGGGCGACGTAGAGGAGGATCAGGGAGCTGACCACGATCAGGGCCGAGATGGCCGCCCACCAGGAGTTCGTCTCGAGGTGGATGCCGCCGCCGCCGACCGTGAGGAGGAGGACGGCGACCAAGAGGTAGGCGCCCGCCGACCAGATGACCAGCTCCTGCCAGCCGAGGGTCCGCAGGGCGAGCTTGCTGGTCACCCCGAGCGCGCCGAGGGTGACCACGTAGGCGAGCGTCGGGATGAGCCAGGCGGCGCTCACGCGGGTGCGCATCGCTCGGTGAGGAGCGCCAGGTTCTCGGCGACGCGCTCGTCGGTGACCTGGAAGCTCGGGACGGAGAGGACGACTTCGTCGACGACGCCGTCGTAGCGGCGGAGCGCGGCGTCGACTTCCTCGGGGGTCCCGGCGGCGGCGAATTCGTCGACCATCGGCTCGCTCACCGCGCCGACCATCGCCGCCAGGTCGCGCTTCGCGAAGGCCTCTTGGATCGCCTTCGCCTCGGCGCCGAAGCCGCAGTGCTCGAAGACGACCGCGTAGGACTTGACGGTGCCGTAGAAGGCGATCATCGCGGCCGCCTCGCGGCGCGCCACCTCGGCGTCGGGGGCCGCGCAGGCGAGCGCGAAGGTGGCGATCGCGACGTCGCCCGGGTCGCGCCCGGCATTCGCCGCGCCGCGCTCCACCGCCGGCCGGCCGACGTCCTCCAGGTAGCGCGGCACGCACATCGTGTGGGCGATCAGCCCGTCGGCGACCCGCCCGGCGCTCTCGATCATCCGCGCGCCGACGCCGGCCGTGTAGATCGGGATCTCGGGCATCTTCCCGCTGCGGTCGAGCGCCGCCAGCTTCATCCGGTAGAAGCGCCCTTCGTGGTCGACCGGCTGCTCCGGCAGGCGCCAGATGTCACGCAGCAGCGGCACCAGCTCCTCCATCCGCACCGCGGGCGCGTCGCCGTCGAGGCCGTGCCAGTCGGAGATCATCCGCCGCGTGCCGTTGCCGAGGCCGAGGATGAAGCGGCCGCCGGAGAGCTCGTCGAGGTCGGCCGCCTCGGCGGCCAGCATCAGCGGGCTGCGGCCGACGCCGTAGATGATCCCCGAGCCGAGGGTCGCCCGCTCGGTGCGCGGCGCGATCGCCGCCAGGGTCACGGTGGCGGAGCGGTTGTAGAGCTCCGAGGTCCAGACCCCGTCGAAACCTGCTGCGTCGGCCGCTTCGCCCGCCGCGGCGAGCGAGGTGAGGTCGGCGCCGAAGACGCAGAGGCCGCGGCGCGCGGTCGCGCTCACGCCGGTCCCTCGGGCAGGTCGAAGGGCGGCTCGGCCAGGGGCGGGAAGCCGTCGGGCAGGTCCTCGGACACGCGCCCCGGGAAGGCCGGCGGCCGCTTCTCCTTGAAGGAGTCGGCGCCCTCGGTCGTGTCCGGCGAGGTCGCCCGCTGCGCGATGTAGATCGACTCCTGCCGGTGGGCGTCCATTGGGTGGGGCGCCGAGGACATCTGCCAGAGCAGCTGGCGGTTCAGGGCGACCGAGACCGGTGCGCTCGCCGCGATCATCCCGCGCGCCACCTCGTAGGCGGCGGGGAGTAGGTCCTCGGGCGCGTGTAGCGAGCGGACCAGGCCCGCGTCGAGCGCCTCCTCGGCGTCGAAGATGCGACCGCTCATCGTCCACTCCAGCGCCCGACTGAGCCCGACCGCGCGGGGCAGGAACCAGCTCGACGCCGCGTCGAGGCAGATTCCGCGGCGCGAGAAGACGAAGCCGAAGCGGGCCTTCTCGGAGGCGAGGCGGACGTCCATCGGCAGCGGGAAGGTGGCGCCGAAGCCGACCCCGGCGCCGTTGATCGCGGCGACGATCGGCTTCGTGCAGCGGAACATCCGCAGCGCGATCAGCCCGCCGCTGTCGCGGGGGACCGAGCCGGGCGGGGTCTCCTCGGTGCCGCGCAGTTCCGCCGCGCGGAAGACGTCGAAGCCGTGGGAGAGGTCGAAGCCGGCGCAGAAGGCCCTCCCGGCACCGGTGACGACGACCGCCCGGACCTCGTCGTCACCGTCGACCAGGTCCCAGACCTGGAGCAGCTCGCGCTCCATCGTCGGATCGAGCGCATTGAGCTGCTCCGGCCTGTTGAGGGTGATGGTCGCCACCGCCTCGGAGACCTCGAACTCGATGGTCGTGAACGATCGGCTCTGGGGCGGGACGGACAATCGGCCTCGAGCTTCGCCGCCCGCCCCGCCGCGGGGAACTGCCCATTACGCCAGTTGAACGCAGGCGCCCCCCGCGAGTTAGTAGGGACAAACCTCGGAAGGGAGTCGGAATGAGCACGATCGAAGGGGCGGTCGCAGGACCGCCGGTCGGCGACGCGGTCGCCCTGTGGCGCGACGATGCGGGCACCCTGATGGCGCGCTGCGCCGAGTGCGGGCACGAGCTCGGCTCGGCCGACCGGGACCCGAAGCTCGGCGCGGTGATGCGGGAGCTCTCGATCGCCGACCTCAGCCCGCTGAACGCCGAGGGGATGACCGAGCGCCTCGTCGCCCGCCACTTCCACTGCCCATCGTGCGCGCTCCTGCTCGCGGTCAACGTCCAGCAGGTCGGCGACCCGGTGATGCTCGAGTGGCGCCTCGACGACTCGGGGGCGAGCGGCTGATGACGGGTTACGACCTCGTCGTCGGTAGCGGCGGCACGTGCACGGACTGCGTCGTCCGCGACGCCGAGCGCGAACTCGTGATGGCG